>CAYPCH010000009.1:18061-52121 GCA_964409165.1 uncultured Oscillospiraceae bacterium | reverse complement strand
TAGAAGCATTTGGTATACTTGATGTGCATGCGGTTCTTATAAACCTGATTGATGCGGATGTAAATGTAGAACAACAGGAAGAAGATAAGGTTCAAACAGTAACTGAGAGTGTATATTCAGAGTTTCCTGATGCATATGACACTGAGTTGTTTGCTTTGGCGCAATATGGAAATCGGCATAGAGGCGATGTTAATAATGATGGTTCAGTTAATTCTACTGACTATGCTTTGGTAAAAAGATATCTGTTGGGGACTATGAATGTAGATGACTATTATAGTGGAGAAAAAAAGTATGAGGATTTATACTCAGCAGCAGACGTAAATGTTGATGGTGCAATTAATTCAACTGACTATTCTATGCTAAGAAGATATATACAAGGAGTTCAAGAATTTCCGGCACCTATTCTAGAAAGACCATATGTTGTTTATAACAAAATAACAGGGGAACACAAGGGTGTAAGTCATATTGACGTCACAAAAGCAATGAGTGAAGGTTATTCGCTTTCACCCGTTGAGGGAACAGGGGATACATACTTTGATGATGACGATATAGTATCAAATGGCTATAATTATGATTATATCGAGAGTGTCGGTTTGGGGATAGCCTAATCAATAATTGAAAATGGTGCAGACTCAATAAATATGACAAGTGCTGTTTTTTATCAAATATTTGTAGGATTAGGATTGCCCTAGTCCATAGCTGATTCAATATATATAAATTTTGATCAAAGAAAAGAAGATATTTTAGCAGACATTATTAGTAAGGCAAAGAATCCCCAAGGCTTTTATGTAGGCAGAGTAGTAACTGATGCAGCCTTAGCAGCATATTGTTCCGGTTAAAGCACAAAAAGCTCAAATAGCAAGAGAAATTTTAAAAAAATGCGGAATTGACGATATAAATTGTGCAGAAAATGGTGTGTTCTTAGTATAGATATATTTGTAAGTGATGAATTTAAAAAACAAGTGGAAGAATCTAAACTTAAAGGATTTATTTTTGTTGAAGCGTGGAATTCGGAGGAAGAACCTGCAAAGGAAATACTCAATACAAAAGATGAAGACATTAAAGCTGAATCAACGTACCTTGAGTTAAATGTTGATTCTTACAAAGAAAAAGAGAATGAAGTTTATCCTGATATTTCCGAAGAAGAGGCTAAGACTTTACAAATAAAAATAATAGAAAACTTATATCATGTTGTACTTCAACATGCCAAGGAAATAGGTAAAAACAAAGGAACACTTGATTCCATAGGGTTAGAATACTTTTTCGATGGTCAATATACAGATATAGGTGTAAGAATTAATGTGCTATTAAATTCTAAGAAAGAATATGAGGAAGAATATGAGGAAGAATACTTCGAACTATTAGACCATCCAAGTATTACGTTTGATTTTAATAGTTTATTTAACCATTACGTAAAAGGTTATATGAATGAAGAAGAGACAACTGTATTTTTTGGAATCATTCAAGAGACTATCTTAAAATTAAATGACAAAATTCAGAATACAATTTGGCACAGTATAACTAGAGTTACAAAAGATTTTTGTGTAGAGGTGCCTGAATTGTACGATTAAAAGAAAAGCTGTAGTGGATTTATTCAGTCTTAATATCAACGGTTGTCTATACGATGACCGTATCTCTTTGCCCGGCAAACCAATAAAATGGTAGCCGGTTTTTTTATGCCAACTATAAAATATACAACGCATAATTGCCGAAGTATTATTTTTTTGATAGATTGTAGAGGAAGGAGTAAAATATTATGAAAATTAATCTCAAGTACATATCAGTTTTTTTAGTTCTACTAATGGTTGAAATAATTATTGCGCTTTTTGTTAATGACAGAATTATTAGACCTTACATAGGAGATTTTTTGGTTGTTATCCTAATGTACACCTTTATAAAAGGGATTGTGAAAAAGCCAATAAGGTTTTTACCTTTGTATTTATTACTATTTTCTATTATCGTGGAGTTTGCTCAGTATTATCATATTTTGAATTTGCTGCATTTACAGAACAACAAAGTTATTTCAATAATCATTGGGAACTCCTATGACATAAAAGATATTCTGTGTTATCTATTGGCAACTGTAGTTTTGATGTTGTGGGAAGAAATAGAAAAACATAGAATTTTAAAATGCGATATGCAAAATTATAACAAGAACTGTTTATGAATTTGTTGTCAAAGAATAATAGATAAAAAAATACCGAAAAGGTTGATATGATTAGATTGCTTCAAAGTGAAGAAGGATTAACTCTATTGGAGCATTTGTTAGAACATCCTAACGATTTTTTCTTCTTTCCTATTTTGCACCTAAGCAATATTTGCACTTTTATTGGCAACAAAAGCAATGACAATTACAGATGCATTGTTATATAATGCTTATCAATGGGTGAAAGAAGGGTGATGTAGACTATGAAACTGGACAGGAATGATTTAAAAGAAAATAAAAAATGGGAGCAGGCAGGAATTGAGCTGCCCCAATTCGATATTGAAGAAATGAGTTTAAAAACTGTGAGAAGCCCTGAATGGATTCATTTTGGGGCAGGAAATATATTGAAGGGTTTTATTGCTGTGTTGCAACAGAAGCTATTGGATTTGAAAAAAGCAGACACAGGGATAATTGCAGCCGAATCCTATGACCATGAGATAATTGACAGAATATATGCACCTTATGACAATCTAAGCCTTCTGGTAATAATGAAGCCTGATGGAAGCCTTGAAAAAAAGGTGATAGGAAGTATTGCCGAAAGCCTTGTTGCGGATACATCCAGGGAAGCTGACTGGGAGCGGTTGAAAAGCATATTCAGAAGTCCGTCGCTTAAGATTGCAAGCTTTACAATTACTGAAAAGGGCTACAGTTTGAGTGGCAGAGGAGAAAAATACTTGCAGGAAGTAAAGCGTGATATGGAAAACGGGTCTGTACAGCCGGAACATATTATTTCAAAAATTGCATCTCTGGCATATGAAAGATATTTGGCAGGTGAGCTTCCCATTGCGTTTGTGAGTATGGATAACTGTTCGAACAATGGTGATATATTGAAAAATTCAGTTCTGACAATTGCCAGAGGATGGGTGGAAAAGGGTCTTATAGAGAACTCATTTTTAGAGTATTTAAACAATACTTCCAAGGTTTCTTTCCCATGGACCATGATTGACAAAATTACACCAAGGCCATCGGAAAAAGTTAGGAGTGCTTTGGATGAACTGGGTTTTGAAAGTACAGAGATAGTTTGTACCGACAAAAAAACCTTTATTGCTCCTTTTGTAAATGCAGAAACATCTCAATATCTTGTAATTGAAGATCATTTTCCAAACGGAAGGATGCCTCTTGAACTTGCGGGAGTTCTTTTTTCAGACAGAGAGACAGTAAAGCGTGTGGAAAAAATGAAGGTTACCACTTGCCTAAATCCTCTGCACACTGCATTGGCTATTTTTGGCTGTCTTTTAGGATACAAGCTTATAGCGGATGAAATGAAAGATGAAGAGCTTGTAAATCTTATAAATAAAATTGGTTATGATGAGGGAATGCCTGTTGTGGTGCATCCCGGCATTCTTGATCCGGCAGATTTTATCAAGGAAGTAATAGAGGTAAGATTGCCGAATCCTTTTATTCCGGATACTCCTCAAAGGATTGCCACTGATACATCTCAGAAAATGCCTGTAAGATTTGGGGAAACAATAAAGACATATCACAATAACCCTGACCTTGATGCCGGAAAGCTGGAATACATTCCGCTGGTTATAGCAGGCTGGTGCAGGTATCTTATTGGTATTGATGATGAGGGTGAGAAAATGGATTTAAGTTCTGACCCGATGCTTGATGAACTACAAGGTCACCTTAAAGGAATTGAATTCGAAAATGTTTGCTCTGTAGGTAAAAATCTGTATCCCATATTGTCAAATGAAAAGCTTTTTGGGCTGAATCTGTACAAAATAGGATTGGGGGCAAAAGTTGAAGGCTATTTTAGTGAAATGATTGCAGGAAAGCATGCAGTCAGAAATGTTTTGAAGAGGTATAGTACAAGGAGATGAGTTTTATGAAAATGACATTCAGGTGGTTTGGTGAAAACCAGGATAGTATCAAACTGGAACAAATAAGGCAGATACCGGGCATTACGGGAGTAGTGGGTGCATTGTTTGATATCCCTGTAGGTGATGTATGGCCTATGGAAAATATACTTGCGCTCAAAGAAAAGGTTCACAATGCAGGGTTGGAGTTAGAGGTTATAGAGAGTGTGAATATACACGAGGATATAAAATTGGGCCTTGCGTCAAGGGATATGTATATTGACAACTACAGGCAAACGATAAGAAATCTTGCTAAAGCCGGTATTAAAGTTATCTGTTATAATTTTATGCCTGTATTTGACTGGCTCAGATCCGATTTGGCACAAAAGCTGGAGGATGGGTCTGAGGTTCTCTCTTATGATAACAGCATTATAAGCAAGGCAGATCCTGTAAAACTGGTGGAAGATATGGAAACCAATTCAAAGGGGTTTTCACTACCGGGGTGGGAGCCTTACAGGCTTAAAGAACTTAAGGACACTCTTGAAAAATACAAGAGTATAGACGAAGAAAAACTGTTTGCAAATTTGAAGTACTTTCTTGAGGGAATAATTCCAGTGTGCGAGCAAGTCGATGTGAAGATGGCAATACATCCTGACGACCCGCCATGGCCTCTTTTTGGTCTGCCTAGGATAGTAACAAGCAGAGATAATCTTGACAGGCTTGTAAAACTTGTAGACAGTCCTTATAACGGGTTGACACTTTGTAGCGGGTCATTAGGTGCAAACACCAAAAACAATATACCTGAGCTTATAAGGTATTTCGGCAGCATGGGGAGAATTCATTTTGGACATGTGAGAAATATAAAATTTGTATCGGAAAGAAGCTTCCATGAGTCATCCCATCTTTCGTCGGACGGTTCGCTGGATTTGTTTGAGATAATGAAAGCTTATCATGATATCGGTTTTACGGGATATATCCGTCCGGATCACGGAAGGATGATATGGAACGAAAAAGCAAGACCGGGATACGGATTGTATGACAGGGCTCTGGGAATTGCATATCTGAACGGATTATGGGAAGCAATAGGAAAAATGAAGGGATAAGAGTATAATCTCAGTGCTCTTTTAAATAATTCATTTTGCAGTACTTTTTTGGGGAGAGTCCATATTCTTTTTTAAAGGCTCTGATGAAATTGGAATAATCACCAAAACCGCATTTATTGCATACTTCCGTTACCTGCTTGCAGTTTTTTAGAAGTTCTCTTGCTAAAATCAGTCTCTTTTGCTGGATATACTTGTGAATGGTATATCCAGTGTATTTTTTGAACTCACGCAACAGATGGAATTTGCTCAGATAGAACCTAGATGATAGTGTTTGGAGAGTAAGATCGCTGTCCAAGTTGGCATTAATATACTGAATGATATTGTCAATTTTATCATTATTTACAACGTCCAAGTCCATTCCGTTTTTTCTGGAAATCTGATATGCGCGGTTCATATAGACAAGAAGCTCGATAATATATGCTTCTCTAAGTATATCGTTCCCGAAGGTTTTGCTGTTTATCACCACACCAAGCTTTTCAGCAATGCCGTAAATGTATTCCGTGATGTCCGGTCTTAATCTGAGAAGGTTATAGCTTTCCCTCAAAGATGTGTCGAAAACTGTAAGGAGGTCAGTTTTATCCGAGCTGAGGCTCTTAACATATTCAGGATTGAGCCATATTACTATTCTTTCATATGGAACACCACTCTCGACAAATGCTTTGTGGAGTTCTTTATTATTAATGATAAGAATATCTTTGGGCTTGAGCTTGTATGATTTCCCTTCAATAATATAAGTGACATTCCCTGAAAGGAACAGATAAATTTCGTAAAAATTGTGATTGTGAAAATCTACTTCTACAGGATTGTTATTATGATAGTAGAAGAGTTCAAAATCAGAAGTCTCCATATATTGTCTAAATGTAAAATCCTGCTGTGAAAGTTTCATAAAACATACCCCTTTAGGTTATAAATGCTATAGATGTAAAAACTTAATTGTATTTAATATAGTTTAACTTTATAATACAGCAATTTTTGCATATTTACAAGCAATGAAAAACAAGAAATCGGAATATGTATTAGTATATATTATTACTATAACAATAAACAGATGAAAATAGTATTTTATATATGGGAGATGGACGTTTTATGAATAAAGGGGAAGTGCTGTCAACAATAAAAAAGGGCGGACTTGTTGCTGTCGTAAGGGCAGACAGTACTGAGCAGGCTTTCAGAATCTCAGATGCGTGTATTGAGGGCGGTGTATCAGCTATAGAGATAACTTACACTGTACCGGGGGCAACCGAAATAATAAAAGAACTGGTGGGCAAATATTCTTCCGGCCAGATTATTATAGGTGCCGGGACAGTTATGGACTCCGAAACCGCAAGGACTGCCATACTTGCAGGAGCTCAATATATTGTGAGCCCTTGCATTAGTATTGAAGTTGTCAGAATGTGCAACAGGTATCAAACGGCTTGTATGCCTGGAGCTATGACAGTTAAGGAAGTAATGGAATGTATGGAGGCAGGTGCGGATATAATAAAGGTGTTTCCCGGAGAAATATTGGGACCGACCTTTATTAAAGCTGTAAAAGGACCAATGCCTTATGCTCCTTTGATGCCGACCGGGGGAGTCAGTCTTGAAAATGTTGATGAATGGATAAAAGCAGGTTCTGTTGCTGTTGGAGTAGGGGGTAACCTTACAAAAGGAGCAAAAAAAGGTGACTATGCTTCTATAACACAAATAGCAAGGCAGTTTATTGATAAGATAAAACTAGCAAGGAATGGCAAGGAGTAATTGATTAATATATGTCACTAAAATGATGGTACATTAATCAAAAAAATGAGTATATAGCGAATATATAGTGGATGTATATTAAAAAATTTTATTGTTAATATAGAATATTTGTTTGAGGTGTTCATTATGGCTAAGATTATATGTTTTGGTGAGATTATGTTAAGGCTTTCTCCTCCGGGGTATTTGAGATTTACTCAGGCTGGCTCCTTTGATGTTTTTTACGGTGGAGGAGAGGCAAATGTTTGCGTGTCATTGGCAAATTACGGCATGGATGCCGCGTTTGTTACAAAAGTACCTGACAACCCTATAGGGCAATCAGCCTTGAATGATTTGAGAAGATATGGTGTAGACACCAGTTTAATTGCAAAAGGCGGTAAGAGACTCGGTATATACTTTCTTGAAAAGGGTGCCTCCCAAAGGCCGTCAAAGGTTGTATACGACAGGGCGGGTTCTTCAATATCTGAAGCTGATGCTGAGGATTTTGATTGGAATAAGATATTTGAAGGTGTAGAGTGGTTCCACTTTACAGGGATTACTCCTGCTCTCGGGGACAATGTGGCGGGATTAACGAAGGAAGCTTTGAAGGTTGCCAAAGCAAAGGGAATTACAGTGAGCTGTGACCTCAATTACAGGAAAAATCTATGGTCGCCCCAAAAAGCTGGACAGGTAATGAGTGAGCTTATGGAATATGTTGATATATGTATTGCAAATGAAGAGGACTCGGAAAAGGTATTTGGGATTAAAGCCGGGGATACGGACATTACCGGAGGGAAGCTGAGTCATGAGGGATATAAGGAAGTTGCAGTGAAGCTTATGGAGAAATTCGGTTTTAAAAAAGTTGCAATTACCTTGAGGGGCAGTATTTCAGCTTCAGACAACAACTGGGCTGCAATGCTTTATGACGGCAACGGTTTTTATTTCTCAAAAAGTTACCCTGTCCATATTGTAGATCGTGTTGGCGGCGGGGATTCCTTTGGAGGGGGCTTGATTTACTCGATTATGAGTAATTTCGACATGCAGGATACCATTGAATTTGCTACTGCGGCATCGTGCTTAAAACACTCAGTTGAAGGAGATTTCAATCAAGTATCGGTAAACGAGGTAAAAGCGCTTATGCAGGGTGACGGTTCCGGAAGGGTTCAAAGATAGTGTTTTATAAGTTTTGATTATTAGGGGAATGATAAATGAAACAAGCAATCAATAAGAATGATTTGGAGACTGCAATTAAAAGTATAATAAGCAAAGTTCCTGTGATAGATATTCATACCCATTTGTTTTCAGAGTGTTTTGGAAATATGTTTCTTTATGGGATTGATGAACTGCTTACATACCATTATCTTGTGGCAGAAGCTATGCGTTATTCTGATATGGAATACAGCAGTTTTTTTAATATGGACAAAAAGGAGCAGGCGGAGTTTGTGTGGAACACTTTATTTGTGCATAATACCCCTGTAAGTGAACCGGCAAGGTCAATAATAACAATTTTCAACAAGCTGGGTCTTGATATAAATATAAAGGACTTAAACTATTATAGGGAATTTTATGCTTCTGTGAACCTTTCATCATATATTGAACGTATATTTGATATAACAGGAATAAGATATGTGGTGATGACAAACGATCCGCTTGATGACGAAGAACGAAGTGTATGGGAAAGCGGCTATAAAAAAGATAGCAGGTTTAAAGCCGCGCTTAGATTGGATAGAGTTCTGAATTACTGGAATGATTCTTATATGCTTCTTAAAAGTCAAGGTTATGAAGTGCAAAGTGATTTGTCAGGCACAACAATAAATGAAATAAAAAGGTTTATTGTCAATTGGATAGACAAAATGGAGGCATTGTATTGTGCAGTATCACTGCCGCCTGATTTTTCTATGACTGATGGCTCTGTAACGGCTAAGATTATTGAAAACTGCGTGTTGCCTGTATGTGAAGCAAAAAACATACCTTTTGCAATTATGATAGGAGTAAAGCGCAGTGTAAACCCTGAGCTTGGGCTTGCGGGTGATTCTCTGGCATATGCCGATATAAGACAGTTGGAATACTTGTGCTCAAAGTATCCCCATAACAAATTTCTGGCAACCATGCTGTCACTGGAAAACCAGCATGAACTGATTGTGACAGCAAGGAAGTTTCGAAACCTTATGATTTTTGGCTGCTGGTGGTATCTCAATTCACCGTCGCTTATAGAGCAAATAACAAAAATGAGGATGGAATGGCTTGGAATGTCATTTATACCGCAGCATTCCGATTGCCGTGTTTTTGAACAGCTTATAAGCAAATGGGAGCATTCAAAGTCGGTTATTTCCAGCGTGTTGATAGAAAAATACAGAGACCTTATAAATGTAGGGTATAGTATTACGGAAGAAGAAATACAAAGAGATATACAAAATCTTTTTGGAGGAAACTTCTGTAGTTTTATAAATAAAAAACTCTAGTGCTTATAGTAAAAATGCTTTACAATTACAATTTGTTTTTCAAGGCCTCTCTAAGCGAAATGATAAAGGTAAAGTTTTGCAGACTCATTGCTTTTTTGATTTCAAAGCGTTTGACGGAGGGTAACCCTTATGCTTCTTAAACACTTTGCTGAAATAAAAAGTATCGCTGAAACCACATCGCTCTGCAACATCACTTACTGAATACCCTCCTGTATGCAGCAGATTTTCTGCAATATTAATGCGTACACGATTTATGTATTCCTTAATTGGGTAACCGGTATTCTTTTTAAACAAGGCTCCAAGGTATACAGGATTAAGACCGGTCATATTTGCAAGGTCATCAACTATAATATTTTCATTATAATTGGATAGGATGTACTCTTTAACCTTCTTGATACGCTGATCCATAGTCACCGGAAGTTTGTTAAAGTGCATAATGCACAAGAGTTTGTGTATTATGAGCATAAATATTGCTCTGGATTTTATCATATATCCAGGTTCCTTTTCAATCCAAACCCGGTCAAGATTGTTATATAGGTCTATGAGTTCGCTGAATATGCCTGTACGGAAAGTTGACGGGAGTGGAAGAGATATATTTTTATTTCTTGGAAAATACCAGCTGAAATTAATAGCATATAACTGTACAGGATTGTCCGCACAGTTATATGCTTCACGGAGACTTCCAGAAGGAACATAAATAAAATCGCCGCGTTTCAGATGATACGTCTTATCATTAATAATATATGTTGCCCGTCCATCGTAAACAAAGGTAAGATCATTAAAACCGATCAGACTTTTTTCTACTTTCCAGGAGGGTGTTGACTTCCTGTTTACAAAATAAACTATAGAGGGTACAATATTATCAAGGTCAGATGGTGACATAATACTGATTCCTTTTCTTTAAATTATACATATTTAAACCTCCTGATACCTATAAATATCATATAAGATAACCTACAGTCTGTAAAGTCTAAAAGTGCAGGTGTTGAAGAAATTAGAAATAAACCTTGGAAATAAATATTTATTTAATACATAAAACCAAATTCAAGCGAGTATATTTTTGATAAATTATATAAAGAAAAATTTGCTGAAAATAAGCTTTAAATGTTATATAATAAAATTGGTTTACATTTTTAGAGAGAGATAAACTGAATTCAATATATAATATTATATTTTATATGGCATAAGTTAATTGTAAAAAAGGGGATTGATGGTATTGCTGAAGGTGTTGCTTGTTGATGATGAACCTTTTGTAATTGAGGGTCTTAAGATTATGGTCGATTGGAACAAATATGGATTTTCCATATGCGGTGAGGCATCAAATGGGGAAGATGCATTGGAAATTGTGAAATCATGTAATCCTCATCTAGTGGTTACCGATATAAGAATGCCGGTTATGGACGGATTGCAACTTATAAAAGCAGTTTACGAGACATCGGATATACGCTCCAAATTTGTTGTATTGAGCGGATATGATGATTTTGAATATATTCAGATGGCAATGAGGTATAATGTCAGCGACTACATATTAAAGCCATTGGATGTGGATGAGCTTGATAGGGTAATGGATAAAGTCTGTGAGCAAATAAAAGAAGAGAGCACACAAATTGAATCGAGAAATAAACAGCTTGATTTTATTGCAGATACGACTATACAGAGGATTATTAACGGTGAAGTAAAAGAATCCATTGTAAACCGTGCCAACTTTATTCTTGAGCTTGAGAAGGATGAAGATTTAGGTCTTATAATGTTTGAAATAGATGATTTTGATAAATGGATGAGTGATTTTGACGAAATAAAACTGCGTTCAGTAAGGGAAGACATACGCACTACAATAAAAAAAAGTATGAACAACAGATTCGACCATAACATATTTGAAGATGACTTAGGAAGGTTTTTCATCATAACAAGCAAAAAGATGGAATTTTATGATAATATACATGAGTATGTCGATATATTGAAGTGTGCGGTGGAGGATACTTCAAATTGCGTTGTATCTGTTGCGTTAAGTGAAAATATGAAAGGGATTGAGTCTCTTGAAAACCTCTATAAGCAGGTTGATTTGGCTATAAGTTATAAATTTTTCAAAGGTAAGGGAAATATAATCAGATACAGTGACATACAGAATTTGACTTTAAACTATGACTTCAATGACTTTAATATTGATAATTTCCTAAACGATTTAAAAAATAATAATTATAAGGCATTAAGCAAGAGGATAAACAGTTTGTTTTACAGTTTTCTGAAAAACCTTACTGCGCCGGAGATTATTAAAGCATATATTGAGAATCTTGAACTAGAGGTAATAAGCTCTGTTCTAGGTATGAACGGAAATATTGATGAGCTTTCAAGGCATTTTGTCAGGTTTAATTCAGGCATGGAAAAATCTACACTGGAAACGCTGAAAAATGATTTTACAGAGTTATGCAGATTCCTTACCGAGTATATGGACACCCTTGCAAAAAATACGCCTAAAGATATCATAACAGAAATGAAAGAATACATTAAGCTTAACTATAACAAGGATATAAGTTTAAAAACGATAGCAAAACAGCTCTACGTGAATCCGGTATACCTTGGCAGACTTTTCCGCAAGAATACAGGTATACAGTTTAATGAGTATCTTCACTCTGTAAGAATAGAAGAGGCAAAGAAACTTCTTCGCAGGACGAACATGAAAATAGCTGATATAGCCAAAAGTGTCGGTTATAACGATGTAGACTATTTTGTATCTAAATTTAAACACATTGAGAAAATTTTACCATCCGCATTGAAAAACAAATAAGAGGTATGAATTTATGAAACCTAGAATTGGAGTTTTCAATATAATAAACGATGTTCCGCTGAAGTTCAAGTTTCTGATGATATATATACTATGCGTCTTACTGCCAATGCTGATTATTAATCTGGTCTTTTTAGATAACATATCCAATATGGTAAGGGAAAGAGAAGAGAATAATCTGGAAATATCATATAACCGTGCAAAGACCGATATTATAAGGGCAGTTGAATCCTGTATTGCTGTTGCCAGTTCAATTTCTACCGACAGGGCACTTCATGAGGAAATAGACAGAAGATATAAGGATGAAAACGAATACTATGAAGCGTACTATGGCTCTTTAAGGGATAAACTGACCCGATACATAACTATTTACAATAATATATCTGATCTGAGGATATATACCAAAAATACAACAATAGTAAATGGCGGAAGCTATTACAGGATTAATGACGAGATAATGAATAAGGAGTGGTACAATAGGGCTAAAAGTTCAATTAATAAAGTACTTGTTTTTGCATATAAGGAAAAGAGAGACCCTCCTGTAGAAAATAAAGAACCAGCAGGAGCAATAGTAGACCATGCACAGGAAATGAGGGAACATATAGAACATACAGAAAACAGATATAATCAGTACCTAAGTATATTCAGAGTTATGAATGAATACGGAACATTCAATTCAACAGAAAAAATACTTAGAATTGATATAGATATGAGCATATTTAAAGAGACATTAAAGAGGGAACAGGAGTATATGGATTTGTACCTTGTTGATAACAGGGGGAAAATTGTTTGTGCTGCAAACCCAAAGTATGAAGAAGACACAAATATGGATATTATAGGCTTTGATACTGTTGAATATGATAAAGATAGTATTCTGTTAGATAACAACCTGGGGGATGCCAGATTTTTCAGAGGTTGGAGGCTTGTCGGTATTGCTAATAAGGAAGTAGTATTTAAGCCTGTCCGGCAGTCTATGCATTACATATTTATTCTCATGGCAGTTATTGCCCTTATATCAACAATTCTGGTATGGATTATTGTAAGGTCGTATAATTATAGGATTCACAAGCTTTCAAAGCATATGTCGAAATCAGGAAATCAGCAACTCGACTTGCTTGAACTGAGCGAAGGCAAAGATGAAATAGGTGAGCTGATAAGAAGTTTTAATAGGATGGCCTCAAAAATAAACACGCTGATAAACGATGTGTATAAGCTTCAGATACAGAAAAAGAATCTTGAACTAGAAAGAGTACGTGCAGAGATTAACTTTTTACAGAGCCAGATGAATCCGCATTTTCTTTTTAATACCCTGAATGCTATTCTGGTTGTAAGTGTTAAAAATGAGTATACTGGCATAGTTGATGTTATAAGATATCTTTCAAAGACACTGCGGAGGCTTTTAAGCTGGAAAGAAGACCTTGTTACGGTACGGGAGGAAGTTGAATTTACCGAGATGTATCTTAAGATTGAAAAGTTTCGTTTTGGGGAAAAATTCGAGTACAGTTTTTCTATACAAGAGGAGGCTGTGAATATAAGGATACCTAAGATGAGCATACAGCCATTGGCGGAAAATGCGTGCAAGCATGGAGTACAGAGTATCAAGGAATGTGGAAAGGTTGACATAAAAATAAGATTTGAGGATGGAACCCTTCAAGTAGCCGTAGAAGATAACGGAGGTGGAATGCCTGAATATAAATTAGATGAAATTATATTTAATATGACAGATGAAGATAACGACGCAGGGGTAAACATTGGAATAAGAAATGTTTACAGGAGATTGAAGCTTTATTATGGGGAAGGTGCACAAATCTATATTGACAGCAAACTTGACACTGGAACCAAAGTAATGCTTCTTATTCCGGTAGACAAAAGGATTATATCAGATGCGAGAGGGGTATCAGATGATAAGGATATTGCTTGTGGATGACGAACCTCTTTCCATAGAATGGCTTCAAACAGTTATGGATTGGGGAAAACTAGGCTGTGAAATATGCGGTACATGCCGAAATGGCGCTGAGGCAGCCGCAATTATTGATATAAAACGGCCAGATGTAATAATTACCGACATCAGAATGCCTTTGATGAATGGTCTTGAGCTGATAAGGCATATCAGGAATAAAAAAGATAATGACATAAAATTTATTATACTTAGCGGATACAATGAATTTGAATATGCCAAGAAAGCTATCCAGATGGAAGTAAGGCATTATTTGCTTAAGCCTGTTTTTGAAGAGGATATTATAAATGTACTCAATGATATTAAAAATGAAATTGAGCAACAAAGTAAAGATAAAAAGAATAGTTTTGAAGAGAGTAATATGGCTGCAAGTAGTGTTATTAAAAGGCTTATTCAGGGAGAATGCAGTATTGAAGAGCTTGCTGAGTTTGGAGAGGTTGCTTCTAAAATTGGAATAGAAGGAGAAGGAGGATGGTGCTATATTTTAGCTAAGACTCTTAAAGGGGATATTGCTGAATATATCGCTGGAAAAGATGCAAGCTTGAAAGATGTAAGCTTAAAACAGGAAGAAGAGGAATCTTTAAGGAAGCTAATTGATAAATACTGCAAAATAAATAATTCAGTTTATATTGTAGATCATGATAAAAACTGTTGTGGTTTGCTGGTGAGAACAATTACCGGTGACAAAGCAAATAAGTGGTTGGAAGATTTTACAGTTGTTTTAGCCCAATTTTTGCTAAAAGCGCACAATGAAAAGTTTTATATTGCAGCAGGTATGCCTGTGACAGAATTATCTGATATAAAATATTCCTATGAAAGTGCACTGACTGCATTGAACTATAGCTTTTATAGCCTGCCCGACAAGGTAATATTCTATAAAGATGTTAAGGATAGAACTTTGAAATACGAATTTGAAAACAGTGAATATGTGGAAAGGATAATTAAAGCAATAGAGAAGATTGACTATGAAGAATTAAAAAGTGTTATGGAAACTGAGTTTTCATATTTCAGGACAGCGTTTATAGCTCCAGAAATAATCAAAATGTATTTTATGAATGCAATCTACCGTTGCATGAAGTTCATGCGAGATGCAGACGAAAAAATCAGCATTAAACAGTTTGATTTTGCAGTATTTGAAAAATTCAGTCTCACAATTTATGATATAGAAAAGCTCTTATATGGTTATTGTAAATACTGCTGTGATTGCTTAGATGAATTAAGAAAAAGAGACTGTGGTGAAAGTATATATAAAATTGAAAAATATATAAAGAAAAACTATAAAAACAGTATTACAATAAAAGACATGTCTAAGAAATTTTATATGCATCCGGTTTATCTTGGGCAGTTGATAAATAAAAAGTTCGGAATGAGTTTTAATGAGTATATCCACAAGTTGCGCGTTGAGGAGGCAAAAAGACTTTTAGAAGAAACATCTATGAAAGTAAATGAGATAGCTATTGAAATAGGTTACTCAAGTTACAGTGTGTTTTTACAATACTTTGAGAAAAATACAGGTGTAAAACCTATGGATTTTAAAAAAAGGGACGAGCATCAGTAATATATTAATCACGAAAATGATTCTATTAAAATATTTTATTTAAATAATATAATGTGCTATAAAAAAAAGGTTTAATTTTTAGGGGTTAAACCTTTATTTTATGAAATTGAAATAATACACAATTATCGTATAATGTAGTATAGGCATTGTTTGTGTGTCTCAATGGTTCTATTGGCAATGCTATTAATTTCATAAGGGGGAAAGACAATGAAAAGAAATAGTAAGAGGTTATTAGTAAGTTGTATTTCTGTTTTACTTCTGCTAAGCCTTATTTTGACAGGTTGTGGCGGAACAAAAGCACCGCCTAAGGAAAGCAATAATTCTGGGAATCAGACAACTGACGGTTTAGACCCTATTGTAATTAAAGTATATAATGCTCAGGCCGGTACAAATCCAACAAAGGACAACAAAATTTATAAGAAGTTGAAGGATGAACTTGGTGTTTCCTTTGGGTTTGAATTTCTTGTTGGTGATGCTAAGCAAAAAGCTGGTATAATGGTAGCGGGCGGTAAATATCCTGACATTATGGGACTTAGGGGTGAACAATCAGGAATTGAGTTGTTCCTTGATGCAGATGCTCTCGTACCTCTTGAAGATTATATAACGAGTGATAAGTACCCTAATATTAAAAAGTATTATGGTCCAATAATTAAGCAGTTAATTGATCCTTCCAGAGGACATGTTTATGTATTGCCTAATTATGGTGTTCTTTCAGGAACGGTTTATCAAAATGAATCATATGGTCCTGCTTTCTGGATCCAGAAAGCAGTAATGAAAGAGTTAGGATATCCAAAAGTTAAGACACTGGATGAGTTCTTTGATGTTATACAAAGATACAAGGAAAAATTCCCCACAATCGATGGACAACCGACTATAGGTTTTGAAATTCTTACTGACCCCAGCAGGGACTGGCCTCTTAGAAATGCACCTGCACAACTTTCTGGATATCCAAATGACGGAAGTGTTATAGTAGACAACAATATAGCGAAGATATATCAGGATAAAGAAGTTTCTAAAAAATATTTCAAAAAGCTTAATGAAATGTACCATTTGAATTTGGTTGATCAAGAAGCTTTTGTAATGAATTACGACCAATACATAGCAAAGTTATCCAGTGGAAGGGTACTTGGTCTTTATGATCAGCGCTGGAATTTTGATACCGCAAACAAGTCACTGTTGCAACAAGGTAAGGAAGACAGACAGTACATGCCATTGCCTATTACCTTTGACACAAGCATTAAGGACTGGTACTTGACTAATCCTACTCTTAATCTTAACAGTGGGTTTGCATTAACTGTAGATTGTAAGAACCCTGATAGAGTGATGAAGTTCTTTGATGATATTTTATCTGAGGAATGGCAGAAACTCCTTGGTTGGGGTATTGAGGGTGAAGACTATCTGGTAGACACCGATGGTAACTTTTATAGAACTCCTCAAGCAAGGGTTGACCAGGATACTAATGAATGGATACTTGCCAACAAGGCGAAGGAAATTGTAGACTTTATGCCGAAGTTTCAAGGATCATTCAGTGATGGAAATGCAACATCACCGAAAGAGCAGCCTGGAGAGTATTTCGAAACACTAGGAGAAAGCGATAAGGAGTACCTGAAAGGTTATAATGTGCAGACTCAGGGACAGTTATTCTCCCAGCCGCCACCAGATCCTATTTACTTCCCTTGTTATTCAATATCGATACCTCAGGGTACAGACGCACAGATTGCAGGTCAACAAATGCAGGACTTGGCTTTCCAGTATCTGCCACAGTTAATCAAGTCTAATTCAAGTGAGTTTGAAGGCTTGTGGGGAAAATATATGAATGAGCTTTCAAAGGTAAATACAAAGTCATATGAAGATGTAGTAAATGCAGGAATTCAGGATAGAATTAAAAACTGGGGCAACTAATTAAAAGTAAAGCATTTAATCGGTGGAAGGTATATAAAATATACCTTCCACTGTTTATAAAATGGTTAATTGGGAGAGGTTTATATGAAAGAAACTACTACTTTGGAAGTCAGTAACAATAAAATGTTAAAACCAGCACCTGGTTATTGGAAAAGAACTTGGGATACAATGGTGAAACAAAAGCAATTGATTTTTATGTCTGTTCCACTTTTGATATACATATTAATATTTAACTATGCTCCGCTTTGGGGATGGTTGATGGCTTTTCAGAAATATAAGCCGGGACGTGGCATATTTAAGCAGGAATGGGTGGGCCTGAAGCATTTCGAATTTCTTTTTACACAGGGAAATTTTTTAAGAGTATTAAGGAATACTGTTGCAATGGGTTTGATCAACATAATACTTTCGTTTGTGACAGCTATTATATTGGCACTTTTGCTCAATGAAATAAAGAATCTTGCTTTTAAGAAGACGATACAGACAATTTCATATTTGCCGTATTTTATTTCATGGGTTATTGCTTGTAGTATTGTATTACAATCCCTATCCTCTGAAGGTGGGATAGTTAATCTAGTTCTTATGAAGCTTAATTTAATTGATCAGCCGATTATGTGGTTGGGAGAAGGAAAATACTTCTGGGGTATTTATGGGCTAAGCAACGTGTGGAAAAACATAGGTTTTAATGCCATTATATATCTAGGTGCTATGGCTTCAATTGACCCAAACCTATATGAAGCAGCTGAAATTGACGGGGCTGGTAGATTACGGAAAATATTAAATATTACGCTTCCTGGAATCAAGTCGACGTTCATTGTACTTCTTATTATGAATATTGCCCAGGTTCTTAATCAGGGTTTTGAATTTCAGTACCTTTTGGGAAAAGGGCTGGTAATTGAGTGGTCGGAGACTATAGACATATTTGCCTTAAGGTATGGTATGAATTTGGGTAATTTCTCTTTGGCAACTGCAGCGGGAATGTTTAAAACAGTGGTCAGTGTGTGTTTGCTGTTCATTGCAAACGGGATTGCCAAAAAGATGGGCGAATCTCGCTTGATATAGGGGGGCATCAATATGAATATGTATATAAAAATTAGAAAAAAGAAGTATAGCGTAAATGATATAGTTTTTAATATAATTAATACAATAATTATGATATTCCTTGTGGCGGTGACGTTGTATCCTTTTCTTAACACCCTTGCTGTTTCTTTCAATGATGGATTAGATGCGGTGCGGGGAGGGATATATCTCTGGCCTAGAGTTTTTTCTCTTAAAAACTATCAGTCAATATTTTTAGATGGGTTTCAAAGTCCTGTAGTCAATGCGTTTTTTATATCAGTTGCAAGAACGGTATTGTCTGCTGTGATAAACATATTTCTTACAGGTATGCTAGCTTATTGCCTTAGTAGAAAGGAATATATTTTTAATAAGTTTATTACAATTGTGTTTGTTCTTACAATGTATTTTAACGCAGGTTTAATACCGAATTTTCTTTTGATCAAAAGCCTTAATTTATACGGCTCTTTCTGGGTATATGTTATACCTGGGATGATATCGGCTTTTAATGTTATAGTGGTTAGAACATATATTCAGACTATTCCTGAAAGTTTTATAGAGTCTGCACGACTTGATGGAGCAGGTGATTTCAGGATTTTTATTCAGATAATTTTTCCTCTGTCCAAACCGGCATTAGCGGTAGTAGGTATGTTTGTCACCATATTTTCATGGAATAATTGGTTTGATACATATTTATATAATCCATCAAATCAGAAATACAGTACTCTTCAATACGAACTGCAGAAACTTCTTGCATCATCTGTTCAGCAAAATCAAGGTATTAATGCCGTATCAAGTGCAGCAGAAGCGGGAAGTGTACAACAGGTTACACCTATTTCAATGCAAGCAGCAATTACTGTTGTTGCAATGGTTCCCATTTTATTGATATACCCCTTTATGCAGAGGTATTTTATAGCAGGACTTAATGTTGGCGGAGTCAAGGAATAAACTCAGACAAGGGGGATGTTTCTCTTGTCTGAGCTTGATAAATACTAAATAATGTGTCTGATATGACGAAAATTATTTATAGAGAAACCCAGTGTTTAATTACAAGGTGTTTAATTACAAGACTTCCCAAAAGGCAAAAGAGCCATGCCCTTATAGGACAAATCAAACCACCAGCTAAGCTAGTGGTTTGATTGTATTTCTTTTAAAAACTTAAAACTCTATTATTTTATTGTCTTAGGGAAAGACAAGATAACCGTCTCCCTGTCTTATTCGTAATATTTTTCATAGGCTGCTTTACGTTCATCAATTATCGCCTGACCGCCTGAAGTGAGATAATCCTGTAAGCCGCTGTCAAATATTGCGTCAAATTTATCAGTTTTTGCAGTAACAGCCTGTGGAAGCATAGCATCACGCTTTTCTTTGAGTGCAGGTCCCTGTCCCTCTTCAGAATTAATCGGTCCCGCAGAAACACGTTTACCGACATAAGCGTCATTACTTGCAACTTCATATGCTTTTGCAACTAATCTGGAATCAACGCCTGCATAGCCGTTAGCAATGGATTTGAGAGTCAAATCAGGATCTCCAAGGTCTAAACCATTAATAGTAATAGTATAGTCAATATTGTTCGGAGAATTCATTATACTATCGCCTTTTGCAGCTAAAAGTTTAATTGATCTGTCCTCAAGTTTTTCATGAGTAACACCTTCGTCCCCAATCTGAAGGTATGAACGGTTCTCAAGTTTTGAAATCCAGTCAAGATACAATAAGGAAGCAAGAGGCTCTTTATTTGTTGCTGGTAAAAATACTTTACGGTCTACAGGAGGACTGAGATACTTCTTATATTCACCTTTGTCATTCTTAAAAGTGTCAACAGCAATAAATGCAGCATCAGGACCAACTAAGCTCTTTAGGTTGGCAGTAATACCATTATCACCATCACGGTAAGGATAATCCCAGTTATGAATAAAAGCGCCAACGTAGCCTGATTTTATAAGATTATCTTCTGTTTTGTCGCCTTGTTTATAAAGTGCAAAATCGCTCCATATAAGACCTTCATTATACCATTGGTTGAGCTTTTTGATACCATCTTTATAACCGGGCCAAAGCATTCTTCTATCATCGAAGCCATTAACATACATGTCTTTATCCGAATAGTCGCCAGGCACGAAGGAATTTAACATGGTATCAGCACGCCAGCCTACATCAGAACCAATGGAAAAAGGAATCATTTTGTTAGCATCGGCGCCTAGTAATTTAGAAGCGTTAGCTTTGAATGCCTTGAGCATATTCTCAAATTCTTGAATATTTGTAGGCTCAGGAATTTCAAGTGCCTTTAACCAATCCTCACGTACAAAAGTGTTGACACGCTTATTCTGAAATAAAACTGCTTCTAATGCCCATACTGTTTTTTTGTCAGGATCCTGATTATAGTAAATGTTATGGTCACCGAGCAAATTCCACAGGTTGGGCAGTAAATCCTTATATTCATCTAAGTATGGATTCAAATCTACTATCCCGCCCATATTGGCATAAGTCTGTACTGTCGGGTAGCTGTAAGTTACACAAACATCCGGTGCTTTGTTTGCAGCAAGCAGATTGTTCATTTGCTCAACCTCGGTCCAACGAGGTACTTTCACAAACTCAACTTTTACGTTATGGTCACGAAGCATTCCCTCTTTGATAAAGTTGGTGTACGCGTTATTAGTCGGATCCGACCCTCCATCGTTACCGCGATCATATATCTCAACGGTGATGGATCTTGTGTTAACGAACTTTCCGTCAACAATTTCAGCAGTTTGTTCATTTTCGTTTGAAGCAGGCGAAGTAGGGTCAGGTTGATTATTATTGCTTTCAGTATTGCAACCTGCCAACATTGTACCCACCATTATACAAACGAGTAAAATAGAAATTAACTTTTTCATTTTAATCCCCCTTACATTTATTTTTAGACGCATTGCGTCTAAATCCCAATTCAAAAACATTTCAAACCATTCTAAGCAGTAAAATCTTAATAATAGCAAGTGGAGTGGAGATAGTTCCTAAACTTCTGGTAACTCCCGAGTATTTATTAACCCTTTTCCGCACCTAATGTCACACCGTGGATAAAATATCTTTGAAGCCACGGATAAATACACAGGATTGGAATAGTAGCAAACATAACAGTTGCATTTTTGAGGGTATCAGAAACTCCGGGAGGAATAGTATCACCAGGACTAAGTGTCTCAACTTGAGAGATACTGTTGATAATATTATACAGCAACAACTGTATGGGATAATATTTTTCGTTACCGTTCATATACATAAGAGCATCGGAAAAACCATTCCAACGTCCGACTGCGTAAAAGAGTGCGAGAGTAGCAAGAACGGAAGTAGACAGTGGCAGGTATATACTTACAAGTATACGGATTGGCCCAGCACCGTCTATCTCTGCTGATTCGCGTATACTTTCAGGTATATTCTGCATAAAACTTCGCATTATGATCATGTAAAACACACTCAAACACGAAGGAATTATCAGTACCAAAGGATGATTGATTAATTTTAGATCATTGAACAACAAATAGTTTGGAATTGTGCCCGCACTAAAGTACATGGTGAAAATTATTAAAATATTTATAACGCGACGTCCCTTGAGTTTATCATATGTCAGAGGATAAGCGCATATAGTTGTCATTACCATGGACACAATGGTACATATGATGGTTAGAATTGCAGTCCAAATAAGGGACCAGGTGTACTTTGAATCACTGAGTACCTGATAATAAGCATCAAAGTTAAAGCCAACAGGCCAAAACGAAACCTGATTGCGGATCAGAGCTTCAGGTGAACTGAGGGACCGAGCCAATACACTGAGCACTGGCAATAAACATGCCAAAATAAATAAGAAACAAACAAAACTAATAATATAGTCTCCCAATCTTTCGCTTTTTGATCTAATCATGCTTAATATCCTCCCCTTTAGTTATGCAGCAGTCCTGTACTAAAAAATACCTCTTTCACCAAGCTTTTTTGAAATTGTATTTGCAAGAAACAGGAATATAACACATATAACAGATTGAAATAATCCTACGGCGGCTGTCAAAGAAAATTGCAAACCACGTATACCGTTTGTATATACAAATGTGGCGATAACGTCAGATACGCTTTTTACCAGAGAGTTTGTCAAAGCATATGGACGGTCAAAATCGCTACCGAGAATGCGACCGAGACTCATAATGAGCAAAACAACTATGGTTGGTCGTAAACCGGGTAATGTTACATGCCATATCTTTCTTAAGCGTCCTGCACCGTCAATTGAGGCGGCTTCATACAGTTCAGGATTGATAGCTGTAATGGCTGCCAAATATATAATAGCGTTCCAACCTACGCTCTGCCAGATTCCAAGAAGTATATAGGTTCCTATCCAATGTGTAGGACTATTGAGAAAAGGAATGGTATCAAAGCCAAATCGGTCCAACATAATGTTTACAAGTCCGTTACTAGGAGCGAAGAGCTGAAGTGCCAAACCTGAAATAATAACCCATGAAAGAAAATGTGGCATATATCCAATGGTCTGGGTAACACGCTTGAACATTTTAGACTTGATCTCATTGAGCAGTATTGCCAGTATAATCGGAGCTGGAAAACCAATCACCAGATCAAGCAGGTTAAGTGTGAGGGTGTTACGCAGTGCACGTATGAAATCACGGTTGGAGAAGGCCTTGATGAAGTATTCAAAGCCGTGATTGTCAGCCAACGGCATTTCCCAAACACTTTTAATAAGGCTGTACTTCTTGAAAGCTGTTTGAATATACACCATCGGTATGTATTTGAAAATCAAGAAATATACAATAGGCAAAACCAGTAAAAGATATAGTGTCCAATATTTTTTTAAATAGTTTAGAGTTTTTTGTGTCTTTTTTGGTAATGGCTTTGAAAAAAGAGGTTTTAAAATAATTGTTTTCACTGTTGCTCCCCTTTGCTCTTTATTTGTTCTCCTAAAAACAGAAAACAGAACATATATATCTATAAAAGAAAAATTGTATTTGTTATTAATACAACTCTACATTTCTTAGGATAAACTCAAAGAAAGAGTATCATACTGTCCAATACTTGTCAATACAAATTACAATACTGCTAATTAAACTTATGATTTTTAGCGTAAATTTATGCATAATGCACAAAACAAAGATGCGGTTTTGGACATATAAATCAAAATTGTAATTACAAGTTTGATGGACTTGTATTTATACAACTTAATTGATATAATTAAATCCAGTAGAAACGACTATATTAAATGCGATAAAGATTTTGTATCGCAATTCAATTTCTTTAGGAAAGGCGAAATATAGTTTCCACTTTTGTGAACAATATAAAAGAGAGGGATTAATACTATGAAAAGTACCCCCAAGTATATGAATATTGTAAAATGGACAAAGGAACAGATTTTAGCAGGGGAATTTCGACCTAATGACAAGTTACTGTCGGAAGCCGAACTAGGCAAAAAGTTTGGTTGTTCCCGTCAGACTGTGCGGCGCGCGTTGGAAATGCTCGAACAGTTGGGTCATATCATCCGTATTCAGGGTAGTGGCACCTACATTTCTTTATGCAAGCCCGACAGAAGCCCCAATTTAGTTGAATTGGACAGTCCTTCGATGACCCTGGGGTTAATTTCTACTTATATGGACAACTATATCTTTCCAAGCATCATCAGAAGTATCGAGAGTGTATTTTCTCAAAGCGGTTATGCACTACAGATGGGATCCACCAATAATCTGGTTGCGGGTGAAACAAGGGCGTTGCAGCACATGATGGACAGACGGGTGCATGGGTTGATTGTTGAACCCACCAGGAGCGCTTTGCCCTGTGTAAATGTGGATTTGTATCATACAATTATTCAAAGAGGTGTGCCACTTGTATTTATTGATTCTTTTTATCCTGAACTGTCCATTCCATATATTGCACTTGACGACGTAAAGGCAGGATATGTGGCCACACAGCACCTGCTCAGCATGGGGCACCGGAATATTATGGGAGTGTTCCCGCATAATAATCGTCAGGCACACTTGCGTTATCTTGGTTACGTTAAGGCGCTTACGAATCATGAGATACCTATTCAGGAAGACCGGATATGTTGGTATTCAATGCAAAGCATGATACCTGCACTGCTTTCCAACCAGTTTTCAGAGTGTCTGTCAACATCTACAGCAGCATTATGCTATAACGACTCAGTAGCGATGATGCTTATTGGTTTTCTCCGACAAATTGGAAGAAATGTACCTGAGGATTTCTCTGTAATCGGCATTGACAACTCTGAACTGGCAAAAGTATGTTCGCTCACAAGCGTTGCCCATCCTGCTGAAGAGTTGGGTGAAGCGGCAGCCAAGCTTTTATTGTCAATGCTGAATGGAGAAAAGGGTAAGAACATTTTGTTCGAGCCAAAGCTGATAGTGCGTGATTCGGTAAGACAATTGGGGGACGGTCATGAATAATAAAAGACTTTTTAATGATGGATGGGAATTTGCGAAAAGTACTCTTGAAACTGAATCTGTCAGTGATTTGAAGTTTGAATCGGTGGATATACCCCATGACTGGCTTATATATGACACATTAAATCTCTATAAAAATAGTATTGGTTGGTATCGTAAGAGGTTTACATACATAAAAGGAAATGGCTCGAATAAAAAGCTTCGGGACATCGAGTCCCAAAGTCTTTTGCCGGATTTCCTTTCAGGAAATGGCTCGAATAAGCAGGTTTTTTTGTGTTTTGACGGGGTATATATGGATTCTTATCTCTATGTGAACCAACAATTT
This sequence comes from uncultured Oscillospiraceae bacterium, assembly GCA_964409165.1. Classification (GTDB taxonomy): domain Bacteria; phylum Bacillota; class Clostridia; order Acetivibrionales; family Acetivibrionaceae; genus CAYPCH01. The sequence goes on along the minus strand of CAYPCH010000009.1, from coordinate 26,845 downwards.
GCAGGAGAATGGAAATACGGATATTCTACTTTTGAGCATGAAATAACAGATGCATTGGTGGATGGTGAAAACGAGGTTCTTATGAAAGTTGTGTACCAAAGCCCTAACAGCAGATGGTATTCGGGCGCCGGAATATACCGTAATGTATGGCTGAAGCAAAGAGAAACAAATCATATTATAACTGACGGAATTTACATAACAACCAAACAAAAAGATAATGGATGGCAGTTGGAAATCGGTACAGATATCGAGATATTCCAGAAGGTGCAAATCTCACATACACTTCTTTATAAAGGTCAATTCATTGCAACTTCAGAGAGTTTTGTTTCACCAGATGGACAGGATATTTCGCATAAGGGTCACTGCTCATCGGTGCAACCCGGTTCAGGAATAATACATAATGAGCAAACATTGTTTATGGAAAATCCTTTATTATGGAGTACGAATGCTCCTAACCTTTATCAGCTTGTAACCCGATTGCATATTTTTGATACAAATCAGGATACAAAGTTAATAGAGTCTATATCACATAATATAGGGTTCAGGGAAGTTGTTTTTGACCCTAAACAAGGTTTTGTAATAAACGGAACAAGGATGAAATTGAATGGGGTTTGTGAGCATCATGATTTAGGAGCTTTAGGTGCTGCGTTTAATAAAACAGCTTTGAGAAGAAGGTTGGCAATGTTGAAGGAAATGGGTGTAAACGCAGTACGGACGGCTCATAATATGCCTGCACCGGAGCTTATGGATTTGGCTGACGAAATGGGCATATTTGTTGTTTCTGAAGCTTTTGATGTGTGGGAGAGGTCAAAAACTCCTTACGATTATGCGAGGTTTTTTAAAGAATATGCGGCTGAAGATATAAAGAGTTGGGTGATGAGGGATCGGAATCATCCAAGTCTAATAATGTGGAGTATTGGGAATGAGATTTATGATACACACGTATGTGACAGAGGACAGGAAGTAACAAAAATGCTTATGGAAGAAGTTCTGAAATATGATCCCAAAGAAAATGCAAGGGTTACCATTGGATCAAATTATATGCCCTGGGAAAATGCCCAAAAATGTGCTGATATCGTTAAGGTTGTTGGATATAATTATGCGGAAAAGTATTATAAAAAGCATCATGAGGAACATCCAGACTGGATTATTTATGGCAGTGAGACGGGTGCTGTAGTCCAAAGCAGGGGGGTCTACCATTTTCCCTTTGAAAAATCAATTCTTGCAGAGGATGACGAACAATGCTCAGCTCTAGGCAATAGTTCGACTAGTTGGGGAGCAAAGTCAGCACAAGCATGTATTCTGGTACAAAGAGATATGCCCTTCTCACTTGGACAGTTTATATGGACGGGGTTTGATTATATCGGAGAACCTACCCCCTATCATACAAAGAATTCTTATTTCGGACAGATTGATACAGCTGGCTTCAAGAAGGACTCCTATTACATCTATCAAGCAGCATGGACCCATTACAAAACAAATCCGATGGTTCACATTTTTCCATATTGGGATTTTAATAAAGGACAGATTATTGATGTTCGTGTATGCTCTAATGCGCCTGTAATTGAGTTGCAATTTAATGGTGCCTCAATAGGATTTTACAAAATTGACTGTGAAAATGGAGACCAGCTTATCGGCTTGTGGAAGCTACCTTATGAAAAAGGTGAAATAAAAGCGATAGCATATGATGAAGCAGGGAAAATTATTGCAACCGATATAAGAAAATCCTTTGGGGAGCCTAAGCGGATTTGTCTTGAGGCAGACAAGGAAAAACTTATTGCTAACGGTTTGGATTTAATTTTTATTGAAATATCAATGATGGATGAATGTGGCAATCCCGTTGAGAATGCAAATAACCGGGTGAGTGTCCATGTTACTAGCGAAGGGCGATTAATAGGACTCGATAATGGTGACAGTACGGATTATGATCAGTATAAGGGTTTGAGCAGAAGATTGTTCAATGGAAAACTAATGGTCATTATAGGAGCAACATTATCACCTGGAAAGGTTTGGATAGAAGTATCTTCAAAAGGACTGGAGAGCTGTGCTGTGGAATTTGAATCCTATCCATCGGAGAATGGAATTTTAGAGGGAATTTCTGCATGTACAAAAAGCCATGAACTTCCCTGTGTTTTGGGTAGCTATGAAGAAATACCTCTACGTAAGATTGAAATTATCAGCGATTCAGGTCAGGTGTTTGATGAAACAATGAAAGATATGGTTGTGCATGCAAGATTATATCCCGAAAATGCATCTTACAGTCAAATTGAGTGGAGCGTAACAGATGATGCAGGAATTGCGTCTAACATTGCGCAAGTAGAAGCATTAGGTCAAAAAGCAAGACTGACAGCCTTAAGTGATGGTGAATTCCGCCTTCGTTGTTCTAGTAGGAACGGTAGCAGCAAGATCAGGTTAATATCTCAACTTGAATTTAAGGCAGTGGGTCTTGGTATAGCGTACAAAGATCCCTATGGATTTATTTGTGCAGGACTATATGATTATTGTAAAGGTGAAATTGGAAATGGAAACGAAAAAGGAATTGCGACAAGTAGAGATGGTGAAACCCAGATAGGTTTTTATGGTATTGATTTTGGGTCTTATGGTTCTGATACAATAACCATTCCCATATTCGCATTAACAAATGAAAAATATTATGTTAAGATTTGGGAAGGCATTCCTGATAAAGAAGGAAGTTTACTTTTAGCTGATGTAATTTACCAAAAAGAAACAAAGTGGAATGTATACCAAGAAGAAACCTACCGTTTGTCAAAAAGACTTCAGGGTGTTACCACAATTTGTTTTGTACTTCATCAGAAGGTGCATATCAAAGGGTTTTCATTTAAAAAGAAGAATAGAGCTTTTGAAAAAAATATGGTTAAAGAATGCGACAGTATTTATGGAGATAGATATAAAATAACCGACAGTAGCATTGAGGATATAGGAAATAATGTTTCTGTTGAGTTTAATAATATTGATTTCACAAATGAAGGTGCAAAAAGGATTATCATTTATGGAAGATCGCATATCGATAAAAATACCATTCAAATACGATTTGGCAGTATTGACGGCGGAAGTATGCAAATGATAGAATTTCCGAAGTCAGATATCTACGAAGAGCGTGCGTTTGATATTGAGAGAATAACAGGGTTACAAAAAGTGACCTTTATATTCCTGCCGGGATGTAACTTTGATTTTGGCTGGTTTCGTTTTGAGAAAACTACTTAGATAACTACTGAGAAAACTAGTGAGTGAACTACTGATTAGACAAAAAATGATTACTGTATGTATATATTAGGAATTGTGAAAATATAACATCCACTCCTATTTTCTATTAACGCTTATTTGATGCCTAATAGCGACGAGATATAGTATAAGTAATATTTCACATATTCCTTAATTGAATTAATGTATAAAATATAGTAGTATATAAAAATGTGATAGCAATGAATTATTAGTAAGGGGAAGAGCATATGGGGGGTATATTCAGTTTTATCAATTATAATAAGCCCGGACCAGGGGTGCCTAAAGATGAGCCTCCAAAACCGAGGATAATTGTATTTTTTCAATTATACACAAGAAGATTTTGGGATCTTGTAAAACTCAACATGCTTTTCACTATGTTTAATATACCGACTTTATTGCCGATAATTATTCTGTTTGTTGTATTTTTCAGCACTTTTCAGAACCTTTTGGCAGGAGGAACGTTTTTTAAAACCAGTATCTTTTTTGCCTTTAGTGCAGTATTTTTAAGTATTCCGATAATCACAACAGGACCGGTACAGGCTGGCTTTACATATGCTCTGAGAAACTACACCAAGCAGGAACATGTGTTTATCTGGTCTGATTTTAAAGAACATTCATTAAAAAATTTTAAACAGGGTTTACTAATATCAGTAATCGATTTTTTTGTTGTGCTTATTGTCTTTGCAGATATTTACATTTATATAAATGTAGGCATAAACAATTTGTTAATATCAATATCCATGTATTTTGTAACATTACTTTTCTTGGTTTTTTTAATGATGCATTTATATATCTATCCTATGCTTGTTACTTTTAAGCTTTCATTGAAGGACATATATAAAAATGCATTTATTTTTGCAACTGTAAAGTTTTTTAAAAATGCAGGGATTTTGCTGTTGTGTGTTGTGCTTTCGGCAATACCTTTCTTAGTGTTTCCTGTTATTGCCATTATGCTATTTCCCATAATTACCGTGAGCACTATCGGATTTATTACTAATTTTTTTGTATATCCTACACTGGAAAAATACATGATTAAGCAGGAATAACCAGTCTCGTAACAGAACAAAAAAGTTTTTTATAAATTTTTTTACTTTTTTTAAATTAGGTATTGCATTTAAGGTATTGTATCTGATAGTATATTATAGCAAGAGGTTTACATATTATCACTTTACTATTTTACAACTATTTACTTAGTATGTAATATAACACATAGTAACACATAAAATTATTTTTTAGGTTTCATATTAGTTTTCTTTTCATAATACTATATTCAATGCAATAAGAATTTAACATTGTGCTTCAATTTCATTAATGCAATATCATGCAATCGAAATTTTAAATGTAGAATCATTTTTGTGATTTATATAAATAAATATGTGAAACAAATATTTTGAAAAGCAAGTTTTTTAAAGAAATGTTAAGTTTGCATTGCATTCATAATATTAGGTGTGATACAATAATTAATGCAGATTGCTTTCAAATAACAAAAATGTACTGCGGTGAGTTAAAATGTGCAGTAGTTTGCATTATAAAAGAAAAGTACTGCTTCTATATATCAGCTTAAATTAGTGCCACTCAATACAGTTTTAAGGCACTGTAAAGGAAAAGATTTCATTTTTAGCTGTTTGAAATACCTTTGAAAGATTCACAAAGATATAGTGTTAAAGGAATGTTTGTAATAATAAGAGCTTTGTAGATTGCTAACTTGTTTGCTTTTAATTTTACTATTTGGAGGGCGATTCAGACATGATTTTTGTTATACTACTTTTCCTTTTCGTTTTGCTTTTGGGTATTATTGAGCAATATAACCACAATAAGAGGTTAAATGCTTTAAAGATCAGAGTTAATGTAAATGGAACCAGAGGCAAGTCTACCGTAACACGTTTAATTACAGGTGTCCTTAAGGAAGCGAATTACAAGGTGATTGGGAAAACCACTGGGACAAGCGCTAGAATTATCTTTTGGTACAAAAAAGAAGAAAAACCGATAAAAAGAGGACCATTAGGTGCCAATATAATCGAACAGAAAAAAGTTCTGAAAGAGGTATCAAAACTTGGTTCAGACGCTTTCGTTTCTGAATGTATGGCTGTAAATCCGGATTATCAGATTGTGTTTCAGGAAAAACTGCTTAAGGCAAACGTAGGAGTCATTGTCAATGTAAGAGAGGATCACTTGGACTTGTGCGGTCCAACATTAGATTTTATCGCAGAATCCTTCACTGCAACAATTCCTTATAATGGTCACCTGATTATTACACACAGCAAGTATGACGATTATTTTATAAAAGAGGCTAAAAAAAGAAATACAAAGACAATAATAGCAGATGAATCAAAAATACCTGAAAACTTTCTGAGTGAATTCGGTTATGTTCTTTTTCCGGAAAATGTATCTATTGCTCTTGCGGTAGCAGAAGCATTGGAAATAGATAAACGAACAGCTCTTAGGGGGATGTTAGGAGCAAACAGTGACCCGGGCGCATTGAAAATACATGAGCTTAAAGGTACTGAAAAGTCTTTTTTCGTAAATGCTTTTGCAGCTAACGACCCAAATTCTACTTTATTCATATGGAGTCATATAAAAAGTATAGGATATAATACCAAAGATCCTTTGGTTCTTTTAAACTGCCGTCCGGATCGGGTGGATAGAACTATACAGTTTGCAGAGGATGTTTTGCCTCATATGGAAATAGATGTGCTGGTTGTTATGGGGGAAAGTGTAAAACCTGTTACTGATGCTGTCAATAAGGGTCAAATCAAACCTAAAAAATATATAAATCTTGAAGGAATGTCTCCTGAGGAAGTGTTTGAAAATATTAAAGGATATTCCAGCAACAGAATTATTTACTCGGTGGGGAATATTCACGGTGGCGGAGAAGAGGTTGCCGAATTAATAGAGGAACATGATTATACTGATGTTGTAAATGATGGAAAACAAAAATCTTCCGGTAAATCAATGATAGCTTAATAAATGCAGATTGATTAATGTTGTTTTATATAATTAATTTAGTAGTTATGAGTATATTAGTCACGAAAATAATTCTAAATTGAAAAAATAGTTTTTGTGATGGTTGTACTAGGGAAATTGAAGTGCAATGTAAAATCTTTATCGCATTCGATATAGAACAGTAATTGTAGGAAATTAAGGCATATTGTCTTAAGATAGATTAAAAATATAAAACATAAGGGAGGAGGATTATTTTGTTAGCAACAAATATTGCAATAACAATGATGATAAGCGTATTATTAAGCCTTTTATTTACGGAAATTACAGGAGTTATGCCGGCAGGATTGGTTGTACCGGGATATATTGCTTTGAGTTCCGGAAATTATGTAGCGTTATTAACATTATTGTTGATAAGTCTTGCTACATATATTCTTGTGGTATTCGTAATCGGAAAGGTAACTATACTATACGGAAAACGCAAATTCACAGCAATGATTGCAGTTGGAATATTGTTAAAAATGGCACTCATGTTTTTATTGCCGGACATGTTCTCTGACATAGTGGAATTGTCTGCAGTAGGAATTGTTGTACCTGGTTTAATAGCAAATACGATACAAAGGCAAGGGTTAATACCAACTATTTCCAGTACGGCGATTTTGACATTGGTAACATTTTCACTTAGTATGGGTGTTATTCGTTTTTTCTAAACAATTAATTATTACTTTCATAAGAAAGGGGGAATTTAATAATGTACTTAAAGAATACGAAGAATCGGACGTTAAAAACAATAGTTTCTTCTGTTTTAGTGTTCGGATTGCTTTTTAGTACAAGTCTATTGAGTAGTGCGAATAGAGCATATTATGAAAATCCTGATCAGATAGGCAATTATTCAAGCTTTTTTGAACTAAGTGAAAATGAAGTTGAAGGTCTTGATTATACTATGTCGTATAAAGACAACTCTAAAAACATAACAGTATTTACCCTGCATGGAGGTCTGATAAGCAAAGGCACATCAGAAATTGTAAATGCCCTTTGTGCAAAGGACAAATACAATAGCTACTTGTTTGAAGGAATAAAAAAGGAAAACAATTTGTCATTACATATTACTTCAAATAAGTTTGACGAGCCTACAGCTGTAAATCTAGTGTCCAATTCCAATAATGCTGTATCGATAATCGGTACAAAAGAAGATTACAATATAGTGTATATTGGAGGACAAAATAGATTGATGGCAAGACTTGTAGGGTTACATCTTAAAGAAGCAGGATTTGCTGTAACAGACACCGATGATAGTATACCTGAGCGTATTTTAGGTGTGTTGGACAGCAACATAGTTAACAAAAACAAACCTATTTTTGATAAATACAGGCTTGGAGGAGTTCAGATAGGAGTTTCAAAAGCTACAAGAGATATGTTGCTTTCAGATAAAAAGAAGTTTAGTTCTTTTGTAGAGGCAATTGATGATGCCCTTAGCTCCAGTTGGCCAAAAGCCGAGGTTATAATGGAAAATTTAGAAAATAAGTAATATTTAAAAGTGAGTTGTTTGTTAAGTAGATTTAGTTGCCTCGCTGGGAATAGTTGGTATTAATCCTTTCCTTAAAATGATATATGTAAATACATATGTCTGAATAAATTTGGAGTATGGCATATTGTTATACTCTAAATCTATTCAGTGTTCTAGCGATAAATATAAAGAGAAAAGGTGAAGTATAATGAAGAAAATGAATTCAAAAGAAAGGTATCTTTGTTTTGTTAAAATAATGAAGAGGCATACAAGAATGCACTCTATAGTACTCACAGTAGTAACTGTTGTAATGCTTAGTGCTCTAGTAACTTACAATAATTTTGCTTCTTCTCAAAATGATATGGAAGGACAAGTTGTAGTATTATACAATGAAGAAATCCCTGCAGCAAATGCTATTGCAGGTAATGTTGAACCTTCAAAGGATTTAGTTAATGAATCGTATAGTGAAAAAATACAACCCGAAACTTATGTTTTAAATTCAAATGGCTCAAGTTCGCAAAACATGCTACTCAATGATGAAGAAGCGAAAAGAATACAAGAAAAGACAAAAGACAGTTCTATAATTTCATCCGAAAAGAACAAAGAAAAAAAAGCAAGCATTCCTACAAAGAAAAGTACAAATGTTACAAACAAAAAAGATGAAAAAGCTAATGACAATCTTGCTATAGCAGATGCTAGCAAAGCTACAGATAATAAAGAAATGCCGGTTTTGAGCATTGAAGAAAATGAGAAGCAAGCTAGCGTTAATACAAAGCAAATAGAAGAAAGTACTGAACAACCAAAAGGTAATATAGATATATCAGAAAATAATATAGTACAGGATGAAGAAGTAATTGATAAAGAAGAGAGTATTGAGCAAGCAGATAAAGGTTTTGAACAGAATAATAAAGAAAATAATGTGAAAGAGGAAGATACTGCCGATGTCTCTGAAAAAAAATCAGATGTTGATAAGGATGACTTATCTGAAAGCCAAGAAAAGAATAACGTAAATGAGAGTAATGAGATAAAAGAGAATAAGGAAGAACAGATAGAAGAACAGATAGAAGAACAGATAGAAGAACAGATAGAAGAAC
>CAYPCH010000009.1:8714-17961 GCA_964409165.1 uncultured Oscillospiraceae bacterium | reverse complement strand
TAGAAGAACAGATAGAAGAACAGATAGAAGAACAGATAGAAGAACAGATAGAAGAACAGATAGAAGATATATTAAAAAAGGACTTTGAAACACCGGAAGATTTGTTAAACGAATTGGAAAAACTATTAAAGGAAAAGGAAAATAAGTTATGATAAAAAAATGGATGGGGATTTTTAAGAGCAAAAATAATACTATTATTACCATAGCAACTATTATATTGGTTTTTGCTTCTTTATTAATTTCTGTGTTTGCCAATATGCCTGAGAATTATCCTGAAATAAATGTAACTGTTGTTGTATCTACTGAAAATGGTGAGTCTATTGATAATGCAAAAATTGAATCTTCTAAAGAATTCAGCGTTACTGATAATTCAGGAAAAGCAGTTATAAGTTTAAACTCTCCGGATGTTTTAAAAATTATGAAGGATGGATATATAACCGAAATTCTACCTGTAGGTTATGAAAGCAATGGAAAACAAATCGAAGTAGTTCTTTTGTCTAATAAAAACAGGGTTGTACTTAACTTTGGCGGCGATGTTATGTTTGGTAGACGATACGAAGAATTATATAAAAGCGGCATGACAACTACAGATGTTGTAAAAAACATTGCTCGCATTTTTAGTGACGGAGACTACCAATCTGTTAATTTTGAATCGGTCATTGGAGATTTTTCTGAGTCTGATGCATTAAAAGGTAAGAAATACCTTTTACAAAGCCTTGTTGAGAGTATAAATGCACTAAAAGAATTAAATGTTAATATGGTTTGTTTGGCTAATAACCATACAAGAGATTGGGGAAATGAAGGTGTAACAAATACAATAAAGCATCTTGATGGCGCAGGTATAAGCCATGTAGGTGCAGGAACATATGATGACTCAAATAAGCCTAATATAATGACAAAAAATGATATTAGAATTGGAACTTTAGCCTATACTTCAGTTACCGGAAGTGTCATCAATGATAGTCTACCTGATAACAGCGCTATTATGCCCGGTAATGTTGCTGAGGATGATAAATGGTTGTGGGACAAGAAAAAGTGGTCATGGTCTAGTCAAAACTGGAGTTTACCCGAAGGTGAGTATAGACCAGGAGAAATCTGGAAAAGGTATACAGAAATAAAAAAAGAACTTTCAGATTATGAAATTGCACAAATAGAAAGTAGCTTGGAGGCTGAATTTCCCGGCATACAGTTTTTGACAGTTCAAAATGGGAGGTTAGGTTCAGCACAGTTTAGAATTAATGATTCTACCAGGCAAATAGAGGAATTAAGAAAAAACAGCGATATAGTCATAGTTCAGCTTCATTCGGGATACCAGTATTCGTCTGCGCCATCAAAATTAGTTATAGATAGTGCACGTGCGTGCATAGATGCAGGGGCAGATATCGTAATTGCCCACCATCCTCATGTTTTGCAAGGAATGGAGTGGTATAAGGGCAAGTTAATTGCTTTCAGCTTAGGTAATCTTGTTTTTGATCAAAACTTTTTCTCTACATATTCTACAGGAATTCTTCGCACAACATGGGAAGGCAACAAAATGATTCAGGCAAAAATGGTGCCAGTAGAAATTGTTAATTATGTTCCTGGTGCTGTTACTGATGTTTCTGCTAGAAACATATCAAGAAAGATATGGGATATGAGTCAACGCTCTGCTGTTGCTGAAAAAGTAAACAATACAATTGAAGTCAGACATATTGAAAGAAGCGAAGGCTCTAAACCTGCACACATCAAAATTGAAAACGGTTTGGCATATATAGAAAAACAGACACCAGAAACTAAAAAGAATATATTTGTTAAAAAGAATCAAATAATTCAACTGGATAATAATTGCCTTTGGCCTGGGAATATGAATGTTAGAGATGGATTTAAGAATAATTCTCTGTTCATTGGTCGTGATTTGTTCGGATGGGGACATTTTGAAGATACATTGGCGGATGACAAAAATTCGGGAAATATTCACATGGATATATTAGAGGATGATAAAGATAAACTATGGTTATGTGAAAAAAATGGCAATGCCTTCATGAGGTTAAGGCGTTCTTATACAAACATGCAGGATGTGTTGTTAAGACCTATTTCGCGTATTCCTATTACTAATTATTATTCTGATGATAAAAAGAGTGTACAATCTTCGGTGAATCGGAGTTATTCGATGTTAGCTTCAGTGAGAGGTAAAAACGATCCCCAGCTTTACTTTAGAGTTGATCTATATGTCGACATGATAGGAGAAGCTACATCAGCGATTCTTCAAAGCAGAGAATATCCGGTTAAAGTTGAAGTGAACGAATGGAATGATGTTGAAATAGTTGTTGACATTCCAGATACTATAAATGGAATGAAAGTTAATGCAACAATGATTTATATGGGTTTGAAGCCATCATATACGAATGTGAATGTAGATATTGACAATTTTAGATTTGTTGAGTGGAATGATGTAGCAGATATGAAACCTATTTACAGTGATTATTCTTGTTTGAAGAACGCTGACGAGGATATCGAACTTAATGTTACTGTACTTGGAAATTAAAAAATACAGAGGGACAGATGCTTTATCTGAGGGTATCAATCGGAAAATAAGATTCAGGTAATAAGATGGGGGGCAGTTACAGCCTCCCTTGTTTGTTGCCAAATAAAGTTAACAAAAAATGGGGACTGCTTTATTCGTGTGCTAGAAAATCTTCAATGCCGTCCATAATGGCTCTCGAAAATGTATGTTTTATATCAGAATCATTTATAATATTATTTCTTACCGTCCTTGATATTTCTAGCTGTACACCTTTATTTCTCTTGTTACGGTTTGTAATATTTTGTTCCATTTTACCTTCTAAATCAACAGGAGGATATTCCACTATAAATCCGCACAATTCAAGGCGTTTTTTTATACATTTTCCCATTTTTTTATCTAACCCGCCTATATATATCACCGGCTCGCTTTCTGCACAGCCGTGAATGGAAACAGTAAATTTGGATTTGCTTACGGCATTTACACAAACGGGTTCATCAAAATTGACTGATGTAACATGAAGTGAAGAATTTCCATTTGATTTTATGCCTTTGAATTCATAAAAAGAATAATTGCCCATTTCAGCAACTATTCTGGCAATTTCAGACGTGCCCGATTCAATTTTACCTCCGTGTATTGCTATTATAGAAATGTCTTTGTTTTTTCCTAAATAGTTTATTTCATAATCTTTCCCTAAAACTTCATTATTCTCAACATCTTCATAATTTAAATATTTACTTTCCGTGTTGTTTAAAGTTTCGTTTTCATTTTCATATGGGGATTTACAAAATAATGGTATAATAATTGCAAGAGCTATAAAGAAACATGCAAATTTGACTGGATAAAAAATTGGTCTCATATTATCATCCTCATTTTATCTTCTTTTATAAAATAGCTATATGAAAAAAAGGGCTTAATGTCTACTTTAAAAGGTAATTTTTCATGTAGTAACAATATCATTTTTGTGATATATTGTCAATGTAGGCACGTTTTCAAAACAGTAAACTGTGAGTCGTATTTTCAATCTTTAATTATTACAAACAAACTTTAGTTATTCTATTCTATATTACAGTCAGTAAAGTTAGAATTATTGTAAAGATACAAAAGGATAACGATTAAAAGTACTAATGTATTGTAACTTTACCATATGAGGAGGCATTTTTATGTTTAGAGCTAAAGAAATTAATCAGGAAGGTTATAGTTGCTGGCTTGCATATAAAAGGCTAGAAGACAAAAAAATTGAAGACTGTTATAAGAAATGGGGTTCTAATATATTAGCATTTGAAGATACACCAGTTATAAAAAGTGCAATATCAGAACTTAAAAGAGGAATCAAAGGTATGCTCGCAATAGAGCCTGTTTTAGTTCAAGTGCCGTTACACTCTTCTTCTATTATTATTGGAATAACAGGAAAACATTTTGTTATAGATGATTCACTAACGGATGAAGAGAGGAACGGCGTAGGAGAAGAAGGGTTTATTATAAAGAATGTGCCAATAGGGGATATGAGTCATATGCTTATAGCTGCAAAGACCGATAAGGGACTTCTTTACGGAGCTTTTGCACTGCTTAGGCTTATAAGTACAGGCACAATTACGGATAATGTGCTCATAATTGATAACCCGAGTAATCCTTTGCGTATTATTAACCACTGGGACAACATGGATGGAAGTATTGAAAGGGGATATGCAGGGAAATCCATATTCTTTAGTAATAATAGAATAACAGAGGATATGGACAGAATAAGGGACTATGCAAGACTTGTATCTTCTGTTGGCATAAATGGTGTTGTGATTAACAATGTAAATGTCCATAAGTATGAAACAAGACTAATTACCAATGAGTATTTGCCTGATGTTGCAAAAATTGCCGGAGTTTTTAGGGATTACGGTATAAAGCTGTATTTAAGTATAAATTATGCAAGTACTATTGAGATTGGACAGCTTGAAACGGCTGATCCGCTGGATATGTATGTCAGAAAGTGGTGGAAGGAAAAAGCTAAAGAAATATACAGCGTTATACCAGACTTTGGAGGCTTTGTAGTTAAGGCAGACTCTGAATTTCGTCCGGGTCCTTTTACCTACAACCGCAATCATGCAGATGGAGCAAATATGCTGGCTGAAGGACTTAAACCCTATGGAGGGATTGTTATATGGAGATGTTTTGTGTACAATTGTCTTCAGGATTGGAGAGACAGGGTAACCGACCGAGCAAAGGCTGCGTATGATAATTTTAAGCCTTTAGACGGCATGTTTAGTGATAATGTAGTTCTTCAGATTAAAAACGGACCTGTTGATTTTCAGGTAAGGGAACCTGTGTCGCCTCTTTTTGGCGGGCTTGAGAAAACAAATCATACAATTGAGCTTCAAATTACACAGGAATATACAGGTCAACAAAAGCACCTGTGTTATCTTGTACCAATGTGGAAGGAAATATTTGATTTTGATACCTTTGCGAAGGGAAAAGGCTCAACTGTAAAAAAGATTGCGAACGGTTCGTTATTTCAAAATAAATATGCCGGTGTAGCTGGTGTTGCTAATATCGGAAATGACGCTAACTGGACAGGTTTCCAACTGGCCCAGTCAAATCTTTTTGGTTTCGGGCGTCTTGCATGGAACCCCGACCTGTCTTCAGAGGAGATAACCGATGAATGGGTCAGGATGACATTTTCCAATAATAGTACTGTAGTAGAAACAATATCAAAAATGCTGCTTGAATCATGGAGAATCTATGAAAACTATACTTCTCCTCTGGGAATTGGCTGGATGGTAAACCCGGGACACCACTTCGGACCTAATGTTGACGGATACGAATACGATAAATGGGGCACTTACCATCGGGCTGACATAAAAGGTATAGGGGTAGACCGGACAGTGAAGTCTGGAACAGGTTATACAGGTCAGTACCATAGAGAGGTTGGCGGAGTATATGAAGAAATGGAAACTTGTCCTCAGGAACTCCTTCTGTTTTTTCACCATGTTCAGTATGCATATAGGTTGAAGTCTGGAGAAACACTTATACAGTATATTTACAATACGCATTTTAAAGGTGCTGAACAGGCAGAAGACCTAAAGAAGAATTGGATAGGTCTTAAAGGAATGATAAATGATGATATATTTAATCATGTTGTTGAAAGACTTGAGGGTCAGATTAAACATGCAGAAGAATGGAGGGATGTGATTAATTCGTATTTTTATAGGAAAACAGGAGTAAAGGATGAATTGAACAGAAAGATATATTGACATTTCTTGGAATAAAAGCTCTATATGGTTTGGTATGCTAAAGGTAAGACATTATTTTAAGATTAGGGGAGGTTTTATTATGCAAGGATTGCCTGTTTATAAGAACAAGAAGCTAAGCTTTGAAGAAAGAGCGCGGGATTTAGTGTCCAGAATGACTCTAGAAGAAAAAGTAACGCAAATGGTGCACAACGCTCCTGCTATTCCAAGATTGGACATACCCGCTTATAATTGGTGGAACGAAGCGTTGCATGGAGTTGCAAGAGCAGGTACGGCAACTATGTTTCCTCAGGCTATAGGTATGGCAGCGACTTTTGACGAAGAATTGATCTATAAAGTAGCAGATATTATTTCTACCGAGGGCAGGGCAAAATATCATGAATTCCAAAGAAAAGGTGATTATGGAATTTACAAAGGACTGACCTTCTGGTCTCCCAACATAAATATTTTCCGTGACCCAAGGTGGGGAAGAGGTCATGAAACTTACGGTGAAGATCCGTATTTGACAAGTCGGCTTGGAGTTGCTTTTATAAAAGGAATACAGGGGAACCATCCGAAATACTTAAAAGCAACGGCTTGTGCAAAGCATTTTGCTGTCCACAGTGGCCCGGAGAGCGAGAGGCATGAGTTCAATGCCGTTATATCTGAAAAAGACCTGAGAGAAACATATCTTCCAGCTTTCAAAGAGTGTGTCAAAGAGGCTGGTGTGGAATCAGTCATGGGGGCATACAACCGTACAAATGGCGAACCCTGTTGTGGAAGTGAGACACTGCTTGTGAATATATTAAGGAAAGAATGGGGATTTAAAGGACATGTTGTATCCGATTGCTGGGCTATAAAAGATTTTCATGAAAATCATATGGTTACGAAAACTGCACCGGAATCGGTTGCTCTTGCGGTAAATAACGGTTGTGACTTGAACTGCGGCAATATGTTCGGTAACTTGTTAATTGCACATAAGGAAGGGCTTGTGAGTGAGGAAACCATTGACTTGTCTGTAACAAGGCTTATGATTGCCAGAATGAAACTTGGTATGTTTGATAACCCTGAAGATGTATCCTATACAAGTATTCCCTACGAAATGAACGATTGTACTGAGCATAGGGAATTTGCTCTGGAAGTATCTAAAAAGTCATTAGTTCTTCTAAAGAATCAAAATAATCTGCTTCCGCTTGATAAGAATAAAATAAAATCAATTGCGGTAATAGGGCCCAATGCAGATAGCAGAGAAGCTCTGATGGCAAACTACTTTGGTACTGCTTCCAACTATGTTACTGTGTTGGAAGGAATACGGGGGGTAGTTGCGGAAGACACCAAAATATACTATGCCAAAGGATGTCACTTGTATAAGGATAAGACTGGTTTGGCAGAACCCCGGGATGGATTTGCTGAGGCTGTTTCGGTGGCTGAAAGATCTGATGTTGTAGTGATGTGCTTAGGGCTTGATGCGAATATTGAAGGAGAACAGGGTGACGTATCCAATGAATATTCAAGTGGAGACAAACAGAACCTTAATCTGCCAGGACTTCAGCAGGAACTTCTTGAAACTGTATATAAAGCAGGTAAGCCTGTGGTTCTTGTATTGCTTTCGGGAAGTGCTATTGCTGTTACATGGGCTGATAAAAATATAACTGCAATAATACAAGCATGGTATCCCGGTGCTGAGGGTGGAAAGGCAATAGCTTCATTGCTTTTTGGTGAATACAGTCCTTCAGGAAAACTGCCGGTTACATTCTACAGGACAACTGAGGAGCTTCCGGATTTTAAGGACTACTCTATGAAAAACCGCACATACAGGTTTATGCAAAATGAGGCACTTTATCCGTTTGGGTTTGGACTAAGTTATACGAAATTTGAGTACAGTGGTTTAAAACTGTCAAAAGAAAAGGTATGTGCTGGAGAAAAGGTAGAGTGCAGAGTGAAGGTTAAAAATATCGGTCAATATGATTCGGATGAAGTTGTACAATTATATCTTAGGGATATTGAAAGCCTTGAAGCCCCGAAGTGGCAACTGACAGGAATGTGTAGGATACACTTGAAGTCAGGTGAGGATACAGAGGTTATTTTTGAAATTGTTCCGCGTCAGATGGCTTTGATAAACAGTGAAGGGAAATGTATGATTGAGCCGGGTTTGTTTGAGGTTTTTGTATCGGGAAGTCAGCCTGATGAAAGAAGTCAGAAGCTTACAGGAGTAGAAGTTCAGAGAGCTGTATTTGAAGTTGTAGGGGATGTATTGGAATTGGAGTACTAAAATACAAATCATATATAAGACAGAGTGTAAACAGCTCTTACTACAGTAAATAGTAGACATTTGGAAAGTTCAAACCTTATTATTTGCCCATGCCGATATAAAATAAATTATTTTTACTGGCATGGGTTGTTTTTAAGTGTTTTGTATTGTAATAATCCTTATACATTGGAGTCTTTAGACATAAAAACATAAAGCGAGAGTATTGATTTTACAATAGAAATAGTATATAATAAATATATACTATATAATATTAATTTTTTACCACATAATTATTGACATTCTGTCAAAGTATATTTTGTTTTGATTTATCTTATTTTTATGGTTTGTGTTTTTTATTTCTGAAAATTCTGATTGAGATATCAGAGAAAACCCTGAGGAGAGTGTTTTTTTTGTATTTAAAAGTTTAGGTGCTTCTTTTCTTAGATAGATTCTATCTTGTGTTCAAACATATATTTTCTGTGTTGAAAAGACGTAGCACAATAATTCTCTTAAATTCACTGTGTTTAGTTATTCATAATTCTAATTTTAAAATTAATACAACATCACGAAAATTAATTTTTTCAATGTGGAATCATTTTGGTGATTAATATAGTTTAGCTTATCTTATTATACAGCATGCTCCCTACAACTGTATACTTACATAGGTGTTATTTTGCTCAGTCCTTAGCGTTGAATATGAGGGGGAGATTTTATGTTAATGAAAAGTAAAAAAGGTCGTTCAATATGCATAACTTTAATTTGTTTGGTTTTATTTGAGTTGTTTTTACCTGTAAATAAAGGCTTTATAGCTGAAACCTATGCAGCGGGAACAATAAATCCCTATTCAACAATACAAGCAGAGAATTACAGTAGTGTGAGCAATACAGGTATTAAAGCTTTTGGCATTAACGGCGGGGGAAATGCTATAGGTTATATTAAAAGCGGTAATTACGCTATATATAATGACGTGGATTTTTCAAGAGGAACTGTTTCCTTCAGAGCACGGGTAGCAACGCAATATGCTACAAATATACAAATAAGGATAGGCAGTTCAACTGGAACACTGTTAGGCACCTTGAATGTGCCTGTAACCGGGAATTTCGATACATATTGGGAATTGAATTGCAATATAAGTAATTATTCAGGTGTTAATAATTTATACTTGGTATTTGGAGGACCCGTCAATTTTGATTGGTTTATATTTACTCAAGCAGCACCACCCACACCATTACCAACACTATCGCCTACATCATCACCCACACCATTACCTACACTATC
>CAYPCH010000009.1:0-8614 GCA_964409165.1 uncultured Oscillospiraceae bacterium | reverse complement strand
ACACTATCACCTGCGCCATCACCTGCACCGTCAGCAGTTACGCCGACTCCGGCAACAACATCTTTCCCATCAGGTGGTGGTTTAAAGGTTGAGTTTTTCAATGCTAACAGAGAAAGTTCTACTAACGGATTACCCCTATATATGAATATAATAAATACTGGAAATTCGTCTTTAGCACTTTCTTCTGTAAAATTAAGGTACTACTATACAGCAGACAGTACAGGTACTCAATCTGCGGCATGTGACTATGCATCAGCAGGTGGAGGCAATGTAACATTGTCATTTGTGAGTATGGGTAGTACTTATTCTAATGCGGACTATTATCTAGAAGTCGGATTTACAAGTGGAGCGGGAACATTGAGTCCAGGTACGAGTACTGTAGTTCAGCCGAGAATTATAAATTCTAATTGGAATAATTATACTCAAACAAATGACTATTCGTTTAACGCACATTCGACAAGTGCTGTTGAATGGATTTATGTAACAGGCTATATAAACGGAACTCTTGCATGGGGAACCCCACCCGGATCATCGTCAGCAACGCCAACAGCAACATCAACGCCAACAGCAACACTAACACCAACGTCAACGCCAACAGCAACGCCAATGCCAACTTCAACGCCAACACAAAAACCAACGCCTATGCCAACAAAAACACCGACACCGGTACCTGTAGCTACTCCATCTCAAAGCTCAACACCTGTTCAGACACCGGTTACTGTAAGGAGTGCATTTTCGATACTTGAAGCCGAAAGTTACAGTAACGCAAGTGCTTCAAACATACAAACATTTGGTATTACAAATGGAGGAAGTGCTATAGGGTATATTCAAAGCAGCAACCATATAGTGTTTAATAATGTTGATTTTGACAGTGGCGCAACTTTATTCAAGGCGAGGGTTGCAACTGATTATGATACTAACATACAGATAAGAGCCGGAAGTTCGAATGGTACTCTTTTAGGTACATTATCGGTATCGTCAACGGGAAGTTTTAATACATACCAGGAAATGACATGCAGTATAAGCAATATTACAGGTGTCAATAATTTATATCTGGTTTTTGCAGGACCGGTTAATTGTGACTGGTTTATGTTTACACCGTCAGCACCAACAGCAACTGAAATAAATGCTTTTTCTCAAATACAAGCGGAAAATTATGCAAGTTCGAATGCGTCAAGTATTGAAACCGTAGGTATTGGAGGAGGAAGCGCCATAGGCTATATCCAAAGCGGGAATTATATTGTGTTCAGCAACGTAAACTTTGGGAGCGGAGTAGCTTCGTTCAAGGCAAGGGTTGCATCCAATGCCGGTTCAACAACCGATATCCAGATAAGGTTGGGAAGTTCAACAGGTACTCTGGCAGGTACTTTGTCTGTTCCATCAATGTCAAGCTGGGATACATATAATGAACTGTCCTGCGGAATAAACAGTGTTACAGGAGTAAAGAATTTGTATCTTGTGTTTACTGGTCCTGTAAATTTTGACTGGTTTACATTTTCTGCAACGGGAATTTCACCTACTCCTACACCCACACTCACACCTACAGCTACACCTACAGCTGCTTCTACACCAGTTTATACATCACCCCCAACTTCAACGGCAACAGGAACGCAAACATCAACTCCTTTACCTGCATCTACACCAGTTGCTACATCAATGCCTTTTAGTACACCAACTCCTTTACGTCTGAATCAGCCAAATATGATTCTGTCAAGAAGCGCATTTACCAGTCCTGATATAGGAGCGGTTAATACGATTTCTTCCTTGCAGAACGGAGAATTGAACCTCAGCGGTATTGGTACTATAAAGGGTGAGAAGGAAATAGCGTTGCTTGTTGATAATTCAGTAACTTACAATACTATAAGCTCAGAGGTAGTTACTCCACTAGACTACGGCATATTTGCAAATAAAAATTTCCGTGGAGTCGGAGACCTGGCAGATATAAGAGGTAGTATACATGCTAATGAAAAACTGGAGACTTACATAGCTTCATTGAACGTATCTGGAACTTGTTCCGCGTCAACCTTCAGTATAGGTTATGGCTCAAACATTGCAGGAGGCACTGTAACTATTAATACTCCGATTCCAATGCCTGTATTTCATGAGAAATTGAAGCAAGATGCCCAGGCACATTCAAAGGTATTTGACGCGGTAGCTTTGGATTATCATGAGGGTATTACTTACCCGTTTCCGGGACAGCCGGGATTCAACATAAGATATGAAAGTAATAACACGTTTGTTATAACTGGTGCAGGGACGTTTATTTTAGATTCATCAATGTATTTTAAAGGTAATGTAAGAATTTCAGTTCCTCATATATCTAACACCGGTAAATGTTTTATAGTTGCAGACGGATTTGTTTATCTTGAGGGACATGACGTAAATACAGAAGTACTCAATCAAAGTCAGATTGATAATAATACCAACCTATTGAATATATATTCAATACATGGCAAAATATTTATCGCTACCTCAAGCAGTAAAATATACGGAATACTTTATGCTGCAGGCGAAGCTGACCCTACTAATAAATATACAACTGACGTTGGAGTTGTTCTATTACAGGGAATCAATACAGAAATTTACGGCTCTGTTGTTGCAGGAAGTGATATAAGGGTTGAGGGAAGCAATACGAAGATATATTGTACGTCTGTAACCAACTCAGTAATAGAGACAACTTATATACAAGAGGCTTCACCTTTATCGCTCAAAGAAACCGCAAAACAATTTGTAGATAAATTTACAGGTACTGATACTAAAATCTGTGCTATTCAATATTCAGACTCTGCAAACCCAGAAAATGGGGATTATAGTTTATTTGACGTATCAAATGAAGCAAATGCAGCAAGTCTTAAGGCTGTTATAGACTCCTTCCCTGAAAATGTCAACGGACATAACAATATGGGAGACGCGTTAAGGAGAGGATATCAGCTTTTGAATGACACTGCAAAGTCATCTCCTGATGCAACAAAATATATTGTTGTTATTGCGGCCTCTGCACCAAATAGATGGACAAGTAATGAAGTCAGCCATTTAACCATGAAAGCGTCAACAGGAAACGCACAATTTATTGCCGGTGACGGTACTGCTGCTTCCAATCAGAAAGCTTTGGATTATGCAATATTTATGGCAAATACTGTGAATTCATCGAATATAGAAGCTGTCTTTATAAATACTTCGAGTGAGGATATTTCAGGGAAAATAGTACAAGTTGCTGATGCCGCAGGTGCAGTAACTGGTAACCACTACTATACTTCATCAACTATAGAGGATATTTCAACAAAATATCATGAGATACTCCTTGAGCCAGCAAAAAATGTACGTTTAAGCAGTGTCTATTATGAAGAGATTTTCCCCGCAGGAGTAAAGGTTGTAGAAGCACCTGCTGGAACCCAAATAAACGATGTAATAATTGACGGAGTTACAAGAAACCAAGTAATAGGAAATCTTGATGATATAAAACTGATTTATGACGGTACAAAATACATAATTCAGCCATATACTGTCCACATTAAAGTACGTCACACAAAAGTCGGGACTGTGAGGTTTTCAGGTCAAGACTCAATAATTACTTATCGTATTAATTATATTGATACGAACGGTGAAGAAAAAACGGCAATATTTGAAAAGAACTTCAATGATTTCATCGTAAATGTACGTATAGACATTGATATTGGATAACTCGAGCATATTTAAGGGCTATCTCCCCCGATGCATCCTACGATTCGAGTTGTTAATAACGCTAGAGCCGGATAATTACCCGGCTCTTTTCTTAGGGAAAATACTGTTTATGAATGTTAAAAGAATTTAATGTTTTGTTCATAAAATATTAAAAAAGATTGTTTATTATTAAATTACGACAAACTTCTTAATAAGAAAGAGGCAGGTTCATTATTAATGAGCCAGCCTCTTTTTTAAAAATATTTATTATTGTTTTTAAATAATTAATAATTTGTTCATAGTTTATTAATTATTTTTATGTATTATTTAAGTATCAGGTTAAACCTTTTAATATATACCTTCCCTTTTTGACAAAAGAGCCGAAGTTGTGGCTCTTTTTTGGTGCGCTGGTAGTGAAATCCTATCTGTATTGTTTACAATAAAACCAAATTTATTATCGTTGAGTTTTTTATACAACAGTTAGTCAGGATGTGGTATAATTGGATAAGAATTTTACGGGGGGTGTAAAATTGTACATATATTTAGAATATATCAAGTGTTTGTGGCTATTGGTTCCTTGTATTTTACTACTGGTCTATTGTAAGAATATGGTGTGGCCTTCTTCCTTGTATAAAAATCTAAAATTGAATAAGCAGCAAAAAAAAGGGTTGTATTATTCAGCGTTTTTGATATGGTATATTGTGTTTTGCATACTTTTTAGCAATTATATTATTTCAATCAATCTAACAGACAATTATAAAATATCAAAAGAAGTATACAATTATTTTATTACTACAATAATATTTGTTTTAGTAAGCTTTTTACTGGATATAATACTTTTTAAGAATATCAATATATCAAGGTTAAACATCAAAGGTATAGAATTATCGATGGAAGAAGTAGACAAAATGGCAGAGGCAGTTATAATAAGGAAAGAAGATTATCAATTGTTATGTGGCATTATACTTGCACAATATGAAGTGCTGACAAATACAATTGATTATATTAATACTTTACAGTTTATAGATGAAGAAAATATTTATAAAGATTTTTTAAAGAATTACTCTGACAGACGCGTTGCTCTTGAAATCCAGTGTTATTATCATTCTAGCGAGGGATGGAGTGAATTAAAGGCAAATAATGAATTGTCAGATGTAGAATTTTCTGCTATACAGTACTCACTTGAAATGAATGGAGTGTGTGTACCACCACAGGACGTAATCAGGACGATATATGCAAAAATTGTAACTTCTTTTGTTTTTCCTGATTTACTTGTATTGTTAAAAGGTAAAAATGGGAGCATACTATATGAGCATGAGCATTTAGTAATTCAGAACATAATTTCTGCTTTTGATAAAGAATTGTTTATTCTGTCGAATAATTTGGAAGAGGAATGATTTGAATAGATACTTGTTTTAGGGTATAATATTAGTATGAAGGGAGTGTTTCAAAATGACCAGTTTAGTTCGCTCGCAACTAAAAAAATTAGTAAAGGAAAGAGAACCTAAAATAGATGCAAAACCAAGAGATATTAGCAACTTTTCATGTAATATTCCAACAGAAAGAAGCAAAAAGGCCGAAAGCGGTGAAAAGGTAGTACAAAGAAAGCTGGCTTCAAGATTATTAAGCAGATTACAGAATTAGGCATATGTATTTGTATTGTCCCAAATTATACGAAGAGTATAAAAGCCCCTATTATAAATACAATCCACCAGAAGAATGTGCCGGAAAATCTACTAAGAAGACCGAAATAGAAATACGCAAGTATGAAACCGGCTACCGATGCACCTATTAGTGCAATGATTGAGGAACCAAAAAAAAGTGTATCGAATAATAAACCTATAATGAATTTAGCTCCGCCGTAAATACCTGCACAT
Organism: uncultured Oscillospiraceae bacterium; assembly: GCA_964409165.1. Classification (GTDB taxonomy): domain Bacteria; phylum Bacillota; class Clostridia; order Acetivibrionales; family Acetivibrionaceae; genus CAYPCH01. Next base: position 3,077 of record CAYPCH010000009.1, on the reverse strand, counting down.
AACATTGGCGAGTTTTCATATTCAAGCAACCTTACTAAAAAAACCAGCAACCCCAAACTTACAACGAATCCCATAAAATATTATGCAACGACAAGATGTGTATTTTAAATTTTTATATTTGAAAATTTTTATATTCAGTAACTCCAATCCTTAACTCAAATCCTTTTCTGCCTTTCAATCATTTCCCGAAATTCAAGAGATTTATTTGTATATTTATTGTTGATTAAATAGCATACTTTATTAGTGAATGAAACTCCAAAATTACCGTGTCTTGTTTTTTAGTACATATTCGGTTGGTTTTACTTTATAAATAGTGATATAATATGGGCTAAAGGAGTGATGAGTATAATGCAACTTTTATTAGTAGTATTAAATAAGGTAGAGCTATTGGAATCACTATTGGAAAGACTTGCAAACGCAGGAGTTAGCGGAGCAACAATTCTGAACAGTACAGGAATGCTTCATGAGTTAGCCAGAAATGCCGAGGACTTACCGATATTCGGGTCTCTGCGTTTTTATCTTAATCCTGAGCGTGATGAGAGCAAAACCATATTCTTAGCTCTTGAGGAGTCGAAAATTGAGTGTGCAAAGGATATAGTCAGGGAAGTAGTTGGTGATATATCCAAGCCTGATACAGCGGTAATGTTTACTTTGCCCATTCTTAGTGTCGAAGGAGTTGAATTTTAAAATTGGAACATAATACCCTATTTTGTTTAGCTTTGCTATTATTTTCAGGGCTTATTATCGGTCGTGTGGTAAAGCTTATCCGTTTACCTAATGTAACCGGATATTTAATTGCCGGATTAATTATAGGTCCTTTTGGATTAAGCTTGATTTCTGAAAATATGACAACCGATTTGGAAGTTATTTCTGAAATAGCATTGGCCTTTATTGCTTTTACTATAGGTGCTGGATTTAAGTTATCCTATATAAGAAGAGTTGGTATGACGCCGGTCGTTATTGCAATTTTAGAAGGCTTAACAGCGTCAGTGATTGTTACCTTGGTATTAGTCTTAGTAGGTGTTGATGTTGAAATAGCATTACTGCTTGGGGCTATTGCCTCTGCTACTGCCCCTGCTGCAACGATCATGATTATCAAACAGTATAGATCCAAAGGACCTGTTACAGAAACCTTATTAAGTGTTGTAGCATTAGATGATGCTGTGGCACTCATACTTTTTGGTTTTGTTGCAGCTATTGTAAATGTCATGCAAAATCCTGGGGAAATCTCTATTGCCTTGACAATTATCCGACCATTATTAGAGATTATCGGCTCATTTGCTGTGGGGTTTCTGCTGGGCTTATTGTTTTTAGTATTTATGCGTTATTTCAAAAAGGATTCCAACAGACTTATAATTACTACTGGCTTAGTTTTTCTTGGCTCAGCCTTGGCTAATATGTTGGGATTATCCTCTCTGTTGCTTTGCATGTGCATAGGGGCAATGCTGGTTAACGTATCTTTAGATGCTGATAAAATTTTCAAAACTGTTGATAGTGTTACACCTCCAATATTTCTTATGTTTTTTGTAGTATCAGGAATGTCGCTGGACATAACTATTTTGCCTAAAATTGGTCTCATTGGCGTTATCTATATTGTCTTCCGTGTTATCGGTAAAATTCTGGGAGTCTACTTAGGCTCAAGACTGATGAAAGCACCGCCAGCAGTCAAAAAGTACTTGGGGTTATCTTTGATACCTCAAGCAGGAGTTGCTATCGGGTTAGCGCTGATAACAACCCGCATATTGCCTCAATACGGCGAGATAATCCAGGCTGTAGTCTTAGGTGCAACTTTTATCTATGAGCTGACTGGACCGATTATTACCAAGGTTTCACTGCAGAAAGCAGGGGAAATCAGTAACTAGTAGTGTGTTCTCAAATTACCTATGCAACAAAGAATCCGAGATCTTGACGATTCAACAAGTTCGCAGGATTTTCATTGAATAAATATTTGAGAAACACTATACTAGGTCAAGTAAGTCAAAGGGGTATGCTCGTTGGCATGAATGGTTAGATGATATTTATCTTCTTAAACAGAGTGGAGTTCAATGTATAACTGAATTCTGATTTTGTACAAAGAAAAACGGCATAGGTCTTAAAACTCCAACTTTTTCTGGAGTTTTTTCTTTTTTGCATGCACATCGGTTTTGCAATGAATATACTGTATTGATACCGAATAAACATATAAGGAGGATTCTGCATGAATGATCGTGAGATTTTAATAAATATGATAAATAACAACTTGGACGAAATGAATGACACCATCGACTGTCTATATATTACCACAAATATCTGCGTCAAGAACAAGTTTTTAAACCAACTGCGTAGAAATATGTCCCAAATTTACTTGTTGGTACAGGTTTTACGAAACGGCGCAAGTATGAACAGCCCTCAGTCCATTGCCGAGAGATTATTCACATTAGAGGAGCTGTCAAGGTATAATGGCAGGGATGGCAATCCAGCTTATGTGGCAGTGAACGGTACCGTGTATGATGTAACGAGCAATGCTGCTTGGGGCGGAGCGACCCATTTCGGTTTAGCGGCAGGCACAAATGTAACGAGCCAGTTTGCCTCATGCCACACCGGTCAGCCGATCCTCAGTAAATTGAAGGTGATTGGAAAGATGGTAGAATGAATCAAACAAATAACCGTTGTGCTAATTACTCAACGAGGCTGGAGACGGCCTCTGTGCTTGTTCATAAGGCTATAGAAGCTGTTAAACAGAAGAACATCCATAAAAGAAATCTAATATGGCTTGAACTGACTGGATGCTCTGGAAACATCATCTCTCTTCTCAATGGGGCAAATCCGGACTTCAAAAGTCTGGCCTCTCAAATGGTGAATTTCATATACGACAACAGTTTGATGGCCGCCGAGGGTGAAGCCGCCATGGAAAAACTGTTCAGCATGATCGGAAGGGATTATATATTGGCTGTTGAAGGCGCCGTTTCTACTAAAGACAACGGCCTGTACAACATTATCGGAAGATGGGAAGGGTGCCCGGTAACTGCATACGAGGTCATCAAGGAATTTGGGGAACAGGCGGCTTACGTTATCGCGGTGGGAACCTGTGCTTCCGA
>CAYPCH010000008.1:0-55249 GCA_964409165.1 uncultured Oscillospiraceae bacterium | reverse complement strand
AATCAAAAATTTTGCGCGTGTTGCGAAAAGACTCAAAATTCAGTGTTTATCCACTAGTTGAGTCTTTTTTCGCGCAAAACTTCCGATTGACCCTTTAATAAAAAACCGTTCCTTTTACTTCCTTTATTTGGCATGCATTTTAAAATTGATATGCAACATAATAATAGCACAAGGGTTCATGATGGTCGAGCCAAGATCATTATAAGGTCTGCTAAAGGCTTTATAATGGTCGGCCAAAGGTTAATATCGGGTTTCGTCTGACGCTGGACGCCAAGGCTTGATATTAGCCGGAGGGAAGAATATTATATGTTCTTCCAGGCTGTACTGTAGCACCAAATGTTGCAGTATGGTCAAAGAGTGGATGTATAATATTCGAGCTAAGAGCATCAAGGGTTCCGCAGGGAATTGCAGAAAACTGCACTTCCTGGAGGTCTCTTACAGCCGAAAGGTTGTAACAGATTTCCAAGGTATCCTTGGTGGTCGAGCAAAGGTTGGTACAGGTTTCGTAATGCTTGTATATAGCCGAAAGGTTATATGCAGGTACGAAGGGATTTGTATTAGCTGTAGCGAAGATCATCATGGGCTCTTTTTATGATACTTCATTCCGAGAGCCCTAATAAAAGTTCCGATAAATATCTATATATTTATTATCCCATGATAAAACTCTTGAAATACATTAACAATACTAATATACTGTTTAGGGGAACAAAAAATATTTAAACATTTATAAAGGAGGATTTATTTGTGGAGGAACTACTTCAGGGAATAACGAGTTTTAACCATCTGAATCTTATTATGTTTGCTATAGGAGGAATACTTATTTATCTGGCTATTGCCAAGGAATACGAGCCGATGTTATTACTTCCCATAGGCTTTGGAGCAATACTAGCCAATATCCCGTTCTCATCAGCTGTTGAGGAAAATGGAGTATTGACTGTCCTGTATAAAAGTGGGATTGCCAATGAGCTTTTTCCGGTACTTATTTTTATTGCCGTAGGTGCAATGATTGATTTTAGTCCACTTCTTCAAAATCCTTTTATGCTCTTTTTCGGTGCTGCTGCACAACTTGGTATTTTTGCAACAATGATGATTGCACTTATATTTTTTGATGACCTCAAAATAGCCGCATCAATAGGGATAATAGGAGCTGCTGACGGTCCGACATCCATAATTGTAGCCAACAAGTTTGCGGGGGAAAACCTTGTAGGACCAATATCTGTGGCGGCTTATTCATATATGTCTCTTGTACCAATAATCCAGCCACCCGTAATAAGACTTCTTACCTCAAAAAAGGAAAGGCTTATAAGAATGGATTACAAGCAGGTGGAGATTCCTAAAATGGTAAAAATACTTTTTCCGATAGTTGTTACAATACTTGCAGGTATTGTTGCTCCTGTTAGCGTTTCGCTTGTCGGTCTTTTAATGTTTGGAAACCTTATTAGGGAATGCGGTGTTCTTGAAAGACTGTCCAAATCAGCCCAAAACGAGCTGGCAAACCTTGTAACCATTCTTTTAGGCGTCACAATAGGTTCTACAATGACAGCGGACAAGTTTTTGCAGGGCACTACTTTGTTAATCCTTTTGATGGGACTTGTTGCTTTCATATTCGATACTGCAGGAGGAGTTCTTTTTGCGAAGTTCCTTAATCTCTTCCTAAAGAACAAAGTCAACCCGATGGTTGGAGCCGCAGGCATTTCTGCTTTTCCAATGTCAGCCAGAGTTGTACAGCAGATGGCAAAAAAAGAAGACCCTTCAAACTTTATAATAATGCACTCAATAAGTGCCAATGTTGCCGGGCAGCTAGGTTCTATAGTTGCAGGCGGTTTACTGTTAGCCCTTGTTCCCGCAATAGTAGGCTAAACCGATTAAACAATTGAGTACATAAAATCTTATTGAATATATTGTCAACCTGACAAACTTTTGAGAAAACGATTGTTCCGCTGCTTACAATAAGCAGGTATTACAACTTTAATTACAGCTTTATGCTGCAGTATGAAATAGAGGTGATATATAATGGAATTAAAATATCAGCAAGGTCTTGAAGTCGCACTTTACGGACTAATAGGCGTGTTTAGCGTTTTAATACTGTTCTATGTGGTTACAAAACTTATGGTTTATACCGCTAACAAATTCGCGCAAAAAAAATAATATTTTTCATTAGTTGATAACAGCTTAAATTGAGACTGATTTATATACTCGTAAGATTTCAGTCTCTTTTATTTTTCCATTGTTATTACTGTTTCAGTCAATACTAAATCAACTTTATCAATTACCACTGTTTTTTTAGTATTCAATATATATATTACTACCTTTTGTGTGATAATATAATAAGAGTTGTAGTTTATTTATATTGCCGAAATGATTATACATAGGATAATTAATGATTAATTTTAGAACTTTATAGTATTTGAATTTATACTGAATAAATATAAAATATAACAAAAAAATGAGAAAGAAGAGACTTGCATGAAATATATTGTATACGATTTGGAGCTTAACAGCAAACCCTTTAAAAGTAATGTTCCTAATGAAATTATTGAAATAGGGGCAATTAAGATTAACAACGGTCTAGAGGTTGAAGATACTTTTCAGTCCTTTGTAAAACCCCGGCATTTCAAAAAGCTTTTTCCCGTTGTCAGGAAGAAAACAAATATTTCTCAGGAACACATCAATAACGCAGACTGCTTCAAGGATATAATTAAACGTTTCAGAAATTGGATAGGTGAAGACTATCTTCTGGTCAGCTGGGGGCATGATGACATACATCATCTGTTCCAAAACTGCAAATATAATAGGATCAACACTAATTGGCTTAATAAAAATATTGATCTTCAAAAACAGTTTTCATCCATAAATGATCTGCCCCAGGGGCAAAGGTTAAGTCTTGAAAACGCTCTTAAGTTTTGCGGGATAAAAATAGGCGAAGACCTTCATAGAGCTTTGACTGATGCAGAATATACTTCAAGGATTTTTACCGGAGTATTTGACAAGCTTGACCTGGAACTGCATACTTTTGTAAAGTTAAAAAAACGTAAACAAGTACGCCCCCGATTAACAATAAATAAAAATTTATAAACCTTTTTTTTAAACCCGATTTATGTTGGTATCTATATAGTAGTTACACAAGAAAAAGCAAAGAATAGAAAAGGGTTGATTCCAATGTGGAAGGAAAAGAAAACACAGTAACAGAATTGAGGCAAGCAACAAATGTTAAATGAAAAATTGCAGTATGAAGAAAGCTAAGGGGGAAAAGAGAAATTCATCTTCGCCCCTTTAGCTTTGTTTAGGCCTCTTGGAATGAAATGAAAGAGGCAAAATTGAGTATCCTCGATGGGTACTCAATTTTATTAGGCCTCTTGGAATGAAATGAAAGAGGCAAAACTCCCGTACCCTCGATGGATATTCAGTTTTGTTAGTTCTCGAAGCACTGGCTTCTAAAGAAGAGGTGCAAGAATTTGATGTGCTTTTTTTACTTCCTGTGCAGTAGGTTCTCTTAATCCTTCAAGTTCATATTTCTCGCCCAGTTCTTCCCATTTATACAATCCCATACTATGGTACGGAAGCACTTCAACTTTTTCAACAGTTTTAAGCTCCTTTATAAATTCTGATGCAGCATATAGGTCCTTGTCATCATCCGTAAGACCTGGAATCAGAACATACCTTATCCATATTAGTATACCTTTGCTGGATAAGTACTGCGCGAAGGTCTTAATTTTCTCGTTGCCCACACCTGTAATTTCCCTATGTTTTCCCTCCACTGCATGCTTAATATCAAGCAGTACCAGATCGGTGCAATCAAGAAGTTTCTTCACCTTTTCAATTTCAACAAATCCGCTGGTATCCAAAGCTGTGTGTATATTCAATTCTTTTGCCTGTTTGAACACCTCATATACAAACTCTGCCTGAAGTGTAGGCTCTCCACCTGTAACGGTTATCCCCCCTCCTGAGAACTTTATATATTCAATATATTTTTTCAGCTTATCGATAACATCCTCCGGTGTATACTCCGTTCCGCCTTTTACATCCCATGTATCCCTGTTATGGCAGTATAAGCACCTTAAAGGACAGCCCTGCATAAAAACAACAAATCTTATCCCCGGTCCGTCAAGTGTGCCGAATGATTCAAAAGAATGTATCCTACCTTTTACCGACATTTATGTCCCCCCCTTTATGTTTATATCTTCTCATGGATAGTCCTGTTTATAACATCAAGCTGTTGCTCTCGTGTCAGTTTGATAAAGTTTACGGCATAACCTGAAACCCTTATGGTCAGTTGAGGATACTTCTCAGGATGTTCCATTGCATCTAAAAGAGTTTCCTTCTCAAACACGTTTATATTTATGTGATGACCTCCCTGCTTGAAGTAACCGTCAAGCAACGCTTTCAAATTATTTACCCTTACATCCTCATCCCTTCCAAGAGCCTTAGGGATAATTGAAAATGTATAGGATATGCCGTCTTGTGCATACTCATAAGGAAGTTTTGCAATACTGTTCAAAACAGCCAATGCACCGTTTGTATCCCTTCCATGCATGGGGTTTGCACCAGGAGCAAGGGGTTCTCCTTTTTTTCTGCCATCCGGGGTATTTCCTGTCTTTTCACCGTATACCACATTTGATGTGATTGTCAGAATTGAGAGGGTAGGCATGGAATGCCTGTATGTCCTCTGCTTCCGGAGTTTATCCATAAATGTCTTAATTACATTAATTGCAATAGAATCCGCCCTCTCATCATTATTTCCGTATTTAGGGTAGTCCCCATCAACTTCATAGTCTACAACAATATTGTTTTCATCTCTTATCGCTTTTACCCTTGCGTATTTTATAGCACTGAGGGAATCGGCAACCACCGACAAACCCGCAATACCGCATGCCATGGTTCTTAAAACTTCTCTGTCGTGCAATGCCATTTGAAGTCTTTCATAGGCATACTTGTCGTGCATATAGTGAATTACATTAAGGGTATTCATATACAGTCGTGCTACCCAGTCCAATACCATATCAAAGCGCTTCATCACATCATCATAATCAAGATACTCCGTATCTACCGCCGAAAATAATGGCGCAACCTGATTCCCCATCATTTCATCTCTTCCGCCGTTTATAGCATAAAGTAAAGCTTTTGCAAGATTACACCGCGCTCCGAAAAACTGCATTTGCTTACCAAGCCTCATTGCTGATACACAACATGCAATTCCATAGTCGTCACCCCAATAATGCCTCATTATGTCATCGCTTTCATACTGAATTGAGCTGGTATGGATGGATACCTTTGCACAAAACTTTTTGAAAGCTTCTGGAAGGTGCACCGACCATAATACTGTAAGGTTAGGTTCAGGAGCAGGACCCAGATTGAAAAGGGTATTCAATATCCGGAAGGAAGATTTCGTCACCAGCGTCCTTCCATCTAGTGACATACCTCCTATACACTCAGTCACCCAAGTTGGATCACCACTGAAAAGTTTTTCATACTCAGGAGTCCTTAAAAACCTTACCATTCTAAGTTTTATAACAAGCTGATCAATTAACTCCTGCGCTCCCTCTTCGTTAAGCGTTCCTTCCTTCAAGTCTCTTTCAATGTAAATATCCAGAAATGTCGATACTCTACCAAGACTCATGGCTGCTCCATTTTGCTCTTTCACTGCGGCAAGATATGCAAAATACAGCCACTGCACCGCCTCTTTGGCAGTTTTAGCCGGGTCTGAAATATCAAAACCGTAACTTCCGGCCATCTCCTTTAGAAGTTTAAGTGCTTTTATCTGTTCCCTTATTTCTTCCCGATTCCTCGCCGTTTCATAGTCTATATAGTCAAACTCCAGATTTACCATCTCATATTCTTTTTCCTTTATAAGTCTGTCCACTCCATATAAAGGAACTCTTCGATAGTCTCCTATTATACGTCCTCTTCCATAAGCATCAGGAAGTCCTGTTATTATACCTGCCTTTTTAGCCCTTCTCATTTCAGGCGTGTAAACATCATATACACCTTCATTATGCGTTTTCCTGTATTTTGTAAATATCTCTACAACACTAGGGTCGATTTTCTTACCATAGGCTTCAGCACCTTTTATAACCATTCTTATGCCACCAAAAGGCATTATTGCTCTTTTAAGCGGACTATCCGTCTGAAGCCCCACTACCTTCTCAATATCCCTGTCTATATATCCCGGCTTATGGGAATCAATTGTGGAAATGGTTTTAGTATCAATATCCAGAACGCCTTCGTTTTTCCTTTCCTCTTCAAGAGACTCCTTTAGCCTGTCCCAAAGTTTCACTGTAGAATCAGCAGGTCCGCAAAGAAAACCTTCGTCACCTTCATAAGGTGTACAGTTCTGATTTATAAAATTTCTTACATCAATTTCAGAACACCAGTTACCTTTATTAAATCCGCGCCATACGTCCATACTCACAACACCTTTCTGATAAAGTATCATTATATATTTACCCCACTTTTTGAACAATATCCAAATTAACCATTTAAAAATTCAGCATTTCCGGAAAAGCCAAAGAATAAAATTTTAGATGTAAAATCTTTATCTCTTTCTATATAATATAAAAAGGAATTCCCTTGAAAAGAGCAATGAAATTCCTTTTTACATGTGTTATTATATAAATCCTTTATTAATTAAGTTCAAAAAACAATTTATCTTCTTCAATTATACACTCAGTGTCCAATTCCTTGCAAAGTTTAACTTCTCTATCAAGAATAGCTTTTGCTTCTTCACCTTTCTGCACGACTATCTGCGTTTTACCAACAGTTCTTACGGGAATAGCCTCAATATCAGTAAGTTTACAATTGTTGTAGTTCATGTGTATTATAAAAGCTTCCTGGTTTTCCGGGTCATTCTGGTCAAAAATAAAATTTCCCAAGCTGTAAAAAATCGGCTTGCCTTTATATATCTCAATCCCGTGGAACTGATGGGGATGATGCCCTAAAATTATATCTACACCGTTGTCCAATAGATCATATGCAAACTTTCTCTGTTGCGGCAGAACTTCAAAACTTTCTTCAACACCCCAATGGAGTGAAACAATCAATATATCAACTTCATCCCTTATTGCTTCGATGTCGCGTTTTAAGGCTTCATCAAACTCAAGAGGTCTCTTGGCAACGCCGAATTTATCTTTTCCTGCTATAAACATCAGAGGCGGATTTCCCTTGTAGGTAACTTCAGCCATATCAGTATATGCAAGCATTCCGACTTTGGTATTTTTCCTTTCAACTACTGCTGGCTTTCTTGCTTCATCAATATTTCTGCCTGCACCGGAATAGGCAATGCCATGCTCGTCCAATATTGACATTGTGTCTAGCAGTCCTTGTTCATAATAATCAAGTATATGATTGTTTGCCAGATTGAAAAGGTTGAATCCTGCGTAATTCAGTCCCTCAATAGCCTCAACATCGTTTTTGAGAACATATTTCCCTCCCTGGCTTATACCCAATAAAGAATGGGTACTTGAAGTTATGGGCTCTTCGAGATTGCCAAACACGATGTCTCCTTTTTTAAGAATATCTGCAACCTCCACAAATGGATATTTAAAGTCTTTCTGTCCACTTTTAAGCCTGCTGCCAACACCTCTTCCTAAGAGTATATCTCCAACAGCTGTTATTCTAAAAGTTTTATTTTCCACCTTTGGAGAGGATGACTCCAATGTTTTTGCCTCTGGAGTAACAGGAGAATAAACACTGTTGCCTACAGCGTTATCAGGAGGTTGGGTTATCGCACTTACAGTCAAACTTTCGTGGTCGTCAGAAATATACTTGATAATAAATATACTTCCAATAATTATTGCTACAGCCAAAACTAAAAAACCAAGCCATTTCATTTTTCGCATATACACTCGACTCCTATAATATAGAATTTGGCATTGTCAATATGCCTTATAAAACTAACTTTTTAATTATAACACATTTTCAGCAAATTCCACAAAAACCAAATTATCTAAAAAAAAAGGACTGTTACAGCCATATCTCATGCTGTTCAGCAGTCCTTTTGTTTTTTTGTCTCTGATATGTTTATCAGTCTATAACAAGCATATCTGTCAGTTGTATATCCACAACCATATCAACAAATTTTCCTGTACTTTCATCAAAGATATATAATATATTCTTATTTGTATACGGTGTTTTAGGAGTTTGTTCAGTTCCGAATACAAAGTAATAACTTCCTTCCTGAGCCTTTACCATCTTTTTTGCTGCAAACTTGTCTTTAAGCAAATGTGTAGTCATTGTGTCAATTTTCTGAAGCGACATGGTATTTGAATCGGTATCTTTTCCAGATGTAAATATCCTGTTTCCTATCCTTTCCCAGTAGCTAACCTGGAAATTACCCAATAACTCTTTAAACTCATCTGAATAAATGTATACCTTGCTTCTTTTTATGTCATCTTCTACACCATTCACAACAAGAGAACCGAAGAGTTCCTCCCACACGTTGGTTTTCATACCTATTACAAGATTTCTTATGCGGGAATTGACATTATATTCGTCAGCATTGTAGAACAAGAGAGCTGACCTTTTTTTGTCTGTTATCCTGTCGATATCCTGAACATCTATAAAGAGTCTGTTTCTTATATCAAGTATGTTATCAATTTTAACAACATCTCTTGCAGCTGAAACCTCATTATTGTTGTGAATATACAAAACATAGTCCTTGTCATTTTTATTCTGCAAATGTATCAACATTTGTCTTCCCTGTTGGAACATATCAATGTATGTAGAATCTTTATAAATCGTCTTAACATTGTCTAATAAAATGTAGTCTGCATCATCTCCTGAAAAAGTGTTTTCTTTCTTGGTGTAGTCAGGAATTGAACTTAATGCAACTAAATTTCTCGCCTCAATAACGCTGTAAGTCTCTTTGAGAGAAATATATATTGCGTTATTATAGTCTACTATACCTGAAACAGTAACTGTTCTTGGTTTCATATCCACATCTTCAAATACACTGTCCGGCAGAAAAAGGTCAAAAACATCATAATTTGAAGAGTAGTAGCCTGTATCTCTCAGCACTACAAAATAATCTTTCTTTCCGTCTTTTTTAGCAACAGTAAGTATATTGCTTACATTATTCCTGTCAACAAACCGAATGGTTCTGGCCAAATCAATTTCAAGATTATCATGGATAATTCTGAATACTGAACCATCATAACTTGCAAAGGGCTTCATACTCCCTGATGAAAGCACTGCACTCATGAATAGAATATTGTCCTCTATCATGGAATCCTTAATTATAAAATCATTCTGCAAAACATGGGGAGTCCATGAATTTGTATCAAATACACATAGCGAATACTTTCTAAAGTTATCATACTTGTTGATTACAAGTTTATCATTAAGCATAACGTAATTACCCATCGCAAAATTATCAGCCACAAGATATATGTTGCGACCGTCAAACCTGTAAATACTGTCCAGCTTTTGCCTTCTGTCATATCCATGCAACAGAAGATTATTATTATATTCAACCTTTTCCTTTATTTCAAAGTTGGTAATCAGTGTTACGAAACTTCCGTTTCTATATGTAAGAAGGTTATTTGTATCATTCTCCTTATCGAAAACCGTCAACAGAAGTCCGCCTTTATAAGCAAGGGAATTCTTTATTTCCTTACCTTCAAGCGATACCGAAGCAATGTTTTCACCATCGTAGATGTATACCTTTGGTATCTTTCCTTTGTTGTCATAGAATAAAACCGTACCCGTATTGAATTTGCCTACTCTGGTAATATGTATACTTTTTGCATCTCCGTCCCAGTCAACAAAAGCACCCGAACACTCTGCTACAAATCTTAAGGGAACCAACGTCCTTGACTTCTCAATCTTTGGCGCAACATCAAGCGTGACAGGATTGTTATCAACATAAGCAGTTGCACTGTCTATCTGAAGTGTAATAATGCTTCCTTTGTATACAGCATTGACACTTCTTGTTTGATCGTCCCATTGCACGGAATATCCAAGTTCTTCAAATATTGTGCGAAAAGGAACCAGTGTTCTGCCATTATCAATAACAGGGGCTATGTCCATTTTCTTTGATGCTGTTTTGGATGTGTAAGTATTCTTGCCGATTACAAATGTCATATCTACGAAGTCAGTGGTTAAAACTTCAGGAGTTTCTTCTTTAGTATCAGCAGTAGCAGCATTTACAGAAATTCCTCCCGCTAATAGTACAAATAAAAGAGCAGTAACAAATACAAAGCTTCTTACCCCATTAAACAAATGGATACGTTTCATCCTTTTACCTCCATAACATTATATTTACACACTACAGTATATGTAATTAACTCAACTTTCCCACTTATAGTATTTTGAGGCTCTGGTTGCTCACAAGTTAAGGAAAAAAGTTTACTTTTTGACCGCGGTGAGCAATGCTACGTTAGTGGCAAAGAGCCCATAAATACTGTGGGAAAGTTGAGTAATTAATGAGAGCTATTTTCATAATTAATAAAAAGTAGCAAAACCTAACTGTAGCGTAAGTATATTTAATTCAATATAATGTTAACACTATAATAATTCTAAGTCAATCCTGCATATCTATCATTTTATGGGTTCTTTTGCATTATAATTGTTTTGATTTTATATTTGCCACTTTAATTAATATCTGCACAAATTTATCGTCCCTATGAGGCTTATTACTTTAACCTTTGCAGCATAGTCGGATTTTTCAAACTCATTCTTTTCAACCTGCCCGATGTTTTCAAAAGAAACCCTTGAGTATTCAGGAAAATATAAATCTATGTTTCCCGCTTCAGTGCTAAAGGTATATTCTCCGTTTTCCTCCAATTCAGATTTAATGCTTATGTTTCCAGTTTTAAAAGCAATGCCGGATTCTCCCTTCAGTTTTCCCCCTGATATATTTATACTTCCTGAGTTTCCCTTTACGCTAATCACACCTTCAAACCTGTTAATATCAAGCTTTACACAAGCAATATCCACCTTTAGAATTCCTTTTGCATCATCAAAAAACCTTATATTTCCATTGTCCTGTTTTAGATTATATTCAGCAATGCCCTTGGGCATATAAATACGCAAATCAACACAGCAGTCATAGACCTTCTTTCTTTTTATCCTGTTTCGGAATTCCAGAAAGACCTTGTTTCCCTCAGATGTTATGTCCACTTCCAAATCATCCAGTTTATCTTTAAGAGCACTCTTCTCTCCTCTACCTGTTACCCTTTTAGTAACCTCAAACTTGATATTTTTCCTATCCCATGAATAGAATTCAATATTACCCGATTCACATAAAAGGTTCAACTCCGGTGACCCTTCTATTTCAACAGTATCTTCCATATAAGCGCTTGCCTCTTTTCTTGGACCGGTTTCAGGCTGGGAAACTGAGCAGGCTGTATGCAATAAGCATTGAATTATAATTATCAGTAAAAGAATTCTTGACCTCATGTATTACACCTCTGGTTACATATAAATTTAAAATTATATTAATCACGAAAATGATTCTACATTGAAAAAATTAATTTTCGTGATGTTGCATTAAGGAAATTGAAGTGCGATGTAAAATCTTTATCGCATTCAATATATGTTCAATAATAACATATTCTTTTAACTAACTTCAAATATTTCCCATAACGCTTTTGCTTATGTAAAATCTTTTTTGCGGCATATATCGCAACATATATAATATAAAAGAATATTTATTATGAAAAATGCTAAAATTAAGTTTATATTTCAGGTTTCTTTTTGTTAGCTTTTGTACCACCATAAAGTACAGGATAGGAGGTATTTCTTTATATGGAAAACGTTGCCGCTATAATTAATAATTTGGTGACAAATGCAATGAATTCAGAAAAAGAGTATGAAAACCACTCTCAGGAACAAATTGACAATATAGTCAAGTCCATGACTTTTGCAGGTATAGAGAAACATATGGAGCTTGCAAAAATGGCTGCATTGGAAACTAATATGGGTATTTATGAGGATAAGGTGATAAAAAACCTCTTTGCCACTGAATATGTATACCACAGCATCAAATATGATAAAACAGTCGGCGTAGTACAGGAAAATGAAGAGGATAACTATTTTGAAGTGGCAGAACCTGTAGGAGTCATTGCGGGTGTAACACCTGTAACAAACCCTACATCCACAACCCTTTTTAAATGCCTTATTGCTGTAAAAACCAGAAACCCTATTATATTCAGCTTTCATCCTAAAGCTCAGAACTGTTCTATAAAAACAGCAGAAATAATAAGGGATGCCGCTGTAAAGGCGGGTGCACCCGAGCACTGCATTCAGTGGATAGACAAGCCTTCCATAGATGCAACCCAAGCCCTCATGAACCACCCTAATGTTGCAATGGTACTTGCAACTGGCGGTGCAAGCATGGTGCAGGCTGCCTATAGCACAGGCAAACCTGCCCTTGGAGTGGGACCTGGAAATGTTCCCTGTTATATAGAAAAGTCAGCTAATATTAAAAGAGCAGTTTCCGACTTGATACTGAGCAAAACCTTTGACAACGGCATGATCTGCGCATCCGAACAGGCATTGATTGTTGACAGGGATATAGCGGAAGATGTTGTTTTTCTGCTTAATGACATGGGATGTTATTTTTTAAAGGATGAAGAAATTGAAGCTCTTTCAAAAACCGCCATTGATGAAAAAAAATGTTCCATGAATCCTCATATTGTAGGGCAACCTGCATACAAAATTGCACAAATGATAGGTCTTGATGTTCCAAAGGATACGAAAATATTGATAGCACCACTAGAAGGAGTAGGTCCTTCTTTCCCTCTCTCACGTGAAAAACTTAGCCCTGTTCTGGCTTTCTATGTAGTGGACAACTATATGGAAGGCATCGAAAAGTGTGAAGAAATGACTGAATTCGGAGGGCTTGGACATTCAGCCGTAATCCACTCTGAAAATGATGATATTATACGGGAATTCAGCGAGAAGGTTCGTACCGGAAGGTTAATAGTCAATTCTCCTTCATCACAGGGAGCTATTGGAGATCTCTATAACAATTACAGACCATCCCTCACATTAGGATGCGGAACAATGGGGAAAAACTCCACAACAGCCAACGTAAGCACTTCAAACCTTATTAATATAAAAAGAGTAGCTAAAAGGACGGTTAACATGAAATGGTTTAAAATACCCCAAAAAATCTATTTTGAACCCGGTTCTCTGCAATACCTTTCAAAACTGAAAGGTAAAAAAGCCTTTATAGTAACAGATAAGTCTATGGTAAAACTCGGACTAATAGACAAGGCTCTTTATCACTTGGAAAAAGCTGATATTGGCTACGATATTTTCAGCGATGTTGAGCCCGATCCTTCAGTTGAAACTGTTAATAGGGGTGTAAGCGAAATGAACAGATACCATCCCGATATAATAATTGCTTTCGGTGGTGGCTCTGCAATAGACGCAGCTAAAGGCATGTGGTTGTTCTACGAATATCCTGAAACAGAATTTGAAATGTTAAGGCTAAAATTTATGGATATAAGAAAGAGAGCTGTAAGATTTCCCGATCTGGGCAAAAAGGCAGTTTTTGTTGCTATACCTACAACTTCAGGCACCGGTTCGGAAATTACGGCTTTTGCAGTAATAACGGATAAAGTCAAGGGAATAAAATACCCCCTGGCGGATTATGAGCTTACACCCGATATTGCAATAATTGACCCTGAATTAACATATACTGTTCCTGCAACAGTAACTGCCGACACCGGAATGGATGTTCTTACACATGCAATAGAAGCTTATGTATCCGTGATGGCTTCCGATTATACCGATGCCCTTTCAATTAAAGCAATACAGCTTACCTTTGAGTATCTTCCGAAGGCTTATAGAAACCCTGACAACAAAGAAGCCCGCGAGAAAATGGCCAACGCATCGTCAATGGCAGGTATGGCTTTTACAAATGCTTTTCTTGGCATAAACCACAGCATGGCTCATAACCTTGGAGCCATTTTCAATATACCCCACGGCAGGGCAAATGCTATTATCCTGCCTTATGTAATTGAATACAATGCAAGTAAGCCTACAAAGTTTATTGCTTATCCAAAATACGAATATCCGCATGCCAATGAGAGATACGCTGAAATTTCGAAGTATCTCGATCTTAATGCTTTCTCCGTCGAAGAAGGTGTAAATTCCCTGATATCGTCCATTAGAACACTTATGTCGAAAGTTGGTATACCCTTAAGCTTGAAAGAGGCAGGCGTAAAAAGAGAAGATCTTGAGAGAAATTTGGACTACATGGCAAATAATGCATTCGCGGATCAATGTACAGGTACAAATCCACGAATGCCTCTAGTGGATGAACTTAAGGAAATATATCTTAAAGCTTATGAAGGTCAATAACAGATGCAACCCTTAAAAATCAAAGCTCGGGAGATACTTTAGGAATGAGTGGAAATATAACTTCCGGGCTTTCACTCATTTGACACAATCCCTTGAGTGTTATCATCTTTCTTATCGGATTGTATAAATGCATCGGTTTGCAAAATTTCGTATTTTTGGGCTCTTGCATACGTTTCTTCTTTATTTGTTATAGGGTTTGTTCCGGCATAATAAATCATGCTCATCATTGAAGTAATTACCACACCTATTCCAATACCTAAAATCATGCTCTTTATATGAAATTTGTGCATAATACCTCCTAAAATTGACTTCTATATTGAATGCGATAAAGACTTTACATCCACTTCAATTCTCTTAGCAATATAATCAAGCATATTCGCTGACTCCGAGAATAAGCTTGATTTCACCTTTACCCATGCTGAGCTTTTTTGCAATTTCAGTTTCATCAAGTCCTTTTTGTGCAAGGTTTACAACCTCTTTATGCTTGTTGTTATTGATAAGAATAACATTTCTTGGCTTATTGTCATGCAACTTGACTCCGATATATTTATTCTCTTTAGCCTTATCAGTATTTTTAATAACCTCTAATTCTTTGAGCAGCAGTCGACCAATATCATCATTGCAGTTTTTTACGCTATCCTTCAAATTGTCAACTCTTTCTTGAGCATTTGCAAGCATATCGCAAATCTCCACCTTTTTCTGCTCGATTCCTGATACTATGTAGTCTGAAAATTTATTGAGTTCTTCAACCATTATCTCTGCATCGTTCAGAATTCTTATGAGTTCTTCTTTTTTAAGTTCAATTTTTTTCTCTTCATCCGACACTTTTTTTCTGTCCAAAGTAATAAGAATAATGGATATTATAATAAGCATTATACCAACAAACATAATGCTTGCATAAAATCCTGCCATTCCTATCACCTCCTTGTCCTTTATCTTTTGTTTTCAATAAGTGGGAAAGTTGAGTTACAACCTTATATCAATAGTACTGGTTTGTTCTCCATCATCTTTTAGCGAACTGCTTCTATAATTGCCGCTACGTCTCTTCCTTTTCTTCTCTTTTGGATAAGGGTGTTGCTCCTTTTCTTTTTCATTTATTTTAGATTTCTGAGAGTTTTCCTGTGAATAAACAGTATTGACGTTATCATCTGCCTTTTGTTGGCTATTAACTGTCTGTTGATGCTGGACAGCTTGATTTCTTTGCTGTTCTTCGCTATGTATTTTTGATACTTCTCCAGTTTTAGGAATCATGACCTGGAAATCGATTGGTCTTATTGACATTAATGCCACTTCCTATAAATTAATTTGTTTTTATAACATTAAATTTTACTTATTCAAAGCTTAATTTTTACTTGTTTATAGAGCCTATACGGATATCAGCTCCATCCCTATATAGCGTGCAATACTGCAGGTTTTCTTTTATCTTCATGCTACTAGTACCTATAGAAACCTCTGTCCCGGGATAAATATAATTATATACTTTTATTGTCCCGCGAGCTTCCTCCTGAAGCCTTAATTCCAACTTTATCATTTCTTCTTTCAACTCTTTGATTTTATTTGAATAATATACTTTTGTTCTTACACTCTTCGCCATTATTTCGTGCTTTTCTGGAGTCATGTTCCCTGCCGATTCAATTCTTTTAAGCACTGTAATTGCCTGTTCTGCCTTCTTCAAACCTTCTTCAATATTTTGTATTTCCTCTTGTATTGATTTGTAGTGCTCTTTAAGTAAAGGGTCAGTACCCACCTCAACCTCTGTAGCTGTGGCCATATAGGAACCAATAACCTTCGCAACTATCTCTTTTCCTACCCTGCATATGCCTCCTACGAGAAGCCCCTTTTTACCAGCAAGTTCTAGCTTATTTCCGCATTTGACAATACTGTGCATTATCGCTTCAGACTTTATATTAGCCCTCGCTTCTATATTACTGTTCTCTATATATTTGGCAATAATATCCCCTCCGCTTACCAGAAGCCCTTTACCCATTCCCTGCATTCCGCGCCTTAGTATTATGTCTCCCTCTGCTCTGATTACAGCACATTCAACCACGCCCCATACTTCAACATTACCGCCCGCCTCAATAGTAAATCCGGAAAGGACATTTCCTCTTACAATTACATTTCCTATAAAATTAATATTTCCTGTTGAATTGTCAACATCTGCTGGAACTTCATAATTTAAAAATACATTCACTTTTCCATCAATATAGCTTACCTGACCATCAATACTCGCAATAAGGCTTTCGCCGTCTTCGCTTATTTCTACATTTTTCCCTCTTGGAAAAATTGCTGGTTTTCCGCCAATAGCAGGAATATTTGTACCCACCACCGTTTGTCCCGGCTCACCGGGCAAGGGGTGTATAAGTGTACAAAGCACCTGTCCCTTATGTACACTCTCAATTATGTCCAGTTCTCTGAAATCAACCCTTCCGTCCTCAAGTATAGTGGGTTTGCTATTCCTGTTCAAATCAAAATTATATTGCACTTTCCCATTCTGTCCATTAATCGGTGCAGTTCCCTGTGCAATAACTATTGCCTGATTGTATACCGGATATTTGGTAATTGTTTCAATAGTAGAAATATCAATACCGCTTACTACACCATGACTTTCAAGAACATCTATAATTTTTTCCCGGCTTGCCATTTCCCCTCCATCCGGAGGATTTATAATAATGGAAGCTTTCATTTTATCAGATGCCACCAATACCGTAACACTCGCATCAATCCTGACTTCTTCCTGCGGTTCGGCAATTCTAACCGGGTTTTTATCTGCCCTCATAACCGCAAGTTCTACAATATCCCTTTTATAATCTCGCACTTTTTTATATGCAAGTCTATCCAACACATCCCGCAGTTCAATTCTCTTCTCCTTACCGACAGGAGGATAAACAACAAGATATACGCCATCTTCCTTGTAGTAAATCTGGAAATAGCCTTCATTAGTTTTATTGTAAGGTGTTTCTTTCATATCCTCCCGCATATCGAGCCCCCCTACTATTTGAATAAAGTATTTGTCATATGGGTATAATTTTTATAAGTTATTCGCTCAAAATGCTCCTGTGACGTGCAAGCTTGCCTCTAAGCCGTAGAATTGCTTTTGTATGAAGCTGAGAAATTCTTGATTCCGATACTTTCATTATCGCACTAATCTCCTTCAGTGTCAAATCTTCAAAATAATACAAGGATACAACTGTTTTTTCCTTTTCGGGAAGTTTCCCTATGGCATCAACAAGTATTTCCCTGAGTTCAGTTATCTCCATATATCCTTCCGGTTTCTCTGCTTTATTTGAACTCGATGTGTTTACCCCTATCTCATAGTTTTGCTCCAAAAATTCTTCCAAAGATACCATTGAAGTCAAGTTCACTTCATTTAAAAGCTTATAAAACTCATTTATGCTGATACCAAGCTTACTTGCCACTTCCTGATCTGTTGCGGAACGTCCAAGTTCATTTTCAACATCTACATAAACCCGCTCCAGTTCTTTTTTTTTCTGCCTCAAAGACCTGGGTACCCAGTCAAGTTCCCTTATGCTGTCGATAATAGACCCTCTTATTCTTAAAGATGCGTAGGTTTCAAATTTGACACCCTTGTTAATGTCAAATTTATCAATTGCATCAATAAGACCAAATACTCCGTACCCCACCAAGTCGTCATACTCCACGTTGGATCCGAAATAAATGCTCAGTCTTCCGGCAATGTACTTAACTATGTGCGAATATTCGACAATCAGCTTTTCTTTGACAGCAAAGTCTTTAGTATCAACATATTGCCGCCATAATTCAAGTTGCTTATTCTTTGTAGCCGTCATCTGAATCCCCCATTACTTTTTACTTATTTTCTTTGTCTACTGCAATCTTTTTTACGCTTAATGGTGAAAACTCTTTATCATAAAGTCTGTCATTATCTGCATCGGGTTTAAAAATGTCATCAATATCATTATTATCTACTGTGTAATCAATATTTCCTGTACCTTCTTCCTTATTACCATACCTTTCCTGTTTCTGTTTCTCCAGCTTTTCCTGTTTCTGTTTCTCCAGCTTTTCCTGTTTCTCCAGCTCTTCCCTTTCTGCCTTTTTAATATTTATTTCATTATTTATTTTATATATGAACCCCCTCGCATATATTCCCACTGAGAAGAACAATAACATGCTGACAAGCATTCTTATGTAAATCATCCTTGATTCAAATCCACTGTTATAACTTGCCATACCCACAATTATTGTTACTGATGCTCCCAGGATATACGGAAGTCTATGGATATAATCCATTTTGAACTCCTCTCCTATATTTGTTTTATTCCATAACCTATTGTCTTGATAATCAGCATTCCTGTAGACGAATTCAGTTCAATAGTACGTCCATAATTACTGCCCGTGTCTTCAGAAACAATAGGGATACCAAGTTCTTTAAGCTTTTCTTTGGCGGCATTCACATTCCTCATACCAATCCTCATCAAGTCAGTGCCCTGAGGAAATGAAAACATCTGTGCTCCACCTGCGAGTTTAGCACTAATACGGTTCCTGTTCGCGCCAAGTTTAATCATCTCAGCAATAAGAGCATCAACCGCTGTATCGACAAATTTAGCAACATTAGAGCTGTTCCTTGAACTTTTACTGTCAGGAAGCATCGCATGGGACAACCCTATTATCTTTGTACCGCTGTCATAAAGCGCTATGCCTACACATGACCCCAGCCCGAGTGTAGTTAGTATTGCAGGATGGATGGATGCTTGCAAATCAGCCATTCCAACCTTGATTATTTTCTCCATCAGCTTATTACTCCTAGTGCTCTTAATAGTACTTCATAGGATACAACATCCGGCACTAGGAAAAAATTTCCTACAACTTTTGTACGACCTTCAAAAAACTCCGTTTCTATGTAAAGTACCGAATCGCCAAGCTTTCCGAATTCTATAGCTGGAACGCTGACAATTGCCCCCGCCATATCAATGGCGAGCTCCGGTACGGAAGGTAATATATTAAGTCCAGTCAATGTTGATAGTGCCGAAAGATATGACCCTGACAGTATATTCCCTATTTCTTTCAATGCTGAAAGCCCTATTTCATCAAATTCATCGAATTCATCTGTTGGCTTTCCCATTAAAATATTTACAAGAACATGGGCAGCCGTATCCTCTAAGACAAACATAATACTTCCCGTCACGTCTCCGGTAACTTTTAAGAGAAGACCTACCACCAGCATTTCCGCTCCTCCCAATATCTCGTTTACTTCCTTGAATTGGAGCACTTTAACCTTAGGAACTTCCATGTCAACTTTTCTATTAAGCATCTTTGCAAGAGCTGTAGCCGCGCTACCTGCACCTATATTGCCAATTTCCTTTAAAACATCCATTTGCATATTGTCAAGATTATCAAAATTCACACCCATTTCCCAATCACCCCCCAACTATATCAGTATCAATAAAATCCGCAAGCTTTTCTACATTCAGAAGAGTTATAATTCTTTCATCCACTTTTCCTACACCAAGAATGAAATCCATTGAAAGATCGCTTGAATAGTTGGAAACGCTTTCAATAGAATCCTGTGTAAGATATAGTACATCTTCTACTTCGCCTACAATTATACCTAATGATGATTCACCAATTTTAAGTATTATGATCCTGGTTTCTTCTGTCTCAATAAATTCAGGCAAATTGAACCTCGCACTCAAATCCATAACCGGAATTATTTCACCCCTTAAGTTTATAACACCTTTTATGAAGCACGGTGTTTTAGGCACTCTGGCTGTATGCATCATTTTTTCTATAGTTGTTATGTTTTGAATGTCAAGACCATAATCTTCACTTCCCAGCTTGAACACTGCAAACTGCTTGCCCTGAACATCTTTTTTATCATCCATATGCTACGACTCCCTTCGCTTATATCTCCTTGGCAATAGCTGAAATATTACTTCGGATTTTTCACGTAACCTATTTGGGTCAAATAAGGCTGGAAGTGAAATTATAGCCCAAGTTATATTTTCAACAGCCCTTAAACAGCCAGTGAATTAACATCCAGAATCAGCGCAACATTACCATCTCCAAGTATAGTTGCCCCTGCAATACACTTAATACCTGCAAGAAGCTTCCCTAATGATTTTATTACTATTTCCTGCTGACCTATAAGGGAATCCACCAAAAAACCCGACAGCTTCTCGCCTTTTTTAACAATAACAACAGTCAGAGTCTTTTGCACCTTGTCATCCTTCGGCACCTCAAGGGTTCTATCCAGACGCACTATTGGAACTACCATATTCCGAAGAAGTATAACTTCCTGCTTCTGAATCATTTTTATCTGATCAGGCGTCACCTTTATAATTTCTTTTGTACTGTTAAGAGGTATTGCATACTTTTCTTCTCCGATATTGACAAGCAACGCCTGGATTATTGCAAGAGTCAGAGGCAGTCTTATAATAAACTTGCTTCCCTTGCCCAATTCTGTTTCAACTTCGACTATACCGCCTAGTTGTTCTATTTTCGTCTTTACCACATCTAGTCCTACTCCTCTTCCCGAAAGATCAGTAACCTTTTCTGAAGTGCTGAAGGAAGCTCTGAACAAAAAGTCTGTAATGTCTTTCTGAGAAAGACTATTTGCAATATCCTTTTTCAACAACCCTTTCTCTATAGCCTTTTTCTTTATTTTCTCAAGATTAATTCCCTGACCATCATCTTCAACTTCAATAACGACATTATTCCCATCCTGGTAGGCCTTCAAATTAATATGCCCTAACGGTGGTTTCCCATGTTCCTTCCTCTTTTCAATTGACTCAATGCCGTGATCAGCTGAATTCCTAAGAAGATGTATAAGAGGATCTCCTATTTCATCAATAACAGTCCTGTCAAGTTCAGTTTCCTCACCAGACATGTTTAGCACAATTTCTTTTCCAAGTTCTCTTGCCACGTCCCTGATCATCCTCGGAAACCTGTTGAATACCAACTCTACAGGAACCATTCTTACTTTTGTCACTGCATCATGCAGACTTGTTGTAATACGTTCAAGATACTCTACAGCTTCTATATATGATTGGCTTCTGTCAACACTTTCGAGACTGTCTATACCTTCAAGCCTTGTTTTTATTATTATGAGTTCGCTCACAAGATTCATCAAAACATCCAACCTGTCTATGTCAACCCTTACGGTTTTACCTGTTTTGGTTTTATGAATCTGACCTGATAATGCGGTATCTCCTCCTTCTTTCGGCTCTTCAAGAATTCCCATGTCTTTTTCGTCTTCTGAATCAGAGCTTCCTTCACTTTCCATACTTTTTTCCTGTAACCTGTTATATTGAATAAAACTTTTATCAATAGGGTCAACAACAACTTCATCCACTTCCGCAATTGAATTTAAGTCTTTAATGAAAACTTCAGAGTAATCTTTTGTTATGCATACTACAGTAAACTCAAAATCAAACTTCTCATCTTCAATGTCCTCTACCCTGGGTTCAGATTTTATTATCTCAGAATGTCTTTCAAGGGTTTGAAATATGATAAACGCCCGGGCAGATTTCAAAACACAACCTTTATTCAAAGAAACTGTTATCCTGAAAACATTCATTTCCATGTCAAATGCTCTGTTTATAAGATTCACTTCATATTGATTGAGTTTAAAATCAGCTGTCGGATGTTTCTTTGATTCCTCCTGATTAGTTTTTTTCCCTACAGCCGGTTGGATTTCCTCCATGTCTTTTTTATGAGCAATCGCATTTAATTCCGTTATAATTTCTTTATACTCTTCATTCCCCTCACCACCGGAATTCACTATCCTTTCCGTGTATTTCTCCAAGGCATCAAGACATTTGAACAACAAATCTACCAGCTTAGGCTTAACTTTAATTTCGTCGGTTCTTATCAAATGCAAAACATTCTCCATATCATGAGTCAGTTTCGCCATTTTTGTGAAACCCATTGTGCCTGACATACCTTTTAGCGTGTGTGCCACTCTGAATATTTCATTTATCATTGGCTTATCCTGCGGGTTTTGCTCTAATTGAAGCAACGACTGGTTCAGCCCTTGCAAATGTTCTTTTGTCTCATCAATAAATATTTCAAGGTATTGACTCATATCCATTATTTATGCACCCCCACAATTCTTATTATCTCGTCAGCTATACCTTCAAGAGGAACCACAACATCTACAACCCCGGTTTGAACCGCAACCCTTGGCATTCCGTAAACTACACAAGAACTTTCATCTTGAGCAATAATATAAGCATTTTTACTGTACTTCAGCTTCGTTATGCCTTTACTTCCATCCCCACCCATTCCTGTCATTATTACTCCTACTACATTTTTTACATCTGATTGCGACAGTGATTCCATCATTACATCCACTGAAGGTCTCAGCCCACTTATAGGAGGATCCTTGGTCAGCTTTATTTCCAATACTCCTGCAAGCCCTTTTTCTACCTTCATATGGTAGTCTCCTGCAGCAACATACACTTGCCCGCACTTTATTGTCTCACCGTCTTCGGCTTCCTTTACCTTTACATTGCTTATCGCATCAAGTCTTTCTGCGAGAGACTTGGTAAACCCCGGCGGCATATGCTGTACCACTAGAAATGCTGCTTTTATATTTTCAGGTATTTGCGGTATAACATTCTGTAGAGCTTTGGGACCGCCTGTTGATGTCCCTATAGCAACAATGTTGACAAAGTCATTGTCTCTGTTTTTGTCATATATCTTTTTTACCTGGCAGGTAGATTTATTTTCTGTAGTCGATACTGCCATCCTTACCTTCTCAATAACTTCTTTTTGCTTTTCTACACTTGTCATATCAAATATATTGGAAGGTTTTGCAATAAAATCTATAGCCCCATCAGCAAGAGCCTGAATGGTAGACTCAACACCTTCCTTAGTATCGCTGCTCAACATTATTACAGGTACTTTCGATGTTTCATTCAACTTTTTCAGACACTCCAAACCATTCATTACAGGCATATTAATGTCAAGAGCAATTACATCGGGTTTTAATTCATTAGCTTTCCCAATTGCTTCAAATCCGTTTTTTGCTGTATCAATTACACCAATTCCATCAGCACTGTTTAAAATATCCGTTAGAACTTTTCTCATAAATGCCGAGTCATCAACAACAAGAACTTTTATTGTTTCTTTGTAATTACTCTTCATTACTCTATCATCCCTTTTTAATAAGTCTTCTCTGTTCCTGGAAAATCAAACTTATTACCCTGTCTCTGTCCTTTTCATCTATTTTTTCAAACATAACACCCACTTCTGAGGAATATTCACCCTGCTTACTCTCATACATCGTAAATCTTACAATTTTACCTATAAAGGAAATTTTATTTTCAGCGTCAAAAAGCAATTCACATTCTATATACTTTTCATAGTCAATCTTTTCCTTGAGCTTGATGCAAACTCCTCCGCCGCTCAAATCCCTGGTTATTGTTCTTACAAAGCTTCTACTATCAGCATCTCCGCTTTTTGCAGAATTCAACACCCGGTAATTTACCGGAACATTCCAATCAAACCTAAAAAATTCACGCCTTTGTATCTTTTCTATTTCACCATCAGTCTTGAGCTTTAAAAGGCTTATATTGTTCTTTACACCTCTGTCAGTAACCTTTGCTCTGAATCTTAAAAGATTGTTTCCTTGAATAAAATACATATTTACTTTTGCGCCTATGCTCACAGGGTAAACTCTTCCACCTGAAATTGGTGTTGCAACAAATAAAGTATTGTTGCCTTCTGCCCATTCAAACTCACTTACAAACTTCTTTCCGGGCTTATTGTCATCATTATGTATCTCAAGTTCAAGCTTTGTCCCCATACCAATATCATCAAGTTTCATCGCTACCTCCGGATAATCTCCAGGATGCACATGCTATCCGTTCAGAATATTAACCAACCTGTTCATAAAACTCCTTATCCCTGAGTTTTCAGTATTTACACTATCATTCTTAACATCTATAAGCTTTTTTGATATTTCCTTTATGTATTTTGACGCCTGAGTCTTTGGAAAGCTTAATGAAAAAGGCTGCTGCATCTTAACCGCTTTTATAACCATTTCATCCTGCAATATAAATCCTAAAGAATAAAGCTTTATTGTCAGGAACTTCTCTGTTACCATTGAAAGTTTGTTTAAAATATCATTTGCTTCATTCACACTTTCCGCCCTGTTCACAATAACCTTTATTGTTTTGTTTTTATCCCTATTAGACACCATTTTAATAAGCGCATAAGCATCTGTTATGGATGTAGGTTCAGGAGTTGTAACAAGAACCACATCATCTGCTGCCATGATAAAGCTCATAACATTATCCGAAAGTCCTGCCCCGGTGTCGATAAGTATGACATCCGAAAGCTTATCCAGCAAAGCAATATTTGTTACAAATTTCTCAACCTGATCCTTGTCAAGCTTTATTAGTTCTTCTACCCCTGAACCGCCTGAAATGAACTTTATATTCTTAGGTCCATCGCACAATACTTCAAGAATATTCTTGTCATTGTTTATAACATCAACCAACGTATATTTGGGTATAATGCCCAAAAGCACATCTATATTGGCAAGACCAAAGTCAGCGTCTAAAATTGTAACCCTCTTTCCCATTTCGCTCAAAGCTATGGCAAGATTAACAGTTATATTGGTTTTACCGACACCACCTTTACCGCTGGTAATTGTTATAACCTGTGCCGTTTTCTTTCTAAAACTGTTAATAAGGTTTGCCTGGCTTACAGCCTGCCTTAATTTTAAATTATCAATTATCTGCCTTAGTTTTTCCGCTTGATCCATCATCTACGTAATGCTCCCTAACAGATTTTTTGTTATTTTATCAATATTGGCAACTTCAATATCATCAGGCACACTTTGTCCTGTAGTCACATAAGATAAGTTCCTGTTAGTCCACCGTTTTACATTTAGTATTATTCCAACACTAGGCGTCTCATCAAGTTTTGTAAATATAAGCTTGTAATCTTTCAAAAAGTTATAGCTAGAAATTATCTCCTTACAGTTCCTCATGCCTGTGGTTGTGCTTAATACCAAAAAGATTTCATCAGCACCCGATGCTTCAACAAGCAGTCTTAGTTCATCAAACTGGGATTTATCCCTATAGCTTCTTCCAGCTGTATCAATCAGAATAATGTCTTTATTATGATAACGGTTTATTGCTTCCTTTATCTCGCTAACTGAATAAATTACATCCACCGGCATTCCTAATATTTCTGCATAGGTTTTAAGTTGCTCAACTGCTGCAATCCTGTATGTATCAGCTGTAACAAGACCTACTTCCTTTTTAAGATTCAATGAATAATCAGCTGCGATTTTAGCCAGAGTCGTGGTCTTTCCCACGCCTGTCGGACCTACGAAAATTGCGACTGTCGGTTTTCCATCATCTCTTAGCTTTATAATCTGCGGTTTTCCTAATGTTCCCGAAATCAGGCTATATAAAAGCGTTGCCGCATCGTTAACACTTGCATTAACATCGGACTTTGATTGTACAATGTTAATTAGCTGTTTTATATATTTTTCGTCAACTTCGTTTTTTACAAGGTTATTATAAAAAAGCTCCAGAACCTTTGGCATAGGCTTTTGATTTTGATTTTCATTGCTTATGACAGTTTTTGGTTTCTCTTTCGATTGTTGGACTTGCTCATAAATTTTTTGCAGTATGGTTTCCATACTGTTTACTTTATTCTCCAACAGAATGATTTTTTCCTCTTTTTTATCGTTAAGTTCACTTTTTTCTATTATTTCAGTTTTCCTATCATCCTTTATATTGTCATTTATTTCATTATAAGGTTTCTCTTCGTTCCTTGTCCTGCCTTTTTGTGTGTCCGTCCTGCCTTTTGCCCCATAGTATTCATCAACCGCTGCCAACACCTCTACCATAGGCTTCTTAAACATTTTAAAAAGCCCTTTCTGTCTTACCTTTCTTGTATTAAGTATTATCGCCTCAATGCCCAGATCCATTTTTACCTTTAGAATAGCTTCCTGAGTATCTTTTCCTATATAACGTCTTATTTTCATACCTATATACTCACCACCCCTGCCGATTGAACCTCTATATTAGGATCAAGCTCATTATATGATAGTACAACAAGTCCTGGTATGGATTGCTCTGTCAGCCTCCGGAAATAAAGCCTTACAATAGGTGATGCCAATACTATAGGCTGTTGTCCCAATTGCATAAGTCTTTGTACCTGGCTGGAAAGGCTGTTAATAATTTTGTTGATAATACCGGGTTCCAATGTTAAATATGCTCCATTCTCCGTCTTTTGAACTGAATCCATAATGACCTGCTCAAGCCTTGGGTCAAGAGTTATTACTGTAGATTTCTTATCCTTAATAAACTTTTTGGATATTGCTCTGCCCAAAGCCTGTCTCACGTACTCTGTCAGCATGTCTGTGTCATGGGTTACAGGAGCATAATCTGCCAGTGTCTCCAGTATTGTTACAATATCCCTTATTGATACGTCTTCCTTTAAAAGGTTTGCAATTACCTTCTGTATTTCCCCAATTGTCATAATTTTAGGAACAAGCTCATCCACTATCGCAGGATAATTCTCCTTCACTTTTTCAATTATTGTCTGGACTTCCTGCCTTCCTGTGAGCTCATGTGCATGTCTCTTGATTACTTCCGTCAAATGAGTTGCTATAATTGAAGGAGGATCTACAACAGTATATCCCAGCATTTCAGCCCTGTCCCTCTGAGTCTCGTTAATCCATACCGCTGGAAGTCCGAACGCTGGCTCAGTCGTCTTAATTCCATCTATTTCTTCTTCTACAAACCCAGAGTTCATTGCCATATAATGGTCAAGCACCAATTCACCTGTGGTTATCTCGACTCCTTTTATCTTTATAACGTATTCGTTCGGGCTCAGCTGAATATTGTCCCTAAGCCTTATTATCGGTACTATCATCCCTAACTCAAGTGCAAGTTGCCTTCTTATCATAACAACCCTGTCCAAAAGGTCTCCGCCCTGATTCACATCGGCAAGCGGTATAATACCGTAACCAAACTCCAGCTCAATAGGGTCAACTTGGAGAAGGTTGATAACATTTTCAGGTTTTCTTATTTCTTCAACTTCACTTTCTTCAATTTCTATTTCTTCCTGCTTTTCTACATCCTCCTGCTTCCTCATAAGCCTTATCCCCAATATCGCAAACGCCACGCCCAACGATATAAACGGAACAGTTGATAAGGGTATTGCAAGCAGTATGCAAAATCCTGATGCTATAAAAAATACTTTAGGGTTATAAAGTATCTGTTTTCTCAAATCATCACCCAAGCCTTCATCTGATGCTGCCCTCGTAACTATAAGCCCTGTTGCAATTGAAATCATAAGAGATGGAATCTGGCTTACCAAGCCATCACCTATTGTAAGTATTGTATAGTTTTGAAGCGCAAATGTAGCGTCCTCTCCTCTCATTACTATACCTATAATAAGTCCGCCTATTATATTAATGATTGTTATTACAATCCCTGCAATGGCGTCACCCTTTACAAACTTGGTTGCACCATCCATTGCTCCATAGAAATCGGCTTCTCTCTGTATCTTTTTTCTTCTTTCCCTTGCATCCACTTCAGTTATAATTCCAGCACTCAAATCGGCATCTATCGCCATCTGCTTGCCAGGCATTGCATCAAGTGTAAATCTTGCCGCAACCTCAGATACCCTCTCGGTACCTTTGGTGATTACCATAAATTGAACTACCGTTATTATAATAAAAACTATCATCCCTACCACTAGATTTCCCTGGGCAACAAGGGAACCAAAACTTTCTATTACCTTACCGGCTTCTCCATCTGCAAGTACAAGAGTGGTTGATCTTATGTTAAGTGAAAGCCTGAATACTGTAGTAAAAAGCAAAAGTGAGGGAAACACTGAAAGTTGCAAAGCCTCCTTTGAGTATATTACATTGAGCAGTATTACAAGTCCTGTCGCAATATTGAGTGCAATTAATACATCAAGAACAAGAGCAGGGATAGGTATTATAATTACAAGTATTATTCCAACAACCAATACAGCTACCGACATATCCCCAAACCTCATCTTAAGTTTCCCCTCCTCACTTAACCGCTATCAAATTTTATCTTCCTTATCTTTCAATCCATATACAAAAGCGAGAACTTCTGCTACTGCCTGGTAAAGCTCGGGAGGAATTCTCCCGCCTATTTCCACCGTCTCATATAATGCTCTTGCCAGTGGTTTGTTCTCAACTATTTCAACTTTATTTTCTTTTGCCATTTCTTTAATCCTCAAAGCTATATAATCCTGCCCCTTTGCTAGAACAACCGGAGCATCCGAAATCTCAGGGTCATATTTTACTGCTATTGCAAAGTGCGTAGGGTTTGTTATTACAACATCAGCTTTTGGAACATCCTGAAGCATCCTCCTCATGGATATCTGCCTCTGCTTCTGCTTGATTTTGGATTTTATTTCCGGATTACCTTCCATCTGCTTATACTCTTCCTTGACCTCCTGTTTGGACATTTTCAGGTTCTTTTCGTACTCCCACCACTGGTAACCATAATCCATAATTCCCATTATCAGTAGAACAATACACATTCTTATTCCAACATTTACCGATGTTGTTCCTATATAAACTGCAGTAGCAAAAACATCCATATCCAATGTATTCAAAACATTTACAGCCTGACCTTCCAAATACATGTAACCTATCAAACCTACAATACTAATCTTTAACAGAGATTTCACAAGTTCTGTAACAGACCTTGCCGAAAACAATCTTTTAAATCCGCTTAAAGGATTCAGTCTGCTGAACTTGAAGCTTAGTGTCTTAGTGGTAAATAGAAATCCAACCTGTGCATATTCAGTAATCAAACCGGCTAAAAGTGCTGCCACAAAAACCGGAGCTATAATCTTTAAAAAAACAATTAAAATTTCTATAAATAATTTTGTCAATCCGTTTACAGTAAAAAGGCCCTGATTATTTGTATATTCCGATAAAAACATTTTAAACAAATTAACAATCTCACCGTACATGAATCCACCAAATATATTAAGTGCTACAAATGTACACAGCAAAACTATTGCTGATGTTATCTCCCGGCTTTTTAGTACCTGACCCTCTTCTCTTGCCTTTGACCTTTTTTTGGGTGTAGCTTTCTCGGTCTTGTCACCGCTGTCTGCAAAGAGCTGAAGGTTAACAGGTATTATTCTGCCGTTCCATGCTAACTTCTTTTCCGTCTTAATATCGCCCTCTATTTTCATTTTGCCCCCATATCATTAAGGAACTTGTACATCTCACCGTCCATACCCCTTATAAGATTCTCTACTAGCGACATAAACATAGGCAGAGTCAATACAATTACGGAAAGTCCCAGCAGTATTTTAAGAGGCATACCTATCATAAATACATTGAACTGCGGTACTGTCTTGGATATAATACCCAAAGCTACATCCGATATCAATATTGCTGCAAGAACCGGAGCACTGATTTTAAATGAAATCAGAAACACGTTTGTAAAAATCCCTATGATATCATTCATTAAATTAGTACTGAACACCGCCTGTCCTATAGGTACGATATTATAACTGTAAAACAGTGCACGGATCAAAATATGGTGCCCATTACATAGCAAAAAAATCAGCATGCAGAATATAAAGTAAAAGTTTGATGTAATCGGTACCTGCATATTGCTCAGAGGGTCAATTACATTTACAACTCCAAAGCCTATCTGCATATCAATAACCTGCCCTGCAAGATATATGGCGGTAAATATCGTGTAAGACACATAGCCAAGAGTAATACCAACCAGTAACTCCTTGAGCACAAGAACAAAATATTCAAATATATTACTAAACTCCAATGCCTGCCACTTTACAGTATTCACAAGTATCAATGCAAGCATAAACGAAAAGCCTATTTTAAGGTAAGCAGGAATGTTTCTCCTGCCAAAAATGGGAGCAATAACAAAAAGTCCTGTCATTCTTATAAATATTAATAAGAATACTTCTATAGAGTTGTATAAAACCCCTTCCGGTACAGGCAAATTAGTATCCTCCAATATTTATCATTTCATCTTATGTATTGATTCAAGTTAAGATAAATATCTTGTGTAAACTCTATCAGAACTTTTAGCATCCATGATCCAAATACAGCAATACCTGCAAGAACAGCAAGAATTTTAGGTACGAATGTAAGAGTCTGTTCCTGAATCTGGGTTGTAGCCTGGAATATACTCACAGCAAGCCCGACAAGCAAAGCCAGTACGAGCATTGGAGACGCTACATAAATAACTGTAAGAATCGCTTTTTGTGATATTTCAATTACTGTTCCCTGATCCATTATATACCCCTCCAAACACTTTTTAGCATTCTATGTTAATCACGAAAATGATTCTACATTAATCAGCTACACTGCAAAACTGTTTATTATTGATTGGGTTAACAAATTCCATCCCCCTACCATTATAAATAAAAGAATCTTAAAGGGCAGGGATATCATTACAGGCGGAAGCATCATCATTCCCATTGACATTAACGTACTTGATACAACCATATCAATTACCAGAAAAGGTATGTATATTAAAAAACCTATTTTGAATGCTACAGTAAGTTCACTTATTAAAAAAGCCGGTATAATAACTGTTAAAGGAAGATTTGGAACCTCTTCTTCCTTAATTGGTGTTTTCATTCCCGACAGCGATACAAAAAGCCCTAAATCCTTTTTTGCAGTATGCTTGAGCATAAACTCTTTAATTATGCCTGAAGACTTATCCAAAGCAGCTTGCTGAGTAATTTCTCCGCTTGAATAAGGTTTTAGTGCCTCATCGTTTAATTGGGTCAGCACAGGGTTCATTACAAATAAAGTCAAAAACAGGGCAAGCCCTATCAAAACCTGATTTGGTGGCATCTGCTGTGTCCCCATAGCATTTCTCAGAAAAGAAAGAATAATAATTATCCTTGTGAAGCCCGTCATCATCATCAGTATGGATGGAGCAAGAGTCAGAACCGTAAGAAGCAACAATATCTGTATACTAGTTGTAACATCCTGCGGATTATCTGACGAATCAACATTTATACCTATTCTAGGTATAGGTATTGTATCCGGTGATGCATGGACATATGTTGCAAACATTATAAAAAATACAATTGAAAAGCAAATAGCAAAGCGGCCAAGCCTAATTTTCATTAGTGTTTTCATTAGTGTTTTCATTGGTATTTTCATCTCCATCATACGTCTTGTGACTTACGATACCTGTAGTAATTGTCTTGAGTTTAATTAGATTGCTTTTAAACGCATCACCTTTCAAGCTTGTGTTTCCACTAGCTTCCTCAGATTTGATATCAGTTTTTCCATTCTGTACTTTTTTAAAGTTATGAACATATTTTTCAAATATATCTTTAAAATTAAACATATTACTTGGAGCACTATCAGCCTCTTCCGGATGACTCTCCGGTTGGAGGGTTTTTAATAATTGAATATTTTTTCCTGAAGAAGAAATCAATATGTACTCTTCTCCTATCTTAACAAGATGCAACTTGCTGTCAAGACCCAGACTTACAGTTTCAACAATGCTGATATGCCTTCCTTTCATTGCATTACCTGTTTTTGTGCCTATAAATTTAGTTGCCGCAAAGGCTAAAAACAGAATGGAGCCAAATATGACCAAAAAAAGAAGTCCACTGAAAAAAGTCTCCATCTGAAAACTCCTTCCCATATAAATCCCAAAAAATAGATTGCATTAACAAAGGATCGACCTATCCAAGGACTTTTTTAACTGCTTCAACAACCCTTTCTGCCTGAAAAGGCTTAACAATAAAATCCCTTGCCCCTGCTTGAATAGACTCAATAACCATAGCCTGCTGTCCCATTGCAGAACACATAATTATTTTTGATTCGGAGCTGATTTTTTTTATCTCTTTTACTGCAGCGATGCCATCAACCTCAGGCATGGTTATATCCATAATAACAAGGTCAGGAGTCAATTCTTTAAATTTGTCAATTGCACGTGCTCCGTTTTCTGCTTCTCCTGCAACCTCATACCCATTCTTTGTGAGAATATCCTTTATCATCATTCTCATAAATGCAGCATCGTCAACAATAAGAATTCTCTTTCCCATTATTTACCCTCTCCTTATTTTTAGTCTATTAAATTGTAGTTATTTCCATGCATATACTTCCGGATATAGACAACTTCCTATAACCTTTGGGATGGATGCGTAATATCTGTAATTCTTACTCCAAAGCTTTCATCAATTACGACTACTTCGCCTTTGGCAATAACTTTTCCGTTAACAAGAATATCCACAGGTTCTCCTGCAAGTTTATCCAGTTCAATTATTGAACCCGGTCCAAATTCAAGTATATCTTTAATAAGCTTATTCGTACGTCCAAGCTCAACAGTTACTTGAAGTGGCACATCCATAATCAAGCCAATATTTTTCTTTTCAATAGTTATTTTCCCATCATCAAAAGCTTGAAACTGTGCAGGTTGTACATTTATTGGCGCTCTGAACCTGCTATCGTCATGATTATTCTGCATATTTTGCTGTTGTTGATATTCCTGAGATTGATGGGATTGCTGCTGAGGCGCTGATACCTGTTGTGCCGAGGCTTGAACATTTTGTGCAATCCTCGTGTTCGAATCTGCCTCCATAAGATTACCCACAAGGCTTTTAGCAAATTCCAAAGGCAGTAACTGCATGATTTCACTATCTATCAGGTCTCCTATGACCATTCTAAAAGCAACCTTTACTACTTTTTCAGAGTCTGCAAAGGAATAATCTTGATTGTGGGAGTCAAGCTTCATTGAAAAAGCTTTTGGCGGAGAAATCCCAATCCTTTTATCAAGCATTGATGACATAGAGGTTGCTGCCGAACCAATCATCTGATTCATTGCTTCCCCAATTGCACTCAAATGCAGGTCGTTTAATTCTCCTTCTGTATCACTTACATCTCCTCCCATCATTAATTCAGTAATAACTTTTACATCTTTTTCTTTCAGCAAGAGGAGATTCATTCCATTTAAGCCATCAGTATATTCAACTTTTACACCTACATGAGAAGAACTGTATTGTTCTTCTAACTCATCCCACGATGACAATGCTACCTGAGGTGTACTTATCTCCACCCGTTGTCCCAATAAACTGTACAAAGTGGTAGCAGAAGTTCCCATGCTTATGTTGCCTATTTCACCTAATGCATCTACTTCCTGTGATGTGAGCAGATTCTCGTCATTATTATAGTTTTCTTCATCTGAATCGTCTCTTTTTAATAAAGCATCTATTTCAGCTTGAGACAACATATCGCCCATGCTACTCATCCTCCATTCTTACGATTTCGGATACCTTAACGGCAACTTTGTTCTTCCTTACCCCGGGAGATGCATAAAACTTTAATAAGTCTCCTACAAGAATTTCAAGGTCACCATTTACAGTTGAATCCAAAGGTATAACATCGCCCGATGTAAGTTCTAGAAAATCACTGACAAGAATGCTTGTCCTCCCAAGTATTGCTTTTACAGGAACTTTAGTACTCTCTATCTTAAGCCCGATGGTATCTTTTATTTCCTGACTTGCCTCTTTTTCAACGCTGGAAAACCAGAACTTAGTGCTTAACTTTGATACAATAGGCTCAACTACCATATGAGGTATGCATATGTTGATCATTCCTTCAACTTCACCAATTCTTGCACCAAGTGTTATAAGCGCAACAATTTCATTTGCAGATATAATCTGCGCAAACTGGGCATTTGTTTCAATCTTCTCTAACCTCGGTCTTACCGCTATAACATTCTCCCAAGGTTCCCTCATAAGGTTAAGAATCTGGATAAATATTCTTTCAATAATTGCCAGCTCAACCTCAGTGAATTCTCTTACCCTATCCATAGGAAGACCCTTTCCTCCTAATATCCTGTCAATTAATGTAAATGCAATTGAAGGAGCCATCTCGAATATAATTGATCCGGATAAGGGAGAAAAATCTACCACACCGAGCACTGCCGGGTTTGATATTGAGTTGTTGAACTCGTAATAGGCTATGGCCTCAACAGAAATAACCTCCACTTGTACTAATGTTCTTAAGTATGCAGAAAGAAAATTCGTCATAAGCCTGGCATAATTGTCATGAATAATATTGAGCGTTTTCATATGATCTTTGGCAAACTTGCTTGGTCTCCTGAAATCATGTACTTTTATTTTCCTTTCATCCGTGGTTGAGGACATCTGGTGTACATCGATTTCACCAGTATTAAGTGCTTTCAGAAGATCATCTATTTCGTTTTGAGAAAGTATATCTCCCATCAATACCACCTCCTACTGGTAAAACCACTGATCAAATACCACAGTATAAATAATATTGTTCTTACCTTTTTCATTTTCCAATAAAGCATCATTCATAAGCCTGACAAGATCATTTCTGACATTTTCTTTCGCACTCGCATCAGAGACATCTTGGATTTTAAGTCCCTGAAAATATGTACCCACAATTTCCTGAAGTCTACTTTTATTCGCAACAAACTTTAATGTTGTATCTTTAATTCCATTAACCTTTCCATAATACCAGACCTCAATACTTACTACTATTACTGGAGTTTTATTGCTTTCATCATCATTTTTGAGATTAAAAAGAGTTTTTTCATCAAACAGCTTTTCCCTGACAAGCTCATCATCATTAGGCACTACTATCTGAGTATTTTGCTGACCTTGAGCTGCCTCAGGACTCCTGTCCTGTACAAAAAAAACATAGACAGCTAACAGCGCAAGGCTCAATGAGAGAAAGGCTACAATCCCAACAAGAACAAAAAAACTGCTTTTACCTTCCAAAACATATGCCTCCCTTATCTTTTGAATAAACATATAAATCGGACATTGCATAAGATGTACCAAACTTACATATGCATATGCATGTTTTTTGTAAACTAAATATGTAATGTTCTTTCACCCATATTAATCACGAAAATGATTCTACATTGAAAAAATTCTTTTCGTGATGTTGCATTAAGGGAATTGAAGCGCGATGCAAAATCTTTATCGCATTCAACATAGCTGCTGGAAACCAAATAACACTGGAAATATTCGCATAACATGTGAAGCAGAATACTTTAAGAATGCAATAGGCCTGCTTAAAAGTCTTTATCATTGAGCAAAAATATACTTCTTTTATATTGTAACACTTTTTCGACTATTTCTTCAATACTTTCGGCAACAAGTATTTTCTTGCCATTTATTGTCGAAATAATGGTGTCTGGAGTTTCTTCAAGAGTTTCAATCAATTCACAATTTAAGACAAAATAAGAACCATTTAATCTTCTTAACTTAATCATAATATTTTTACCTCAAAAACTCAATAGTAAATTTATTTTTTTATGAAAATATTACACAATTATATATTGAATAATAGTATATGGGGGTGCATATTAACTATACACCCCCATATTTCTGCGTTTATCTCTTCAGATTAACCAATTCCTGCAACATTTCATCAGAGGTTGTTATTATTCTACTGTTTGCCTGAAAACCTCTCTGAGTTACAATCATATCTGTAAACTCTCTTGAAAGGTCAACGTTTGACATTTCAAGGGTTCCGGGATTAAGAGTTCCAACTCCTTCCGAACCGGCTTTAGAAGCCTTCTCGAAGCTCCCCGAGTTTGTTGTTGGGATAAACATATTATCTCCAACCTTCTGAAGACCTGAAGGGTTTTCAAAACTGGTTAGAGCAATAAGCCCTAAAGGTTGCTGTTGCCCATTGGAGTAAATTCCTGTTATTATACCGTCTGAGCCAATATTGAAGGTAACCAGAGAGCCAGTTGAGTACCCGTCAATGCTGGTTGGTTTTACCGAGCTGTCTGCAGCGTACATGGTGAGTTTTGAAAAATCTAGCTTGACATTTATATCCTGTGTCCCAACACTTGTATCGGGAGTAATTATTATTTCAGGTGTCACAGATTCTCCGGCAATTATTTGACCATTAGTGTCAAACTGAATACTACCATTGGCTGAAGAAGCAGTCTGACCACTTCCTGGATCTATTTCCCAGGACCATGTACTGTTTCCGTCGGTGCCTCCAGAAGCAGTTATTTTCCAAAAATTCACGTTTATTTTGTAGTCATTACCCAGTGAATCGTACACGGTAAGAGGAACACTGAAGTGAATGTTGTCGGCTGTAGCTGCTCCGTCGCTTCCCAATGCAACATTGGCTGCATCAAGGTTTCCGGCAAACACTGCGTTGGTAGTGGCCTTTGCGGCAATCATTCTTTTATTCTTATTGGGTATATCAGAGTACAGATTTATAGGTTCAATAGGCTGCTCAGTATCATATGAGTACGAACCGTCCAATTCCCTTGTATACGCCTGCCAGCCATATACATTCATACCGCTTCCTGTAACAAGATTTCCCAATCTATCTATGCCAAAGTTGCCTGCTCTTGTAAACCTGTATGTGTCCGCATTTCCGCCTTTAACTATAAAAAATCCGTCACCCTCAATGGATAGGTCTGTAGGATTGTCAGTCCTTTGCAGGCTTCCGCGAGTAACTATTGTATCCACAGCTCCTACATCTATACCAAGTCCGACCTGCATAGGATTAGTTCCGCCGCGACCTGTAGCAGCATCCGGAGCACCCGCTCCTCTTAATGTCTGGTTGAATACTTCCTGAAATGTTACCCTGCCTGATTTGAAACCAACCGTGTTCACGTTGGCAATATTATTACCTATAACATCCATTTTTGTCTGGTGGGCCCGGAGTCCTGAAACACCGGAAAACATAGATCTCATCATAATTTAACGACCTCCTTGGGTTCTACTCCTTCTATCGGTCAGGAATAGGTAGCCTCCCGAAAGGGTCCAGCTACTTTTTTACCGAAATCAATATATCCGTACACTATAATAAATATCGGTCAGTTGACAACTTTTGTTTATAAAATTATGTAAAAACTGCTCCGTCAATGTTGGTAAATACGTTTTCTTTAAGCTCGTTGCTGTTTACTGCCGTTACAACTGTTCTATTCTTTACGTTTACAACCAGAGCAATGTTGTCAACCATTACAAGCGAATCCTTAACGCCTTTCCCTTCAGCTTTTTCCACAGCCTGAGAAATTTTCTCCTTCTGTTCCTGCGATAGTGTGATGTTTCTAGTCTGAAGCCTCATTTGCGCATGTTTGGAGAATTTGACCTCTTTGTTTTCATTTACCTTCTGCTTAAGCATTTCTTCAAAGCTTCCCTGCTGAACATTTTTAGGCTTATCTGAAACAGAAGTCTCCTGATTTCTTGTTACCCTTCCGATATTGTTGTAGTAATTATTGTTGATAATCATACCATCCATCACCTCACTTTCCTTAAGTGTTTTACTCTATTGACCACTTTTTGCAATCAAGCATTTTGATGCAGTTCTTCTTAAGTTTATTCAGTGTCCTCAGTTGCTGCTTCATCTGTTTCTGAGACCCTATCCGTTACCGAATCTGCATTTGTTTCTATAACAGTAGCTTCTTTAATGTTATAAATACTTTCAACCGGTACGTTTATACCATTAATTACCGCAGTTATTTTTCCGTCAGGCTGGATTTCAAATTCTTTAAGTATACCTTTAACAGGAACCTGTTTACCATTATCATCTGTTATTATTACAGAAACTGCTTTGTCTATATTATCTGCAAGATAATTCTTCCTGAATTCCGAGCCCGTTACAGGTATATCCGTATCAATAGCTGCTATGCGTACCGACACTCCGTCCATTACGGCATAATTTTCATACCGTCCTTTCGAAATCTCCCTGACAACTCCGTTTATTGAAATCATATCTCCTTCATCAGGGTCGTAAACTGCTCCTTTTGCTTCGTAACCTATAATACCTGTATACTGGGATATATTAGAGTCATTATACTCGAAATGGCCATTTGATACGCTAATAACTCTTTCTACAGGTACATCATGTCCATTAACAATTACGAAGGTTTTTCCACCCTCCATTTTTACGCTCTCAACCAGCCCCTCTACAAATTCAATTTCCAAGGTGGCATCATCTACTATATTTGCACTTATATGCTTTCCTATCATGCCAAAAGCTTTTGTAGAAGAAATACTGCCGTTCATGTTTTGCATTTGTTCAAGCGTGCTGAATTGAGCCATCTGCCCTATAAATTCCTTATCGTCTACCGGATTCATAGGATCCTGGTACCTGAGCTGGGTTATCAGAAGATTCAGAAAATCATCTTTTCCCAATTCACCAGTTTTTCTTTCCTGAGCCCTTTTAGTTGTACTATCGATTATTTCCTCCAATGTCTTATTGTTGTTTACACCATTTACAGACATTAAATTATCATCCTTTCCTTCAGGCGATCAAATCTATGCTGCTTTCGTTGTAATCGTAGGGATTTGCTTTCCGACTTTCTTCTGTAAAACCGGTAGTACTGATTGTGTTTACTGAAGGTGTCCTTCCTCCGTTCCCTCCTGAGTGCTGAGATAGATTTCCATTGAAGTTAAACTGCTTTTGAGAATCCTGACGCACCGATACACTGAATTCCTG
Source organism: uncultured Oscillospiraceae bacterium (assembly GCA_964409165.1). GTDB lineage: Bacteria > Bacillota > Clostridia > Acetivibrionales > Acetivibrionaceae > CAYPCH01. The sequence continues at coordinate 16,491 of CAYPCH010000008.1, read as the reverse complement.
AACTGAAAACCCCTGTTTTTCCAACGACTCCTTCAATGTATCCATATTTGCTTCTAAGGCTGCTTTTACCTGTTCATTCTCTGCCATGAATTTCGCAACCACTATCCCTCTCTCTGTTACAACCTTTAATGCAAGCTTACCTAAGTGATCCGGTTTTAAGTCAATAACCATTTCACTTTTGTCACCGCTTAGCATAACTTTTGCTTTTTCAATCACCTGGGATGCTATTTCTTTTCTTGCTACATGCTCCTGTCTGTGAGCTCCGTTTACGCTATCAATATTACTTTCCTTTTGCTGTTCAGTATATACTGCGTTGGTAAATTGCAAGTCTTTATACCCTTCCTGCCGGGCATTATCTTCTTTGCTGATTACTTGTTCGAGAACAGGTTTTTCGGCAGCTTTTCCATCTTGCAGAGCTCCGTCTTCCTCACTGTTTCCATTGTCATTCGAAAAAGCTCTTTCAGTTTTTTTCACATGGTTAAAACTCCTGATATCGGCAGATTCTTCACCAACCTTGCCTGACTGCTTATGCTTAATCTCACTATTATTACTCTGACTTACTGCATCCTCAACTTTTAAAGAAATCTGTTCTTGAAGCATTTCAGGCTCATTATCAATTATTTCGCTTAACTCTGTCAGTGCTGATTTCAGCTTTGAAGCAAATTCCGTCAAGTTGACCTCCTTCATTTTTTCTACATCAATTGTTTCTGCTTCTACTACTGCACCTTCTAACTTGACCCATTCCTCTTTACCCCCATTGCTTTTGTTTCTGGTAGGTTCCTCTGACCCGGTTGAATGATTTTTAATAAATGCTTCAGTTTCTTTTTGAGTAAGGATCATTATCTCCTTAAGGATATTCTCTTGCTCAGGATTGAGCCCTAGAAAATCGGATAACTTTTCAACAGCAACATCTATATTGGATTCATCCATTAATAGGGCAGGATCTACGCCTGATGAATACAATACACTTTTTAGTTCATCCAAAGTTATGCCCAGAACCTGAGCTAAAGCCTCTTGAGCAATTCCTTCTTTCGCTTTTACAGTTTTTTGCCTGTTTTTCTCTAAATCGCTTTTTATGTCCTTATCATCACTGCTTTTTGCTGTTTTTCTCTGTTGTGGGTCTGAAACATTTCTCTTTTCATTAATCCTTACCGCTTCACGGTAGCTCTTAATATTGCCACTTTGTTGGTTTTCAACTCTTTGTCCTGATGTATGTGCTTTCTGTGCAGTAATTTCTCTACGGCTGTCAACCTTTGAACCCACGCTTAAAACCGTTTTTAAGGTATCATTGAACCTGTTCTTGTGGCTTCCTTCCCTTATACTGCTTTCCCTTTTAACATCGGGGTTACTACTGGCAGGTTTGGTTAGAATATCTGCAAAAATACTCTGTGTTGTTATCAATCTTATCACCTCCTTTTTTTGCATTTCTTGTTGCTTTTATATAAACCTGTATGGTTTATACCTTTGGAATGGTTTGTTAAAGCTTTATACCGAACTCTTTCGACAATTTATCACTGACCTTGGCTGCAAAACTTTCATCCATTGAGGCAAGTATTTCTGCCGCCACTTCCTTCTTCATGTTCTTTAATGCATTTACAACCAAGTCTATCTTCTGGGTTCCAAGTTCCTCAAATATTTTTGCAGCAGCTGCGGGATCCATTTTCTCATATATTTGAGCAAAGCTCTTTGCTCCTTCTTCTGCTATTTTCTCCCTCAAAATTTCCTGATATATCTTTTCAGCAGTATCTTTATTGACACTGGCAAAAAACTCCTTAAATCCTTCTTTATCACCATAGGCAACAAGCTCATCAATTTTCTTTTTTTCTTCTTCGAGCTTCTCTTTTTCCGCTTCTGATTCTGCTTTTATCCTTTCGTTTTCAGCCTTTAAACCTTCTGATTCGCTCTTATATCCTTCAAGTTCCTTTACTCTTTTATTGGTTTTCTCAAGCTCTTTTGAGAGTTCTTCTCTTTCCTTCCTGAAAACATTGTAATTATCCAGTAGCTCCTCCTCACTAAGGTTTTTGGGTGCTAGTGGATCGTATTCTTCTGGCTCCGGCGGAAGTGCCAAACTGAGAATCGGTATTCTCTTTATATCATTTCTGTATTCTTCAGCCAGTCCTTTTACATTGTTTTTTATAATAATATAAAAAGCCCCTCCGACAACAACAGCCATTACAGCCATTGCTGACAATAACGCAAGTACTCCAAACAGAATACCTCTGTTTTTCTTTTGTTTGGGTTCGCTTCCTTGCGCCATGGGACTTATGTTATCCTTTTCCTTTTTTTTTGCTGCCATTTTTATCTCCTGAATTCACATTTAATTTACAAAAGGAATATCATCTTTAGTTCTCAACATCCATTTCTTCTCCAAACAACAGCTTATTCAAGAATTTTGATTCATATATTTATAACTTGCAAGCTCATCATTCAATTTTTGCTCCTGTTGCATCTGTTCCTTTCTGTATTCTTCAAACTTCATACTTTTAAGTTTTTCAAGCATTTCTTTTTCCTGCATTACTTTAATTAGCTGCTCTCTATATTTATCGACATTATCTTTTGCAATATTAATATTCTCTTTTTGAAACTCAGCCTTTTCAATCAAATAAGAAATATAGGAACTGTATTCACGAAGCATTCCTACAGACACACCTTCTGATGAGCTGTTATTTATTTTATCTATACATATCTCTTTTTCATTTTCAATCTGTTTTAATATATCTTTTTGATGTTCCAACTCCTGCATGGCTTTCCCCAGCTCATTCTTCAGTGCATTTTCCATTTGATGTTTTACATTCAGTAAAGCTTGCAGTCTGAAAACAAATTTACCCACTTCACCTCACCCAATTCATACCTCATTAATCACAAATAAATTTCGTACCAATTATTATACATAAGAAAATTTAGAGCAAAGTGTAAAACCTTTATAGCGTTCGATATACTCAACTTTCCCACTTATAGTATTTTGAAGCTCTGGTTGCTCACAAGTTAAGGGCAAAAAGTTTACTTTTTGACCGCGGTGAGCAATGCTACGTTAGTGGCAAAGAGCCCATAAATACTGTGGGAAAGTTGAGTCAAGTAGATTTAGTAATGCTCTCAAGCATCTCTACCACTTCCTGATATGAATACTTGTCGTGAACCCCCTGCTCGATAAATCCTAAAATATTATCTATCTTATCTATTGCATAATCAATTTTTTCATTGCTGCCCTTTACATATGCACCAATATTAATTAGGTCTTCAGCATCCCTGTATATAGCCATTATTTTCTTTATTTCATTGGCTGTCTTCTTATGCTCGTCACTTATAATATCACTCATAACCCTGCTTACACTGGCCAACACGTCAATTGCCGGATATTGATTCCTATTGGCTAAAGCCCTTGATAAGACTATATGTCCGTCAAGTATGCCTCTTGCGGTATCTGTTACCGGTTCAGTCAAATCATCTCCGTCTACAAGGACTGTATAAAGCCCGGTTATTGAGCCCTTCCCCGAATTCCCTGCCCTTTCCAAGAGCTTTGGAAGGGTTGCATAAACAGAAGGCGTGTATCCCCTTGATACAGGAGGTTCGCCTATCGCAAGACCTATTTCCCTCTGAGCCATTGCAAACCTGGTGAGTGAATCCATAAGAAGAAGCACATCCTTTCCCTGATCCCGAAAGTACTCTGCAATTGCAGTAGCCATAAGAGCTCCTTTCAACCTTATAAGCGCTGGTTGATCCGACGTTGCAACTACTACTACCGATCTGGCAAGCCCCTCTTTCTTAAGGTCCTTTTCTATAAACTCCCTGACTTCCCTGCCCCTTTCACCGATCAACGCTATTACGTTCACATCTGCCTTTGTGTTTCTTGCAATCATACCAATAAGAGTGCTTTTACCAACCCCACTCCCTGCAAAAATCCCTATCCTTTGACCCTTTCCCACAGTTAACAACCCATCGATTGTTTTAACCCCTAAAGGAAGGGGATCTTTTATTCTATTACGCTGCAACGGGTGTGGAGGTTTGTTGTTTACAGGATAAAACCCCTCTTCCTCTATCATGCCTTTATCGTCAATGGGAGTACCCATACCATCTACTACCCTGCCTATAAGTCCTTTTCCAACCCCTATAGAAAGAAAATCACCGGTAGCAACAACTGTACTTCCCGGTCCTATTCCGCTCATTTCTCCTAATGGCATTAAAAGCACCTTGCTGTCTTTAAATCCAACAACCTCAGAGCTTATTATCTTTCTGCCCCTTTGTGCATGTATTTTACATAACTCTCCTATATTTGCTTCAGGTCCATCCGACTCTATAGTAAGTCCTACTATCTTTGAAACCTTGCCCGTATATTCAATAAAGTCTGATTTATCAAGAATTTCATGGTATTTTGTAAAATCAATATTTATCATATTACCCCCAATTGATTACTTACTACCTTGCCATAACCTTATAAAATGCTTCTTCAATCTTATTAAGCTTTGTATGTATTCCTGCATCAACAGTTCCATAAGGAGTTTCAATCACACAAGACCCGGATTTCATGGAAGGGTCTTTCTTTATATCAAGTTGCCCTATGCCTTCTACCATTGAAAGGAGTTTATCCTTGTTATCCGTAAGAAAGTCGAAATCCGAAGAAGAAACTTTGACAATAACATCGTCTCTGTTTGAACATCGTTCAAACCCCTGTCTGACCAGCGACAGTAAATTTTCCTTGTTCAACTCAATCTCCGTTCCTATAACCTTTCTTGCTATTTCCAATATTACATTTATCGCATCTTTTTCTATGCCTTCGAGCACTTCCTTGTATTCTGTTTCAGCATGCTCTTTAGTACTTTCCGCTTCCTGAAGCAAATCCTCATATAGGCTTTTGGCTTCCTTATAGCCTTTCTCAAAGCCATCATTCTTTGCTTCATCAAGAATCGAAAGCACTAACTCTTCCGCTTCAGTCTTCGCATTCACAATTATACTTTCAGCCTCAAACTCAGCCTCTTTTATTATATCCTGAGCCTCCTGCTTTGCCTTCTCTACAAGTTCTTCCAATGTTTGACTGATATTTTCTTCTCTATAATCCTCATCTCTTAAGTCTTCACCCTGTTTATCATGCTCCCCTACTCTTTTTATTGTCTGGAAGTTTAAAGGAGCCCTTATCTTAACTGGTCCGCCAATACTTATCTGATTACTCTTGAATATCTTGTTATACAATAATCTCATCTCCTCCGCCTCTTGAAATAACTATTTCTCCGGCGTCTTCAAGCTTTCTTATTACGTTTACAATCTTCTGCTGTGCATCCTCAACATCCTTAAGCCTTACAGGACCCATAAACTCTATATCTTCCTTGACCATTTCCACAAGCCTCTTGGACATATTTGCGTATATTTTGCTCTGTACTTCCTCTGTGGTTCCTTTAAGGGCAATTGCAAGCTGGTTGTTTTCAACCTCACGCAAGAATCTCTGTATTGAGCGATTGTCCAATGAAAGTATATCTTCGAATACGAACATCCTTTTCTTGATTTCCTCAGCAAGATCCGTATCCTCGATTTCAAGGGTCTCCATAATATATTTTTCCGTACCTCTATCAACGCTGTTCAATATGTCAACTATAGCCTGAACACCGCCTGTAGCAGTAAAATCTTCTGTAACAAGGGTTGAAAGCTTCTTTTCAAGAACCCTTTCAACTTCTTTAATAACTTCTGGAGATGTCCTGTCCATGGTAGCAATCCTTCTTGCAACATCAGCCTGTTTATCTTGGGGCAGTTCAGACAGTACCGCGGAAGACTGCTGAGGCTTTAAATATGCAAGAATCAAAGCTATTGTCTGGGGATGCTCGTTCTGAATAAAGTTTAAAAGCTGTGACGGATCCGCCTTACGCACAAAGTCAAAAGGTCTTACCTGAAGGGAAACTGTGAGCTTGTTTAGAACATCCAGCGCCTTCTGAGTCCCCAAAGCCTTTTCAAGTATTTCTTTTGCATAGCCTATGCCGCCTTCGGCTATGTATTCCTGCGCCAGACAAATCTGATAAAACTCCTCCAAAACCTTCTCCTTCTCTTCAGGAGTTACAGTTCTGATGTTTGCTATTTCCAGCGTCAGTTGCTCAATTTCATCTTCCTTAAGGTGCTTGAAAATTTCCGCGGACCTTTCGGGTCCAAGTGCTATAAGCAACATTGCTGCCTTTTCTTTTCCCGATATATCTGACTTGTATGTTCCACCTCGAACCACAGTCCACTACCCCCTAATCAAAAGTTACAAAGTCTTAATCCCAATCATCAGAAATCCAGTTTCTCAAAAGATTAGCAACAGCCTCCGGTTTCTGTTTTACAAACCTTTCTATCTGTTTCTTGACTTCTGAGCGTTCTTCAATATCTATTTCAGGTAAATTTTCATCATCAGGTATTATAAATTTCGGCCCTACAGCAGTTGCAAGCTCCGGTACAAGCTCAGATTCTTCATCTTCGCGTTTTCTAGGACGCACCGCAAACATCAGCCCAATAATAAGTATGAGCATAAGTACAAAGAAACCATAAGTATCAACAAGTTCTTTAATTCTATCGGTAATAGGTTCAGCTATATCTTCTATCGGTGCAAGAGGATATTTGTTAACTGATATGTTTGCAACTGGTATACCGGTTGCATTACTTACATCCTGCTTTACCTGTTCCATAAATATCTGAGTAATCAAGCTGTCATCCTTAACTCTCTGTCCGTACAAAAGTGCTACGGTCATTGACGATTTTTCAGGATCTACTGTGCCAAAAGCTTTTTCTTCCTCGGTTAAAATCCTTGTATAGTCATAGTTTCGTATTTTGACAGAATTATCATAAGAAGAGTTTTCCCCACCCTGAATAGGGTAAGTCGGTACATTTCCCGGATTACTGTCCATTCCGGGAGCACCGTTCGGAGCATCGTTTACAAGGGTCTCTTTCCTATCCTCGCTGCTTATGATAGCCTCTTCTAAGTCTGTCGGTTTTACAATCTCATTCTTTGTAGATTTCACTTTATCCAGATCAAGAACAGGGTTCGCAACAACACTGATATCGTCAAAAATACCATTACGTGCTGCATAAAGTCTTTTTACACTCTTTTCTATTTCGTCCTTTATCTTTTGCTTTAACTTGTATTGATTGCTAGTTATACCTATATCCCCTGTCATCTCTGAGTTGAGAATATTAAAATTGCTATCAACTACAGTGACATTTTTAGGATCCAGCCCTTCTACCGATGACGCCACAACACTTACTATCCCTTGAACCTGCTCAGAGGTAATCTCTCCCTTGGGCTTAATCCTTACATAGGCCTTAGCTACATCCGAATCATTTCCTGAAAAAAACATTGTATCTTTCGGGACAGTCAGATCAACGTCTGCATCTTTTACATTGTCAAACATTTTCAGCTTGGCTATAAGGCTGTTCTTCTTAAAATTCTGCCACAAATGTTTTTTATCGCTCTCTGTAGATGTTATATTAACAAGGTTCCACGCATCTTCAAAGGTCATTCCGCTTGAAGTAAGACCTGCGGAGGCAACAGCAAATTCAGCTTTGTTTTTATCCTTTGAATCAACAAGTATTCTTCCAATGTCTCCATGCTTGTAGCTGATATTCTTTTCCTGCAATACCTTTTCGATCTCCGCCGCATCTTTGGGATCATCAATGATCATAAGCGGAACATATGTAGTTCTGGTGAGCATAATTATACCTATAGTTATTACTAATATCAAAATGCCTGATGTTATGTAAATCCTATGTTTCTGTGACTTCTCAAGGTTTTTCCAAACCTCAGTCAATTGCCGCTGTAACCTTGTTAAAAACTCAGGCATAAATTCACCACCCTCTATTAGCAGTATTCATCTTTATGAATCATATAACGTAGAGTCAAATTTGCATTCTCATAATCTCCTGATAAGCATCCATGATTTTGTTTCTTATTTCCATAGTAAATTGAAGTGCAATTTCAGATTTCTGTGCCGCTATCATAACCTGATGAATATTATCGGTTTTACCTGCGGCAAACTCTTCTGTAAGTCTTTCTGAATCCCTCTCCAGGTTGCTGACATTATAAATGGCATTTTTCAGGTAATCACTGAAACTACCTATAATGTCGTTACTGCTTTTATCAGTATCAATCTTACTTTTTGCTATTGATGACAACGTATCCAAACCACTTATACTGTTTATAGCCACAAAGACCTCCTTAAAAAGGAATAAACCTAAGATTTATTTGACTAAAAAACCGTGCAGGATTAGATATTCCATGTTTTATTTACCTATACTGAGAGCCTGCATTGCAATTGACTTTGTAGTATTTATAGAAGTAACATTGGCCTCATAAGCCCTTGTAGCTGAAATCATGTTAACCATTTCAGTAATAACATCAACATTCGGCAACAAAACAAAACCGTTTTCATCTGCATCGGGGTGTCCTGGGTCATACATTCTCTTAAACGGTGTCTGATCCTCTACTATTCGTGCAACCCTTACTCCATTGCCTGCTATGTTGTCTTTGCTACTTTTAGAAAGGTATTCAGAAAATGAGCTAGAACCTGACTTCTCTTCAAAAATAACGGTTTTTCTTCTGTAAGGTTGTCCGTTTTCAGACCGGGTTGTATTTGCATTGGCAATGTTCTGAGAAATAGTGTCCATACGAAGTCTTTGAGCCGTAAGAGCAGAAGCTCCTACATCAAGAGCACTAAAATATCCCATTTATTATCTTCTCCCTTCGCTTATTACCGATTTCATCTTCCTAAAATATCCGGAAATCCTATCGGAAAGGACATTATATTTTATTGTATTCTTTGCCATCTGTGCCATTTCACTTTCTATATCTACATTGTTTCCGTCAAGCCTCATATCCAAAGGCTTTTTATCCTCGGCAACCCTTATTTCCAAGTCATCTACATTTTTGCTTCCCACAGGTATGTGTCTAGGGTCTGTTCTTGCTCCTCTAACGCTGTTTTCACTTATAGCATTGCGCAACTGTTCCTCAAAGGATACCGTTTTTCTTTTATATCCCGGAGTATCAACATTTGCAATATTATGTGAAATTGCATCATTTCGTAACAAAGCTGCATCCAATGACTTTTCCATGACCTTTGAACCGGACAATATTCTTTCAAGCATTGGACTCTCCTCCTTCATGCTTAGGAATACCTAAAAAACCCTATATTAATTTTTAGTTATTCCTTAATATATTCTTTATTAATATATTTCGACATAATAATGCTGTTTCCTATAGTATTTTTTTTAAAACCCCTGGTAAATTAAGCCTTGCGATTACAAAATAAATAAATAAGTGAACATTATCTGTAAGACGCTGAAAAAACTTCAACAAAGAACTGCTTGCAATGAAATCCCTAACATGCTGTTCAAGCAAATACTATTTACTACCATTGCTTAATATAGATACTAACATAATTTATTAAAAAAAACAACAGTAGACAATAAAATTTTGCTATTTGCTATAAATTCTCACTGATTTTTTTTACTGTATCAACAGCTTTTACTGCAATTTCATAATTTCTTTTCCTTTTATCCCGGATTTTAATTCCCGGATTATCCATCAAACCAAAGTTTATATTCATCGGCTGAAAGTCTTTAATATTTTCATCTGAAATGTATCTGCTTAATGCTCCTATTGCAGTATTTCCCGGAAAAACAACCTCACTTTTATCAAGAATGTTCATGGAAGCATTAATACCTGCTATAAGTCCTGATGAAGCCGACTCAACATAACCTTCAACCCCGGTGATTTGTCCTGCAAAATAAATGCTTGGATTGTTTCTGAACCGATAACTAGAAGCAAGAAGCCTCGGCGAGTTCAAAAAGGTATTCCTGTGCATGACGCCAAGTCTGACAAACTCCACGTTTTCAAGCCCGGGTATCAATCTAAACACTCTTTTCTGATCGGACCATTTTAAGCGGGTTTGAAAACCAACAATATTGTAAAGTGTTCCCTCGCTGTTATCCTGCCTTAGCTGTACAACTGCATAAGCTTCTTTCCCTGTTTTAGGATTTACAAGTCCCACAGGCTTTAACGGACCAAAGCGCAAAGTATCAATTCCTCTTTTCGCCATGGTTTCAACAGGCATACATCCTTCAAACACTACTTCTCTTTCAAAACTCTTGATATCTGCCAGTTCCGCATTTACAAGTTCATTACGAAACCTATCGTATTCATCCTTCTCCATCGGGCAGTTTATATAGTCCTCTGTACCTCTGTTATAGCGTGCAGCCTTAAAAGCCTTTGACATGTCTATGGATTCATAGGTTACTATAGGTGCTGCTGCATCAAAGAAATGCAAATAGCTTTCTCCTATAAGCTCTTTTATATTTTCGGAAAGCGCCTCCGATGTCAGAGGACCTGAAGCTATAATTGTAATACCCTCTTTAGGTATCTCTTTAACTTCCTGATTTATTACTTCTATATTTTTGTTATTCTTTATATAATCGGTTACCAATGCGGAAAATCCGCTCCTGTCCACCGCAAGCGCTCCACCTGCCGGAACCCGTGTTTCATCCGCACACTTCATAATTATTGAATCCAATTGTCTCATTTCTTCTTTCAGCAGACCCACAGCATTCTCAAGCTGGTCTGAACGAAGGGAATTACTGCAAACCAGTTCTGCATAAGTGTCAAGGTGGTGTGCCGGAGAAAATGATTTAGGCTTCATTTCATAAAGCCTTACCTTTATGCCCCTTTTCGCCGTCTGCCAAGCGGCTTCACATCCTGCAAGTCCGGCACCTATAATGTTTACATAATCAGTCATAAATCTACCTCTCAACAATTCTTCTTTCTTCCACTGTTTTGTAAATAACTACCACCGCATTTTACTTCAGTCCTTATTTGTCGCCACTCAATCCCCATGAAAAAGCGCAAATAATCATTCCTTCCCCTCTTCTTCCTTTTTCTCTTCTAATCTAGTATAGTCACAGTTTTCACCTATGCACTTGTACTGAACTTTTTTGCCGGAAAACTTTTTAACAAGGAAGCTTGCACATTTCGGACACTTTTCCGTTGTCGGTCTGTCCCAAGTCATAAAATCGCATTTGGGATTATTCTCACACCCAAAATATTTTCTGCCTTTTTTAGTCTTTTTAATATACACCTTGCCTTCGCATTTCGGGCAGAGCACACCTGAGTCTTCTAAAATCGGTCTTGCATTTCTGCAATCCGGAAAACCAGGACATGCAAGAAATTTACCATACCTTCCTAATTTTATTACCATATTCTTCCCGCATTTTTCACATATTTCTTCTGTGACTTCATCGGGTATTTCAATATTACCTATCTGAGACTCTGCATCCTTTAATACATTAGCAAATTGGCTGTAGAAGTTTTGCATAACTTCCACCCATTTTTTATAGCCTTCCTCCACATCATCCAGCTTTTTTTCCAATTGTGCGGTAAACTCAATATCGACAATGTCCTCAAAATACTTCTTCATTATATCAGTCACTATTCTTCCCAACTCTGTAGGCACCAAAGTCTTGCCGTCCTTAACAATATATCCTCTGGCAAGAATTGTAGTGATGGTCGGAGAATAAGTACTCGGTCTTCCGATTCCTTTTTCTTCAAGAGTTTTTACAAGGCTCGCCTCTGTGTACCTTGGGGGCGGTTGAGTAAAATGCTGCTTAGGCTCAATCTTTTTCTGCTTCAGCTTTTCACCTTCAACAAGGTCAGGCAATATAAGTTCACCGTCTTCAGTATCCTCATCCTTTCCTTCCTGGTACAGAGTAATAAAACCCTTGAACTTGATGCTTGAGCCATTTGCCTTAAATATATAGCCTCCAGCTTCAATATCAGCACTTATGGTATCATATATTGCTGAAGCCATCTGGCTTGCAACAAATCTGTCCCATATAAGTTTATATAACTTATACTGCTCTTTCGACAGGGAAGCCTTTACAGATTCAGGAGTCATTTTAACATCTGTAGGTCTGATACATTCATGCGCGTCTTGTGACGCCGATTTGTTCTTGTAAACACGCTTTTCTTCCGGAAGGTATTTTTCTCCGTACTTTTCCTTGATAAATTCTTCGGTGTCCTTCTGCGCTTCATTGGAAATACGTGTTGAATCAGTACGTATATAAGTGACAAGACCGCTTGTACCGACTCCTTTTATATTAATGCCCTCATATAACTGCTGGGCTACAATCATAGTTTTCTTTGTTGTAAAACCAAGCTTTCTCGATGCTTCCTGCTGCATTGTACTTGTAATAAAAGGTGCATTGGGGGCTTTTTTCTTTTCGCCTTTCTTTACCTTTTGAACAACAAACAATTTTTTTCCTATATCTTTAAGGATCTTTTGTACCTCTTCTTCCTTCTTAAGCTCTATCTTATTTTTTCCATTACCGTAAAACTTTGCTTCAAATGGAGCTTTTACTCCGTCTTTGGCAAGCATTGCCGTTATGCTCCAGTATTCCTCCGGAGTAAAATTCTCTATTTCTTCCTCTCTATCGCATATAAGCCTGGAAGCCACAGATTGAACTCTCCCCGCACTCAAACCCTTCTTAACCTTTTTCCAGAGCAATGGACTGATTTTATAACCTACTATCCTGTCCAAAATCCTTCTTGCCTGCTGTGCATCAACAAGATCCATATCTATTTCACGTGGAGTCTTAATTGCATTCTTCACTGCATTTTTAGTTATTTCATTAAAAGTAACTCTGCATTTTTCAGTATTATCAATACGAAGCAGATTTGCCAGATGCCATGAAATTGCCTCTCCTTCGCGGTCAGGGTCGGTTGCCAGAAAGATTTTCTTCGCATTCTTTGCCTCTTTTTTAAGCTTAGAAATAACTTCACCCTTACCCCGGATGGTTATATACTTAGGCTCGAAATTATTATCCACATCCACTCCAATCTGACTCTTTGGAAGGTCTCTGACATGACCTACTGATGCTACTATTTTATAATCTTTTCCTAAAAACTTTCCTATTGTGTTTGCCTTTGCGGGAGACTCAACAATAACCAATTTATCCGCCATTTTTTTCCTCCAGTTATATTTGTGTACTTAACTATAGATTATAGTATTATATCTAAACATTTTGCAATTTATTATTTATGTTCTCATCTTAAATATCTTTCCAGGAGCCTGTTCAACAACACCTTTGAGCTCAAGCATAACAAGAATAGAATTTATCATCTTTATATCAAGACCAGTCTTTCTTGAAATGGAATCAATATGCATAGGCTCCAATTTGAGGCTCAAAGCTACTTTTTTCTCATCATCATCCAGACCTTTTAAAAGGTTGTTATCCTGTAGCTTGCTTGTAAAAAAATTTTTAATTTTCTCTTCACTGAAGCTTAAGTTTATTTCTTCAAGAATATCTTCAATTCCTGTAACTATTTTAGCTCCTTCTCTGATTAGTTTATTTGTTCCCGTGCTATTTATACTGTTAACATTACCTGGCAGGGAAAACACTTCCCTTCCCTGTTCAAGCGCAAAATTCGCAGTTATCAACGAGCCGCTTCTTTCACCGGCCTCAATAACAATAACACCGAGAGACATACCGCTTATTATCCTGTTCCTTGCTGGAAAATTACCGGGAAGAGGTGCTGTACCGGGCATATATTCTGATATACAGGCACCTTTCATGATTATATTATCCATAAGTTTTTTATTCTCATAGGGATATACAATATCAAGCCCGCAACCTAAAACTGCTATTGTTCTTCCATCCGATTCAAGTGCCCCTTTGTGAGCATATGTGTCAATTCCCCTTGCCATACCGCTTACTACAGTAATACCGTATCTTGTCAGCTCAGAGGCTATTTTTTGTGCCATACCCTGCCCATAGGAGGTTGCTTTTCTAGAACCTACAATGGCCAGGTATTTTTCATTTTCAAGTATGCTTCCTTTTAAATAAATCACAATCGGCGGATCGTATATATTTTTCAAATAATATGGATATAATGGGTCTTCAATAGTTATAACTTTTATATCAAGCTTATATAAGTTATCCAGATGACTTTTGACCCTCTCTTTTATCCTATTATCAGTTAGATTGACTATATCAGCGGGATTAAGAAAAGGAAGGTTTCTAAACTCGTCTTCCTTTGCCACCCATGCATTTAAAGGTTTTTCAAAATACTCTAAAAGCTTTCTGGACTTCACAGAACCTATTCCAGGAACAGAACTCAGCCAAGTCCAATACTGCTTGTTATCCGCCATTTCTATACTCCTTCAGCTCCACACAAAATACTTCTATAAAAAATCACATTCTTTATTAGTATATCGTATTTATTAATAAATGCATTAGTTATACAGGTTTCATATTTCGATAAATTAACGCAATCAATTTATCACGTATTGCGAATTGAGTCAAGTTATTAATTTATTTTTTTCACCATAATATTTATAAAACTTAATTGTAAAAAGCAGATAACACTAAAAATTTTTAATGTATATTTACGACATTTTCCTGTCGAGACTCCTATACTGTATTGCTTCTAAGAGATGACTAGCTTTTATATTCTCATTTTCATCCATATCTGCAATGGTACGGGCAACCTTAAGAATCCTGTTATGTGCTCTTGCACTTAACCCCAGCCTGTCAAAAGCATTTTTTAAAATCCCCTTGCATTTATCATCAAGTTTACAAAACTTCTTTATTAATGATGGCGTGAGCTCTGCATTGGAATATATATTTAAGTCCCTGTATCTCTCCTGCTGTATTTTCCTTGCCCTGTTTACTCTTTCCCTTATAGCACTTGATTTTTCTTCATCTTCCTGGCTGTCAAGGTCTTTGTACTTAACCGACGCAACTTCTATATGCAAATCGATTCTGTCCAGTAAAGGTCCCGACATTTTGCCCAAATACTGGCGTACCTGATTGGGAGTACAGGTGCACTCTTTTGTTTCATCAAAGTAATTACCACATTTACAGGGGTTTGCAGCACAGATAAGGGTCGTCCTTGCCGGATAAGTAAGTGTTGCATTTATTCTTGAAATGGTCACTACTCCATCCTCAAGAGGCTGCCTTAAAACCTCCAGTGCATCTTTGTTAAACTCGGGCAGTTCATCCAGAAATAAAACTCCAAAATGCGAAAGGCTTATTTCACCAGGTTTTGGGGTTTTGCCTCCACCAACAAGGCTAACATTGGAAATGGTGTGATGAGGTGACCTGAACGGTCTTTGAGTTATAAGAGAAGTATCCGACTGCAATGTTCCTGCAATACTGTGTATTTTTGTTACTTCCAGTGCCTCTTCAAATGTCATAGACGGAAGTATTGAGGGAAGCCTCTTGGCAATCATAGTTTTTCCACAGCCGGGCGAGCCTATCATGATACAGTTGTGACCGCCGGATGCTGCAACCTCCAAAGCTCTCTTCACATTCTCCTGCCCTTTCACATCTGCAAAATCCAAATCGTAAACAATGTTGTTCCCAAAAAGTGCATCAACATCAATAACGTGTCTATTTAATTCAGCCTTCCCATTTAAATATTTTGCAACTTCATCAATACTCTTTGCAGGTAAAATGTTTATATCCTTTACTACCGCTGCCTCATCAGCGTTTTCATAAGGCAGTATTATATTCTTTATTCCTTCATGTCTTGCACTTATCACCATAGGCAGTATCCCTTTGACTGGCTTAATTTCTCCGTCTAGTGATAATTCACCCAAAAAAGCATAGTTATCCATATCTCTGTTTATTATCTGTTGTGTAGCAGTCAGAATCCCAAGTGCTATGGGCAAGTCAAACGCAGACCCTTCCTTTTTCTTGTCAGCTGGCGCAAGATTTACAGTGATTCTTCTTATGGGAAACTCCAATCCCGCATTTTTAATTGCTGCCCTTACACGCTCCTTTGATTCCTTAACTGCCGTGTCTCCTAGACCCACCATATCAAACGACGGCAATCCGTTGCTTATGTCTGTCTCCACTATAATCACATAGCCGTCAATTCCCATAAGGCCTAGTGTCTTTACTTTAGAAATCATGCGCACAATCCTTTCCGTACTTTCAATTGCTTTTAATACCAAACATTATACAAATTTTCTTCAATTACATAAATTCATCTCTAAAACATTTAACACCTCATAATAGTATACTTGTATTTTTTAGCCATGTCAAAAATTTGTTTGCACTTGCACTTGTTTGGTAAACAGTTATTTGATATGTCGATTTTACAAATTATAGAATGTTAGGATTGTAAAAAAGGTAAGCCAGATTTAAGTATCATCCGTCTTACCTATTTACAAATATTCTCTAATTATTTAAGCATGTTTTCCCCCATTTTCAGAAAATCCAATAATTCATAATTAACCTCATGTTTTTCAATTACCTCTGCCGGAGCTATCTCATCATCAATTTCAACTTTTATTCCCTTAAGTTTTGCTAATTTTGCAAGTGCTACAGCTGGTATACTAAAAAGTTCGTCAGGAGTACCTTTGTACTCCTTATTAGTCTTATGCCTGTCAATCAGATACCGTAATCCTTCGTCAAGCATCTTTTCATCCTTTTCAATAATTGCTTTGAAAACCTTTTCATATCCCAGATCAGGTTTTTTCTTAAGCT
>CAYPCH010000007.1:0-55436 GCA_964409165.1 uncultured Oscillospiraceae bacterium | reverse complement strand
ATTACTTTTCTTACACTGTTCACTTTTCAAAGTCCATCGGTTATATCAATAACCTCTATTGCCTTTCGGCTTTTTTATCTCTGCTTCATTAGCACAGATACTAATACTATCATGTCGCTCGAATTCTGTCAACATATTTCATGTTAACAATTTTCAACAATCTGCTTAAAGAATTTTACCCTTTAGCTTGCTAGCGTTATCAACAACTCATCAGCGACAGCTTTAACAATATATCACCAATTCACTATACTATTCAAGTATGCATAAACGACAAATTTCAACAATAAATCAATTTATAGCGCTTTTTCTCCTCGATAACATTATATCCTTTTTAATAGTGAATAATACTTAACTTTTAATTCATTTTTATAAAGCTCCGAAAACATATTTACTTTATCTACCTTTATCACATTCAATATAGACAAAGGTAGATAAAGTAAATAATCACCTTGTTAAAAAAAATATACAAGCCAACGCACACAGATAATTATAAAATAGCTTATATACTCAACTTTCCCACTTATAGTATTTTGAGGCTATGGTTGCTCACAAGTTAAGGGCAAAAAGTTTACTTTTTGATCGCGGTGAGCAATGCTACGTTAGTGGCAAAAAGCCCATAAATACTGTGGGAAAGTTGAGTTATATAGTATCAACAGTCTTTACTTTAGTCAATTCACGGTATAAGCCTCCATAGCTTATAAGTTCCTGATGGGTTCCTGATTCCACAATCTCTCCATCTTTAAAAACCAGAATAAGATCTGCTTGTTTTACTGTTGACAATCTGTGTGCAATAACTATAATTGTACGGCTTCCAGCCAATTCCTGTATTGCCTGCTGGATTTCTTCCTCTGTTTGCACATCCACAGCTGCTGTTGCTTCATCGAGAATCAAAATGGGCGAATTGCGCAAAACTGCTCTAGCTATAGACAATCTTTGTTTCTGACCGCCTGACAGCTTAACGCCTCTTTCTCCTATAACTGTATCATATCCTTCCGGCAGTTCGCTTATAAAATCATGTGCCCTGGCAATTTCTGCAGCTCTCACAATGTCATCAACTGAAGCATTTTTGCTTCCGTATGCTATATTATCTGCAACACTACCGTTAAAAAGAAATATATCCTGGAGCACAATGCTTATCTGATTTCTAATAGATGACAGCGTAATATCCTTCAGATCTTTTCCGTCGAGAAGTATTCTTCCCGAAACCGGGTCATAAAAACGTGCAACCAGGCTAATGATTGTCGTTTTTCCAACTCCCGTAGGACCAACTAATGCTATCATTTTACCGGACTTTGCGGTAAAACTGACGTTTTTCAAAACCGGACTTGACTCTAGATAATGAAAACTTACATTATCAAAAATTATTTCTCCTTCAGAATGCGTGATCTCTTGAGCATCCTTACTATCTACTATATCCGGTTCGGTATCTAAGAGTTCAAAAACCCTTTCTGCTCCAGCTGTAGCCTGTTGCAAATCCTCCATTACCCTTGCAAGCGTGGTAATAGGCTGATAAAAGAGCCCTAGATACATAATAAAACCTACAATTTCCGCTGCTGAAACACGACCATTTAATGCAAGCCATCCTCCAAAGCCAACTACAATAACCGTTCCAAAGGAACTGAGCATTTCAACCAACGGATGGAAAACTGCACTCAATTTTAACGCATTCAGAATAGCTGTAGTATATTTTCTTGCTCTTTTCTCAACACGCTTTTTTTCCCTGAATTGCTGATTAAAAACCTGTATTTCCTTTATTCCCGAAATATTGTCCTGTACAACCGCATTAAGCTCTGCAAGAGTTCCTTGTGCTTCACGGAAGTTGGGTAGTATTTTTTTAGTAAATACCAGTCCGCCTACTACCAGAAAAGGGATGGGTATAAGAGTAAAGGCTGCCAATAGTGGATTTTTTATAAAAAGAATTATACTTATACCTAAAAATATCAGGACATTTGCCACAAGGTCTGGAACCGCATGTGCAATAAGCACTTCAAATGTAGCAGTATCATTAATAGCTCTTGACATTAACTGCCCTGTTTGTTTGTCGTGATAATATCTCAACGTCAATTTTTGAAGCTGCTCATACACTGCGACCCTCATATCTGCTACAAGTCTCCATGCCGCAGCATGGCTCATATAACGTTGCAAATATGTAAAAATCGCTCTCAATATATAAACTACAATAAGCACTATTACTATATACCGTGATGTTTTTAGCATATCACTGCTTTGTCCTTCAGTCAGAGCAGATACCAAATCCATTACAAGCCACGGAGTGACAAGGTTGAGTCCTGTTACTGCAATCACACTAAAACCGGTTATCCCTATAAGCCACCAGTATGGTCGTGCATATTTCAAAATTCTGATTAAATTTTTCATTATGCTTCCTCCAAATATATGTAGTACAATAATTAAAAATTAATAGTTAATAACTCAACTTCCCCACTTATAGTATTTTGAGGCTCTGGTTGCTCACAAGTTAAGGGCAAAAAGTTTACTTTTTGACCGCGGTGAGCAATGCTACGTTAGTGGCAAAGAGCCCATAAATACTGTGGGAAAGTTGAGTTATTAATCAACATTTAATCATCCGTATCACAATCCTGTTCCATACTCTCGGGCAAATCCCCAAAATTTATACCTATTATAACCGACTTATTATCATCATGTTCTTCATTATGTGTATTATCAACCAATTCATTGCCTGCATCATCTTCTTCTTCTGCATCTGAATTATATGTTCTTTTAATAATCCTTCTAAAAACAGAACCAGAGTAATCAACTGTTTTAGACCAATCGGCAACCTGTTTGCGCACATCTTCACCTACATCCGCAATATTTTGTTCTTCGTCCGCATTCTTATCCAAAATTTCTTTTAAACCCTCTTCATCAGTATGATTTTTATCGTGTTTCTCAATAATCCAGTTAAAGTTACTTGCATCAAGTTTTCTTAATTCGGACGTCTCCTTTTTAACAAACAAGTCTTCATTGAACAAAATTCTTTCATCTTCACTTTGGCTTGTGTCTTCTTTTACTCTATTCTTTCTGTTCTTTAACCTCATAACTAATATATACAAAAATAACACACAAAATAATTCTATTAAAAATATTTTTATCCCGCTCCATATGTTAGCACCAGAGAAGTAAACCGCACTAAAAATCAATATTACTAAGATAACAACTGCCCAATATTTCCCTCCTGTTAGTACCTGAATTATTTTATGTTTTTTATTTCTGACGCTTCTACTCCCCACAGCCACCACACCGCCTTATCTCTATATTTTCCGCCTGTAACTCAAGCGCTTTTTTATATAACAAATCAAACTTTCACATGACAGCATTTTTATCCAATCATTTTTTCCATTTTGCCAAAGCTTCAGCCAATGCCGTATTAATACTGTCATCTGTATTCTGTTGTTTTAAAATCCTGCTAATATCTTTTTTATTCACATGCTCACTTTTTCTTTTATTAAATTCGGAAAGTTTCTCGCGATATCCGCAGACGCAATAGAAAGTCTTACCCTCTCCTTCTCCTCGCATTTCCATCCTTTTATGACATTGAGGACACCGTGCATTGGTAACTTGTGAAATACCTTTTCTGTATCCGCACTCACGATCTTGACAGACCAACATCCTGCCTTTCTTACCATTTACATCCAAAAGATATTTGCCGCATTCAGGGCATCTTTCCCTTGTAAGGTTATCATGCCTGTATGAATTGGAGCTGGATGTTATTGTTGAAATAAGCTTTACCGTGTAAGCCTTCATTTCTTTAATGTATTCTGCTGCATTTGCCTTACCTCTGCTTATTGCCGAGAGTTTCTGCTCCCACTTGGCTGTGAGTTCCGGTGATTTTAAATCCTCCGGCACAAGGTCAACCAACTGAGCCCCCTTAGAAGTCGGAAATATCTCTTTTCCTCTTCTCTCTATATAAAAAGAATTAAACAGCTTTTCAATTATTTCAGCTCTGGTAGCCGGAGTTCCAAGCCCACTTGTGTTATCAAGAACTTCTCTCAGCGCCTCATTTTCGATAAACTTCCCGGGATGCTCCATAGCAGTAAGTAAAGTCGCCTCTGTATACCTCGCCGGGGGTTTCGTCTTTCCAGAATTAATAAGGGGTGTATCAATCTTATATATCTGCCCCTTCTTTACCTCCGGCAGACTCTGCTCATTCTCTTCCCCAGAATCTTCATCCATATTGTCATGCATCCCATACACGGCTTTCCAACCTGCTGACTTAATGATTTTTCCTTTTGCCTGAAATAACTCTCCATTTGCATTTAACTTTATTGTAGTTTGTTCATATTCAAACGAAGGACTTAATAGTGCAAAAAACCTTTTTACAATCAAGTCAAATATATTGCGCTCTTCGTTGCCGAGAGCACTTAAATTTACACGCTGTTCTGTAGGTATTATCGCATGGTGGTCGGTAACCTTGCTGTTATCTACAAATCTTTTTGTGACATTCAGCTTAGACCTCAGCAATGAGCGTGCAGTTTCAGCATAAAAACCTGTTGCCACGCTTTTTAATCGTTCTTCCAATGTAGGAACAATATCATCAGTAATATATCTTGAATCCGTTCTTGGATACGTTACTATTTTATGAGTTTCATATAGCTTCTGCATAATACCAAGCGTCTGCTTTGCCGAATAACCAAACCTACGGTTGGCATCCCTCTGAAGCTCCGTAAGGTCATATGCTAAAGGTGGCAACTCTTTTTTTGCCTCTTTTCGCACCTCTGTTACTTCGGCATTGCAACCTTTAATATTTGATATTATTTCCTCAGCCAGTTTTTTATTAAATATCCTTGCTTGCCCACTGGCTTTGTCCTGCCAGTATATTGAAAAACCTTTTACTTTTGCACTTATAGTCCAATAATCTTTCGGAACAAACTTTTTAATCTCATTCTCTCTCTGTACGATCATTGCCAGTGTAGGCGTCTGCACACGTCCTGCCGAGAGTTGGGCATTAAACTTGCATGTAAGAGCCCGCGAAGCATTCAAACCAACAAGCCAGTCAGCCTCTGCCCTGCATTCAGCAGATCTGAATAAATTGTCATACTCCTTCCCTGGTTTTAAATTTCTAAATCCATCCCTAATAGCTTTATCTGTCTGTGATGATATCCACAGCCTTTTGATAGGTTTCCTGAAACCGGCTTTTGCAATAATCCATCTCGCAACAAGTTCACCCTCACGCCCTGAGTCGGTAGCTATAACCAATTCATCTATATCGCCTCTGTTTAATAGGTTTTTGACTACTCCATATTGCTTTGAGGTCTGCTTTATAACAACCAGATGCATTTTATCCGGTAGCATAGGAAGACTGTCAAGACTCCATGTTTTATATTTTTCGCCATAAGTTTCAGGGTCAGCCAGTGTAACTAAATGCCCCAGAGCCCAAGTTACTATGTATTCAGATCCCATTATATAACCGTTGCCGTTTTGCCTGCAATTCAATACTTTTGCTATATCCCTTCCAACTGAAGGTTTCTCTGTCAAAACCAGTACTTTACCCATTTATACATATTCCTTTCTATAGATCATCTTTTTAGTATTACTAATTACTAACTCAACTTTCCCACTTATAGTATTTTGAGGCTCTAGTTGCTCACAAGTTAAGGGCAAAAAGTTTACTTTTTGACCGCGGTGAGCAATGCTACGTTAGTGGTAAAGAGCCCATAAATACTGTGGGAAAGTTGAGTTACTAACCTCTATTCCATAATCTCTAATCTCTAATCCCTTATCCCTTATCCCTTATCCCTTATCCCTTATCCCTAAACTCTAATCTCTAATCCCTAATCCCTTATAATGTGTCGTTTTATGGTTCTTCGCCCC
Organism: uncultured Oscillospiraceae bacterium; assembly: GCA_964409165.1. GTDB lineage: Bacteria > Bacillota > Clostridia > Acetivibrionales > Acetivibrionaceae > CAYPCH01. The sequence continues at coordinate 49,607 of CAYPCH010000007.1, read as the reverse complement.
AAATAAGCTTATCTTGAATATATATTGTCATCTTTCCCCAGTCAACAAATTCTTCAGCTTCAGGATTGAATGAGTAATCGTCACTCTGGTCAAACCTGCTCCAGTCTTCATAGTGAAAAATACCTCTAACATGTATTACATCTCCCGGATTAGCTATCCCGTTTGAAAATGTAATTTCCAAGTATTTGTTTGCTTTATAACCCTCAGGTATATCGTAAAATTCGCCATGAACATCGCTTTCTTCTCCTGCTCCGTAGTAATATATTGCAAAATTCAAAGCTTCATTATTCTCTTCCCAAAAATAGTACCTGACCTTTACATTTCTGAGATCAATAGTATCAGTACCGTTATTTACAATTGTAAAAGTATAATTGATACCCTGCGTATCTATCTGCTTGTCAATGCTGTAGTGCTGTATTTTCAAAGCACCACCGCCAATTCTGGATGCATCCGGTATATTTAAATCAAGAGTTGGTGCCAGAGTCTGAAGCCCGCTATTCTTCAAATCCCCGAACAATTCAGAAATCTTTATATTGTTCAGGTTACTCAATTCAATATCCAACCCATACTGCTTCGATTCAACATACAGATGATATCTTCCCATGGACAAATTATGCTCTTTGGCTTCCGCTCTCTCTTTACTTGATATTTTCACTATTACAGGGTCTAGCATTATGCCTTTCTTATCTGACATAACCATAATTTCTTTATGCATTTTAAATAATATTTCATCAACTTTTTTTGCCGCAATATCTGCATCCTTCATATATTCACTATTTTGTTGATTCAACGACACCGATATCATTAACATATTATCGCTGTCAAGACTTATATAGCCACTATCTCCAAACGCTTCAACAATATCACTGAGCGCCTCGTGTACAGGCTGTCCTTTCACCATTATGTCTCCTAATAAAGCTTTTGCATCATCATTCAATGGTGATGTTGCGATTATAACTCCCTTCTTATCTACAACAAGTTCCACACTTGGATTTATGTCTATATCGATATATGCAAACACACTGCTATTAAAATCAGATATTTTTGCCGGATATGCAAATATAAAACCTATTACTATTAAAGCAGCAATTGCCGAAACCAAAGGAAAATAGCTAAGCATGCTGTTCCGTTTGCTTCGGATAGATGAATCATCAAATTCAATTGCCATACCTAACGATACATCATCTTTCTTTCGTTTTATTATTACGAACTCACCCTCAGGAGTGAGAACTACAACATCATTCTTAATTATTTCATATACGATACCTATGTTACTCATGATGTTCCCCTCCTCTTTCCATTAAACTAAAAAACTTTTTTGATATTTCAAGATTGCTTCTCAATATCAGACACACAGCTATAATAAATTTTCTGTTATTCTCTATAGTTCTTCTATGTACATTAACCCTCTTTAAAAGTTCATTTCGTGGGATATTTCTGTTTTTTTTCAGCTTACCATACAGTTCATTATCTTCTGCTAATACCTTGGCAATTTCCACACACAGACTTCTCGAGTCTTTATGTTTAGGAGAACTCTTAGCCAGTTCCAGTATGGTAATCCCGTATTTTGCCAATTTTTGTTTAAATACAATTATATCCTCTTCTACCTCAGCATTCTCGTAGTTTAAATGTGAATCGGAAACAAGATACTTTGATTCAAACTCATTGAAGTCACCCATACTTGAGAAGGGAAAAACCCGGCTGTTTTTCGAATTCTTTCTGATAAAATCGATTATGCGTCTTTTTATTACCAATTCACAAAAAGTAAAAAAATTAGATTTTTTATTTAAATCATAACTATTTATAGCTTCATTAAAAGCTTCCATTCCAATACCAAACTCATCATCATCTTCCCATATCTTTCTTCCGGTACACATAGAAGCAACTTTCATTATAAACGGTTTATGCCTTGCAATAAAAGCATCTCTCATCTGTTTATTTCCCGCTTTGATCTCCTTTAGTAAGGAAACAGTAGATATGTCAGATAGCTTTTCTGTTCCTGCATCTTTTTCGTTAATGTTAAAAAACTTCCGAATATCCAAGCTAATCCTTACTCCCTTCTAATTAAAATTTCGCAATGCAGATCCGATTTCATGTGGTTAATGAGAGTGAATGCCCAAACGCCTATAATATATTTAGCATTTAAATTAATTATAGTTTAGCTTGACAAAAATATCAATAAATACTACCCATAAACCACAGCAATGCAACACCTAAAACTACTGTTTGTAAAAAAACAATAAGCTATTATGATTTGCAAACTTTACTTTTGAAAAAATATATAAACAAGGTGTTCCTTTTGAAAAAATCTTGTGATAAACTTAAATAAAGACAAGTTTTTATGTTTTCCTTTATACTGAGAAATACACATTCTTAAGAGCAAACCTTTATGCTTCGATATGTATTATTTTACCGCGAGGTGTTTATATGTCAATTAATTTGCTTGCTTCAAAAACAATCGATATTCAAATGCCTGCATTTATTTACTCCACTGGTCTAGATAAATGTGTTAACGGAGACATTCATATAGAAGGCAGATATACAAGACTATTCAGAAAAATAAAGTTTGATGGATTCATAGAAATTAATGGAGAAAGATATGAATTGGTAAACTTTCGCAGTAGCATAAATGCTGGCTGCGATTTGGTCATTGTATTAGCCAGTGTTATTAGTAAAACAGAATATATAAAAATTGGGCTGACCGCTTATCTGCACATTAAGCAAAATATTATTAAAGGTACCCTTTATGAGTCTGACGGCATATACAGCTCAACTATGGATTTTGCAGCTCCCGCAAAAAATATACAAGAAGCAGAAAGAATTGAAAACATATTAGATCCTGAATGTTTCGGTAGAAACTTTATTTCCGGTCAAAGAAAATTCTGTAACAATACAAATTGAAATAGTAATCATAAAAAAAATAATATGTAATATATCCTTTACAAACCCCTTTCAAAATGCAAAAATATTAGTATGAAAAAACATGAAAGGTGGTTTGTATTATAGTGCAAAACAATAATAGGCTTAATAAATCTACTGATAAATATAACTTTGCAGCGTTCATGTCAAGACTCAAGTATATTAACCGGTGGAGTCTTATGCGAAATACAAATAAAGAAAACATTGCAGAACACAGCATTCAAGTAGCAATGATAGCTCACCTTCTTGCTGTTATAAGAAACGAATATTTTGGCGGCAGTGTAAATCCTGACAAATGCGCAGTTCTATCACTTTATCATGATGCAAATGAAACAATAACAGGAGACCTTCCCACTCCTATAAAGTATTATAATATTGAAATAAGGGAGGTATTCAAAAACATTGAAAGTACTGCAAATGAAAGACTTCTTTCAATGCTCCCCGAAGAACTAAAATCAGTCTACAGAAACATATTAAACCATGATAGTAGTGCAGAATGGCTTATTGTAAAAGCGGCTGATAAATTATCAGCATATATAAAATGCGTAGAAGAAGAAAAATCCGGCAATAACGAATTCAAGAGTGCCAAAGAGTCCCTCCATGAAGCTATTATAGGTTTTGATTTTCCGGAAGTTCAGTTTTTTATGGATAAATTCCTTCCAGGCTTCTATTTATCACTCGATGAAATGGAGTAACTCCCTTTTTTGTTTTCAAACCAATGTCATGCCTACTAGTGCAACAAGCGCCATATCACTTATGTATGAATCCATATTAAAAAACTTTCCCTTCCTTGAAATATCCTTTATCGCAATTGCATAAACGCTGTGACATCTGCCCAGCATTTCATTCAGTTTTATATTAACCTCACGGCAAACTTTTCTTGTCAGCTTTACAAACTTTGAATCTAGTAGCATAAAAGAACATCTCTTTAAAAGTTCTTCAGGAGTTCCCTTTGATACTATCCTGAATTTCTCATTTATCATATGCGTAGACACCTTTAATTTACCATCATATTCAAAAGTAAGTTCATTCACCCGTGGAGCTATAGTTTCGATAAGCTCCTTTTTAAAACCTTTTGAAGAAGCAAACCTGAATACAGCTTTTTCAAAATCATCACCAATTAAATTTATCTCGTTATTGTTTACCTTCATTACTTCCGTATAATTGCTTAGTATAAGTGAGTGCATAAATATTCCATAGCTTTTTATATCTTCATCAATAATCTCAGCTTTTTTTATTTTTCCATCAAGATATATCTCGTCAACTACAATGTTGGACACAACCACATTCCCTTCAGTTACAAGCTTTGAAGCAACATTATTTTGAGGTAACAATTCCATTAATATATCTCCTTTCGAGCATATGACACAATAAAACTCCACAACCACACCACCAAGGCAGAATGCGGAGTCTCACGACTTATAAAGCGACTGGACTGCAATGCCATTTTGACGGTTAGCCTTCTGTTTATATTTTACAGACCGTTACTCTCTCTGTATTTGTATTATAACTATAACTTTACATTTATAACCTTAGACAACATTTACATTAGACAGCATTTACACTTCTTAACTGCACCACGTTAATTCCGTTATTTGTATTAACTATTTTAATTTTATAATAAACATTGTTAAACTGTCAATTAAATTTCTGTAAACATTTTATTAACAAATTAATATTTATTCAGATTTGAAGGGTAACAATTAACTATATAAATAACACAAAAAAACCACATTTAATTATGTGATGTAAATAAAAGCGGGTAAAATTATTTGGTAATATTGGAATAAAACCCGGGGCTATCTGTATTAATCACAAAATATGCCCCAAGTTTTTAGTGTGATTTTACTTTCTTAATCTTCCTGAAATAGAGATGTCGACAAATATCTCTCACCTGTATCAGGCATTATAACAATTATTTTCTTTCCTTTATTTTTATGCCTCTTTGCAATTTCAGTTGCTGCAAAAGTAGCAGCCCCCGAAGAAATACCAACAAGTAAGCCTTCTATTTTCGCAATCTTTCTCGTGGTCTCAAATGCCTCTTCGTTTTTCACCTTGAATACCTCATCTATTATTTGACTGTTATACACATCAGGAACAAAACCTGCTCCAATACCCTGTATTTTATGAGGTCCCGGTTTTCCTCCAGACAACACAGACGAGTCGAAAGGTTCTACTGCAACCACTTTAACATCAGATTTTCTACTCTTAAGCACTTCACCAATGCCTGTTATAGTTCCTCCTGTACCGACACCTCCTATAATTATATCAACTTCACCGCCAGTGTCCCTCCATATTTCTTCAGCAGTTGTTTTCCTGTGAATCTCTGGATTTGAAGGATTTTTGAACTGCTGAGGCATATATGCTCCAGGTGTCTTAGAAACCAATTCCTCAGCCTTCTCAATAGCTCCTTTCATACCTTCAGAGCCCGGTGTTAAAACAAGTTGCGCACCAAGAGCCTTTAAAAGATTTCTTCTTTCAGTACTCATTGTATCGGGCATGGTAAGTATCAATCTATAACCCTTCGCAGCCGAAACAAAGGCAAGAGCTACACCTGTATTTCCACTTGTAGGCTCAACAATCACAGAATCCTTCTTTACAAGCCCTTTCTCTTCTGCTTCTTTTATCATGGCATATCCAATTCTGTCTTTTACACTGCCGGCAGGATTGAAATACTCAAGCTTTGCGATTATAGTTGCCTCAAGCCCGTTTGCTTTATTATAATTGGCTAGCTCCAACAAAGGGGTGTTTCCTATTAAATCCGTCAAATTTCTGGCTATCTTCGCCATAATATCACTCCTTAAAATTTATTCCCTGGTTATCCTACATGTTTAGCTGGTAATACAATTATATGCCTACTTTTAAAAACAATCATTTATATCTTTATTTTTCTTTGACCCTGTCGAATGCTCTGCCAAGGTCATACATAAGATCATCAGCATCCTCAATTCCTATGGATAATCTAATCATATCGGGAGTTACGCCTGCAGCCTTCTGTTCTTCTTCAGACAATTGCTGGTGTGTAGTGCTTGCGGGATGTATTACAAGAGACTTTGCGTCTGCGACATTTGCCAACAAGGAAAATATCTCAAGGCTTTCTATAAACTTTTTACCCGACTCAATGCCTCCTTTTATTCCGAAAGTAAATATGGAGCCAGCTCCCTTAGGCAGGTATTTCTGTGCAAGCTCATAGTATTTATTCCCTTTAAGACTCGGATAATTCACCCATGAAACCTCCGGATGACCGCTTAGAAAATCAACAATTCTTTTTGTGTTCGAGACATGTTTCTCTACCCTCAATGACAAAGTTTCAAGCCCCTGAAGCAACAAAAACGAGTTGAATGGGCTTATTGTAGCGCCAGTGTCTCTAAGAAGCTGCACCCTCGCCTTAACAATATATGCAAGAGACCCAAAAGCTTCAACATATCTCACACCATTATAAGTCGGATCGGGTTGTGTAAGCCCCGGAAATTTCCCACTGTCTTCCCAGTCAAATTTACCCGAATCTACTATAACACCTCCGATCGAAGTACCGTGGCCTCCAATAAACTTTGTTGCAGAGTGAACCACAATGTCAGCTCCAAATTCAAAAGGTCTTATCAGATAAGGTGTACCAAAAGTGTTGTCAACAATCAGCGGAATACCTTTTTCATGAGCAATGTTTGCAACCGCTTCCATATCGGTAATGTTTATACCCGGGTTTCCGATAGTCTCAATATAAACAGCTTTTGTTCTATCATTTACAGCATTTCTGAAATTCTCAGGATTATCAGGGTCTACAAACACTACTTTTATACCAAGCTTGGGCAAGGTAACAGAAAAGAGGTTGTATGTTCCCCCGTACAATGTACTCGCAGCAACAATTTCATCACCTGCTCCTGCAATATTCAGTATCGCATAGGTAACTGCTGCTGAACCGGATGCTACAGCAAGAGCTCCTGCACCATTTTCGAGGGTTGCAATCCTTTGTTCAAAAACATCACTTGTGGGGTTCATAATTCTTGTGTAAATGTTTCCTGACTCCCTTAACGCAAAAAGATCTGCTGCGTGTGCGGTGTCCTTGAAAATATAGGATGTGGTCTGGTAAATAGGTACTGCCCTTGACCCTGTACAAGGATCTGGTTGTTGGCCTGCATGCACTTGCAAAGTATCAAATCCGAGTTTTCTTTCATCCATATGTATCTCTCCTCTCAAAATAAATATATTCAATATAAATCCGGACTATATTGAATGCGGTAAGATTTTACATCGCACTTCAATATAGAATCATTGTCGTGATTAATATAACTATTTAAATATAGTACATTGTTGACAAATTTCCTGTTATTCTGTTATATTCGTTAACCAAATCTTCAAGTGTGATATTGTCTACAACACTATTGATAGTTTCATCTATTTTATCCCATAAATTCACCTTAATACAATAATCCAGGCTGGTTTGATCCATTTCGCCAATATCTGTGCCATCATCAATAACAAAAAGATTTCCCTCCAGAGCTCTTATAATTGTTCCAATTTTAATATTTGCAGGACTATCATATAACATATACCCTCCCTGAGCACCTTTAACACTTTTTACAAGTTCAGCCTTTCGTAATATGGAGAATACCTGCTCAAGATAGTTCTCAGATACATTTTGCCTTTCTGCGATGCTGTTAAGGGAAACATGTTTTCCAAATGAATGGGTTGCCAAGTCAACCATTGCCCTCAAGCCATACCTTCCTTTTGTAGATAGTTTCATAAGATCACCTCCAAACAATGTCTACTAATCCTATATGTTTTATATACTACATTTGTGATAGGTATTTGTCAAGATAAAAAAACGCGCCTTAAAAAACCTCTTTTTTTGTGCAATTTTTACATTGATAAATCAGGCTTGTTTGTGGGAAAATATAAACATACATCAAAGTTGCTTCTCAAGGTAGGTGAAATTTACTCCTGATTATGCAGAATGAACACAGATACGACACAATAAAACAACATTATTATATGAAGTTTAAACTCAACAAGGCAATTAGTAATATTTATATAACATCTATAGAATAAGCTATGATGCAACAATAACAAATCATTTTTTAAACCTTACGCTATACACGATACATTTTTTAATTTGCTCAATACTTGCAGAAATCACCGTAGCACATCACCCAAAACACAAAATAACCGGAATATTATTTCCGGTTATTTTGTGTTGAAAAGGTAAGAGCCCGAATCCGTATTCAGGTTTTTTTACTTTATAATTTTCAATCCTTCAGCTACTTCTTCTAAAGGTTCAGGTCTCATTCCACTAGATGCAGCATAAAACCTGCCTTTAACCTCTTTTATAACAACTGTTACAAAGTTGACAGTATCTTCGCAAAGCATTCCTGCGTATATTTCCTGGCTGTTAACATCCTTATATCCCGAGTATTTCTTTTCCAAAACAGTTTCTCCCCTCTTTATACTTTTTAAGTTTAAAATTTTACTATATTTAATGCGATAGAAGTTTATACCGCGTTTAATTTCCTTAATACATTATCATGAAAATTAATTTTATAAATATAGAATCATTATCTGATTTATATAATTAATTCAAACCGGATATTTTATTATAATCACAGTCAGAATTAAGCTGACAAAGATTATACAAACAATCTGCCATTTAATTTTACTTTATAAAATTAAAACCATAGCATTGTGACTGCGTTCAGAAACAAATCGTCTTTATTCTGCTTCGATAGTTACATAGGAATACCATACATGATTACTTCCCTACAGTATATTCGATGAAAACTAATAAGTCACTTTATTTCCCAATATTTTAGTAGTTTATCCTTTTTTATGTTTATCCAAAACAAATCCAAAAACCCCTCCACAAATTCCACCAACAAGATGAGCAAGCTGAGAAATGTTATCTCTTCCTGTCTCGTCACTTAAAAGCTCTTTCCCTGCAACCAAAAACTCCCTTCCTATATAGATTATCGCAACTAGTATCAAAGTTACAGGTATTCTTCCCTTTTGAAGGTTTACAAATGAACTTAGTAAAATCAGCATAAATACTATACCGCTGGCTCCAAGCAACCTGTTGCCGGATATAATGATAAAAAGTATTCCTGTTATAAATGCTGTTGTGACTATCATTATGATCATCCGCTTTGAACCGTACTTTTCCTCTAGCATAGGTCCTAATACAAGAATAAGCAAGAAATTATTAATATAGTGTTCCCAATTAGCATGACCTAATACATGTCCAAACAACCTGAAATAAAAAAATATATCGGTTAAACTGCCTCTGTAAACCGAGAATAAAGTTACATTTGAAACACCTTTTGTAATATAATTGATAACCAATACCAAAAAAGATATAAGTGTCAATGACAATATAACAGGGGAATTATAATGTAAGCGTTTCAACATATGTAAACTCCTTTCTTCTCTATCAAATATATTGGATTATACTTGTTAATATTTACGATTTGAGAACTAATTAATTATACATGTTTTTGCTTCATTATACAATTAAAAAACATGTAAATCTATATAAATTGCAAAAATACCGGACAAGTTTGGTTGCTTACCCGGTATTTTATAAAAATTCACTATATTGTGGGATAATTAAAAATATATCAATATTTCCCCATACCCTCGTTCCCTAAATCTATTTCTGGCTTAAAACCTGCCTCTTTCTTCTTTGATGTGCTCTCAATCATTTTTAAAATATCAGGACTAAGATTACCCATAACATCTGCTGAATTTGTAATCTTTTTAAACTTAAATTCAGATACCATACCCTTCAATATTTCTGCCTGGCTTGAAAGCTCTTCACTAGCGGCAGCCCCCTGCTCTGCTGTTGCTGAATTTGTCTGAATCACCTGCGAAACCTGAGATACCCCGATGTTTATCTGGGTTATTCCATTTGCTTGGGAATTTGATGCTATAGCAATATCACTTACTATATCAGCGACTTTTGATACACCTTCCACTATCATATTTAAAGCATTTGCGGTATCATTAGCTTTTCTTGTTCCTATTTCCACCTTTTGTATAGAACCTTCAATAAGTGATGTTGTTTCCTTTGCTGCACTTGCACTTCTAGCTGCAAGATTTCTTACTTCTTCTGCAACAACCGCAAATCCTTTTCCGTGTTGTCCAGCCCTTGCCGCTTCAACGGCTGCATTTAAAGCAAGAATATTGGTCTGAAATGCTATTTCGTCAATAACCTTTATTATTTTTGAAATACTTGCCGAAGCATCGTTAATATCTTTCATAGCCTTAAGCATGTCCTTCATGTGTTCATTACCCTGCAAAGCACTATCTTTAGCACTTAGAGCAAGTTCACTTGTCTGATTTGCATTTATTGCATTTTTCTTAGTCTGTTCGGCAATATCGTTTATTGATTCAGTTAACTCTTCAATAGAACTTGCCTGTTCGGTAGAACCCTGTGAAAGCATCTGGCTTGAATCGGAAACCTGTCTTGAGCCTGAAGACACTTGTTCTGCCGCATTGTTTATCTCTCCTATAATCTCATTGAGAGTACTGGTAATATTCCCAAGAGAATTTTTGATTTGCTTAAAATCACCTTGGTATTCTACCGTTGTATTCACATTCAAGTTTCTTTCTGCAATCTCGCTCAGTACCCGTGATATATCGTTTATATACATATTTAGTATATTGACAGTCTGATTTACCATATTCTTAAGCTCTTCATAATCACCCTTATAATCGCCCTTAACATTTAGTTTCAAGCTTCCTTTTGATACTTCCCCAAGCACATTCATAGTCTCTTTAATAGGCTCTATTACCGCATCAAGGGTATTGTTAATACCCCTTACGATATTGCTGTATCCTCCCTCAAAGCTTTCGGCATCTCCTCTCTTGTCAAGGTTTCCATCGGAGGCAGCATTGGTAAGGGTGTTCAGTTCCTTTCTAAGTCTGTTCAGGGTCTCTATAACATGTTTCATACTGATTGAAAGCACATCCCTTTCGGATTTTGGCTTAATACTAATTTCCAGTTCTCCATGAGCTATTTTTTCAGCTATTTCCGATGTATCTTTGATACTTTGTGCCATTTTTCCAAAAGCATATGAAAGTTTGCCAATTTCATCGTTTGACTTAACATCAATATCAATATCAATATCGATATCTCCTAATGCAATTTTTTCCGCAGATTGACGTAGCTTTAAAAGTGCCTTGGAAATTAATTTTAAAAACAATATTGATATTACAAGAGCAATAATCATTGTAACAACATCATTTATAATAATATTTCTAACCATTGTATTTTTTTGCCCCTCTATTGTCAATATCTGGTTTTGAGCACTCTCGTCAATAGACTCTCCTATCAAGTTTATGTATTCCCTTGATTTTTCAAACTCTTCCATCCATCCTGGCTGGACAGTACCGCTATTAATCATAGAATTGCAAATAGAAATCCATGTATTAAAATCAGCTTCGAATAATGAGAAGTTCTCAAATACTGTTCTATTGTTGCTGTCTTTTGCCTGTTCCCATAAATCTCTATTGCTTTCCATGGTATCTTTCACTTGGAATGTTCTTTGCCTTGTCTGATCAATGTTTTCATTAAATACATCAACCAACTTATTATATTCTTCACTGGCAGCATCCAAATGAGTAATATCCTGCATGGCGCTTAAAGCTTGGTACATATCTCTATCGGCATTCAAAATCAAGGTGGTTGATTTAAAATGCTCTTCAAAGATACTATTCCTCATCTCGTGAAAAATACGGTTCACCATCGAAATTGAAAATATGGTTATTAAAATCAATGCTATAGAAGGCACTGTTGTTAACAAGATGAGCTTAATTTTCAAAGGCAGTCTGTCCAACATAAAACACACTCCTCGCATAATATATTTTGTAAGGTTTTCCGGTTGCAAACCTTACATCCAGATACCTATTTGCCACAAATCAGCTTTTCTCTATTGTACAAAAGCCTAAATTTCTTTGGCTTCTATCCTATATACCTTTTCAAACTTTCTTTATCTGCACAATATGCAAACGCATCTTCCTTGGAAATACGTTTATTGAAATACAAATCTGCAACTGATTTGTCAAGAAGTTGCATTCCAGCTGTTACTCCTGTTTGGATACATGAAATAATTGAAGCGGTTCTTCCCTCTCTTATAAGATTGCTTATTGCAGGATTTACCACCATAATTTCGACTGCAGCAACTCTTCCCTTGCGATCAATGTCCGGTATAAGTCTCTGTGATATTACCGCCTTCAAAGCACTTGAAACCTGTACTTTTATTTGCTGCTGCTGGTCTGTAGGAAACACATCAATCAGCCTGTCTATGGTTTTGGCAGCACCTAACGTATGAAGCGTTGATAGCACAAGGTGCCCTGTTTCCGCAGCGGTAACAGCAATGCTTATTGAATCGATGTCTCTCATCTCACCTATAAATATTACATCCGGATCTTCCCTCAATGCCGCTCTCAGAGCCTGACTATATGATTTGCTGTCCTGACCTATTTCCCTTTGGTTGACAATACACTTTTCATGCTTGAATACATATTCAACCGGATCTTCCAATGTCAATATATGTCCTTCTCTTGTTAAGTTTATTTCGTTTATAATGGATGCCATAGTGGTAGATTTTCCACTCCCTGTGGGACCTGTAACCAGTATAAGTCCTTCCTTGATTTTACAAAGCTCTTTTAAAACCTCTGGCATATTTAATGCCTCAAGCGTAGGAATCTTAGATGCAAGAGCCCTGAATACAATTGCAATAGAGCCTCTCTGAAAAAATGCATTCACTCTGAATCTTGAGACACCAGGCACTGTCATTGATAAATCCACTTCATTGCCGGACATCAAGAGCTCAAGTTTATCTTTGTCAAGACATTTTTTTGCATACTCTAGAGTGTCTTCCCTTGTAAGTTTATCATCGTTGATCTCCTTCATCTGCCCATTAATTCTGAAGGATGGCGCCCTTCCTACTGTTATATGAACATCAGACGCTTTTAGTTCAACTGCCCTTTTCAACAATTCAGTTAACTCTACCATACTATTATTCACCTCATATTTTTTGGGGTTTTTGGGGTTGTAGCGAACGGAATAAAGACTTTACATTGCACTTAATTTCCTTTTAAAAAAATTTGCTAACAAAACAAACTTTTCAAAGAATAGTTATGTGAGAACAATCGTACATAATATATCGGCAGAACTTTATATTATATTTATACTAATTTTGAGGTACTACGACATAAAAAGATGTACCTGAACCCTGTTCCGATTCAAACCAAATATCTCCGCGAAACTTGCCTTTAATCGTAGAGTATGAAAGCATAAGGCTTAGACCTGTACCATTCTTTCCCTTTGTGGTAACCATATGCTTAAATATTTTACTTCTCGCTTCATCCTTAATACCTATACCGCAATCCTTTACTACAAATACAATAGAATCGTCCTTGTTTTTTACAATAAAATCAACTGTCCGACTCTCACATTCAGTCTCTTCATAAGATTGAACTGCATTAAAAATAAGATTATCAAATATCTGCACCAGGTTGGCAATATTTCCCGTCAATGCTTCATCTGGCTTCACTTGTAAATCAATATTAATATCTACGTTTTTATATTTTATATTATTCTTTATCATAAATCTGATCTGACTTATCAGTTCCTCTATTGTAAACCTTTCCGAAACATCGGCATTTAATCTTACTGCTTGGGTTTTAACAGTCTTAATGACATTACTCATATATGAATTGTATTCTGTAAGCCTCTCTATCCATACCGACATATCGTCAGCAATCTCAAGATGATCCTGTTGTGTAACTTTGGAGTCGCCTATAGATTCTATATACTCTTTTATAAGATCCTCCAAACCTGCACAAGCTCCGGATATTGACATAATAGGCGTCATGAGATTATGGGATATACCTCCTATAAGCTGTCCTAAAGAGGCAAGCCGCTCACTCTCAAGAAGACTCTTCTCCATTTTCTCCCTTTCTAATAGCATCAAAGCCCCTTTTAATGTGTTGCTGATCTGTCCTCTAAGGGGCTCAAAATTAATGACATCATTATTATCTACCTCGAAAACAACAAATCCAAAATGCTCATTGTTAAAAAACAAGGGATTAGCCAAATATGTAAAGCGCCTGTGTTCGGGTACAAAGCATGAAGGAACCATATCTTTTGTTTCAAAACACCTGATACTGTTATCTACTCCCATGCGTTTATTGTCATAGTATGCGTAAATCAGTTCCGATTTTTCCGGAAGTAAAAATGAATTGCCAGCAAATGAGTTGGCATCATAAATGACTGAACCACTCAAATATGTTGAAATAAAACAACTTCTTACATAGCATAAAGGCAGGGATAAAGTTATACTGTCAAACAATCTTTCAAGAGAGTATGTCTGCAAATTCTCATGTATCCTGAATCCGGGCAGGAGTCTTAAACAACTGTCCGACTCTTTATTATTTGCAGCGCTTTCCTGACTACACCCGCAGGACTGTCTTATAACCGGAATGGAGGGAAAACTTATTTCCTCTTCAACTTTTTCGCCATTTAACTGTTTCAAAATTATTTCAACTGCACTAAAGCATATTTCCTCAATAGGTTGCCTGACAGTAGTAAGTGCAGGTGTTATCAGTGCAGCATTGAATGTATCGTCAAAACCACATATCGTAAGTTTCTTGCTTAAATCCATCATTTTATGCCTTGCCATATCCTTGACACATTTCACTGCTCCTAATGCCATATCATCATTTGAGTAAACTATTGCATCGTATTCAATATCCTTCATAAGTATTTCGTTCATAATATCGTAACCTGTATGACTAAAAAAATCACCATAAAATACAAGCCTATCGTCAATCGCTATATCATTTTCTTCCATTGCTTCTTTGAAGGCATCAAATCGCAAATTTGACTCCACACTGCTTAAAGGTCCGGTTACAAAAGCTATTTTTGTGTAGCCGTGATCTTTTATCAGATGTCTTAAAAGGCTTTTTAAACCTTCCTTATTCTCAAATAGCAGGTTTGACGCTTCCGGCATTTTTTTCCCTAGAGATACTACTGGCATATCCTGAATTATATTTTTAAGGTTCTTCCAAAACTCACCATAATCGTGGTCGGAAATATGGCTTGCCAATGAAGCGCTTGTTACTATCAGTCCGTCAAGCCTACTTCTGCTGACAAACTCATAAATAATATGGTGATGCCTGTCTGCACTGTTAAGATATCCAAGAGATCTTCCTTCATATACAACAAGATTACAATCAAACTTCTCAGCCGCCTCTTTCATCTTAAGCCAGAGAAAAGTCTGATAATTTCCATCTATATCGTTAATCAATAATCCTATGGTTTTACGCTTACTCATAAAAGTCCTCCTATAAAATTGTTCATTCTATATATCGACTTTTGATGACCATTTCCTATATATAAAAATTATACACCCTGTAAAAAGTGAAACTCCAATAAGCGCACTTAAGATGGCAACCATATTTGACCCCTTAACATTAACAGCTGCAAAGGCAATCGTCCATAAAATAATAAACAACATGGATACAGTAGCTACAAATATAAGGTGAGCGCGAACACCTTCCTTTAATATGACTTTCACGTCGTTTTCGACCACACCAGCTGCAACCAGAGCATCCCATTCTCCCTCAGTTCTTTTTAATTTACTTCCTGTCAAAAGTAGCATAACCATTATAAAAAGAAGCAAAGAAGTTATATTCGCAGAAAGATAGCTCTCAATCCGGAAGCCCAACATCCTGTCTAAAAGTTTTGAATGCGCTACAATAGACACACTTGAAAACAATATGCAAATACTGCCAACAACTTTTAAAATATTCCCGGAAAAAAGATAAACCAGTACTATCAAAAAGGCTATAACCAAATTTATTACAACAACCGTTTCGATAGTTGAGGCTGTTTTTTTTAAGAATTCATTGAATATAAAAGTATTTTGCAAAAGTATGAAAGAAATAGCGTAAGCTGAATAAGCTACAATAACTCTTGCCACTAGCATTATAATCTTCATCTCGCCGGCACCACCTGTTTTAACAGTGCTCCGGTAAGACTCTCCCTTGCCGGATCCCAATCAACCCATATGCAACTTTTTCTTATCTCTTTTGATATAACCCTGTTCATAGAATCAAGAAGGCTTGACGCAAGTTTTTCCGAACTATTTTCTGCCATCAGTCCGTAACCAGCAATATTCACTACCAAAACACTTGGCAGTACACCTTTTCTAACAGTATATCTGGACATCTGATCTATTCCTTTCTTCAGTTCTTCAAAATTGTTGGTGCAAAACCTTGTAACAATCACAAATAAAGGTCTTAAACCTGTAAAGTGTTGCCTCAGAGAATAAACTCCATCATAAAGGCTTACAGGACTGCTTTTTAAATTGAAATGTTCCTGTTTTGCATCTTTTATACTAATAAGCTCTTTAAGTATCCTGTAATATTGTTTTCTACCCGAGCTGGAATAAATTGCGGTCTGCCTATATCCGTAAGTGTGAAAAGCTACCGAACAATTCTGTTTCAAATAATAATCCGCCAAGCTGTTTACCGCTTCTATCGCATACTCCTTCACATTCTTTACGTTTGAGCCGAAATTCATAGTCCTTGATGTGTCAAGAAAAATCCAGACAGATTTTTTGCCTTCCTTTTCAAATTCATTTACAACCGGCCAAATATTACCCTTAAGCAAACTTCTTGATGTAACTTTCCAGTTAATGGACTTAAAGGAATCACCCGGTGCATAAAGCCTTATTTCCTTAAACTCATTTGTAGTCATACCCATACTTGATAATGCACCCTGAGGCATAGGTACTTTATTGGTTGCCGACATTCCTCTCACTTTACGAAGTTCTAAAAGTCTAGGAGACACCTCAACACTTATATTGTTTTCGCACTGCCCACTCTCAGAATAATTGCATACACAATGCCGCGATTTCCATTTTGTAATTTTCATGGGGTAAGTACCCGATGTAGTACACTTTATAGTATAACTAAGATCGACTTTTTTCTCTCCAGCGCCTTTCCAAACCGCACAATAATTACTGCCCTCAGCCAACTCAAATTGCGGAGGAACAACATCACATACCTCAAAAACCCCAACGCCTTCTTTCACCGCCACTTTCACGTTGACTTCCAAAAGTTGCCCTCCATTTACTCTTTCTTTGGATACTGACTTTTCTACCCATATATTGCCGGGAGCCTTCAAAAAATATCCAAAAGCAAGATGGATTAAGGGTATAAAAGAAATCAATATAACTATATTATTTGCAATGACAAATCCAATTAATAGCAGTAATAAAAAAGTTGTACTTGTCAGGGACACAAACTTAGGCATTTATAAAAGCCCCCCTGCATTTTCTCTTGTATAATCGTAAGGTACCTCCATCCTGCTTAATATGCTCTTTACTACAGCCGAAGGAACTCTTCCCTCCATTATGTGTTCAATATTAAGCATAATGCGATGTGAAAGTGCATCAACCGCCAGAAACTTGACATCATCAGGAATTACATAATCTCTTCCGCATATAAGTGCATGCGCCCTTGAAAGTTTCAACAAAGCAAGAGCACCCCTGGGACTAGCTCCAAGTCTAACACTGGGGTTCGTCCTGGTACTCCTCACAATTTCCGTTATATACATAAGTATGTTATCATCTACAAATATCTTCTCTGCTTCTTCCTGAAGCATCAAAATCTGCTTCATCGTGACCTTGGGATTAATATCGTCAGTCGGGTCGTCCTTTTTCCACATTATCCTTCTCTTTAGAACCTCACGCTCCTGTTCGGCCGTATCCAGATACCCTAATGAAAGTTTCATAATAAAACGATCCAACTGTGCTTCCGGCAACGGATAGGTGCCTTCCATTTCAATGGGATTCTGTGTCGCCATTACTATAAAAGGCGGAGTCAAAGCATAGGTAGTTCCTTCTATTGAAACCTGATGCTCCTCCATTGCCTCTAAAAGCGCCGATTGCGTCTTTGGCATTGCCCTGTTAATCTCATCGGCTAGCAGAAAGTTTGTAAATATAGGTCCTTTTTCCAATTCAAAGACCGAAGATGTGCTCTTCCATATTTTCGTACCGAGAATATCCGAAGGCATTAAGTCAGGGGTAAACTGTACCCTTTTCCATTCACACCCGGTGGCTTTGGCAAAAATTTTAACAAGTAATGTTTTTCCAAGCCCAGGATTGTCTTCAAAGAGTATATGCCCACCAGCTAAAAAGCCGCAGAGTATTTTCTTCAAAACAACCTTGTCCTGTGTTACAAATACAGCCCCTACCTCATCAATTATAGTGTTGCATAGTGCCTGAAGTTTTTCCGAATTCATTAAAATCTCCAACTCCCCTTCCGTAGTATTCAAAATTGTATATTACATTCTCAATAATCTTTGTCCTGTTCTGTCTGTTCCTTTCCTCAACAACCATATAGCTCTTTCTTGTTGCTATTCCCGGATACTCCATATCCTTATACTCTATAACCGGTGATATTATTCTGCTTGCGGTTCCAATGGAAATCTCAGCCTTGCATGCCATATAGTAAAGGCAAGACACAATTCCCGACTTGCTTCCATGTCTCACAAAATCATTTATATATTTCGAAATGTTTGTTATATCTTTTATTTTACTGTAACTAACATCCTGAAAATGCTTTTCCAGCTTTTCTTCAGGTGCATATACCACAGCATTCTTGAGCTTTATGGCAAGTATAATGAATGCCACCAGCAAAACAACGAAAATAAATATCCATTCACCCAGAATTGAACCTCCCATAATATCCCCCCTTAAATTATACAATAAATAAAACATTGCAAACATGGTCCAAAACTTAGACCCTTGATTTCGCTTAAGCCACATTGATATATTAGCCAGCTTTTTGCTTCCCGTAAGGTCAATTAATGACAGCATTTGCATAACAGCTATGCCCAAAAAGGAGAATAGCACCAAGTCCCCTGCAGATATTTTAAACCCAACCTCCCAGAAGCCTATCGGCCAAAGACTGACAAACATAAACCTGAAAGATATCCCGGCTATTATATATGCAAACGCCTTAATAACACTGTCTATAAAAATTCTGTCTTCAAAGACCTTTGAAATTCTGTAAATAATATAGGAAATGGTAATAAATATTACAGCTGTACTTGCCAGTCTCAATTCCCTTATCCCGGATACCAGAAATAAAAACAGAAAAGTAGCAGTTCCGTTTGACATAATAACAGTTGAGTTTTTGATTATGCCCACCCATCTTCCTGCAAGCAAAAAATCAATCATACTTCTTGCAGATAACCCGATAAATATAACTATACAGGGATACATTAAAAAATAAAAACTCTCCCTGACATTATATCCAGGCCCACGGGGCTGAAAAAAGTAAAAAACACAAAAACTTAAAACCAGCACCAATATGGTGGGGTATGTCAGTGTCTTCTTCACGGAAATATCCGATAGCTGACTCTTTTGATACATCGCAAGCCTCCAAAAATACTTATAGTTCCTTCATTCCAAAGAAAAACTTTTCATATTCTTCCCTGCCGATATCCATCTCGCTGTAAACAGCCTTTTCAAGTATAACAAACACTTTATCGAGAATCATGTGCTTGTTAAAAGCCACTCTGGGCTTAATCACTTCCTGGATTTCCCTTAACGTCATAATAGGACTTATATTACAGCCTCCACTTGTAACTTTCAATATGAAAGCCTTCCCTATAGCAATTACTTCTTCCCTATAATCAACTATTCGTATTTCTCTTACCGCCTCTTTTGTTCTTCCTTCTAAAAGGCTTATCCTGTACATCCCCTTTCTATGGAAATCCGCCAAAACCTCACCTTTATTATATGAGACATCTCTGAAACTTACATTAAGCATCTCCCCAAATCCCCATACATCAGGAAGTCCCTCTTTTATTTGAGGAAAATCTATAAAAAATCTTTTACTCTCATTACGAGAAAACAAAGGCATATCGCTTAAATAATTACTTTCGGGAGTACCTGCCTCCTCATTTAAAAAAGGAAGTTCGCTTATGCCAGCAAATTCTTCGATTTTCTTCCTCTTTAGCACTACAACAACTAGCATTCCTGCAGTAAGAAGCAAAACCAATAGAGGTATCAAGATTCTAAACCAAAGTATTTGCCACATAACCACATTTTCGTCCACCGAAGAAGGGAAAAAAACATCTGTTCCTCCAAAGCTCACACTATAAACAAGGGGATATTTTCTGATAAAAAAATAATCTTTTTCGGGATACAAATTTTCAGGTATGTCAATTTCAACAGTATCTGAAAAAACACCCCCTGTGCCCAATTCAACAACCTCAGATATATCCATCTGCTTAAAACTCACATTAATTGCAAGTTCTTCCCCGCCAATACCTTCATTTGAGTATGCATCAATAAGCTTTCCAGAAAGCTTAAAGCTTGTCCCCCAAAAGCTATCGGATGTATCCAACTGAAGCAATGTATCTGTAACTACTTTGAGTTCCGGGTCGCTGGTTGACGTCCTATAGGTATCATTTTCGAGCAGGTCTGCTGCAACCTGATACTTCCCCGCCCCTATATCATCAATTATGTCAAGGTTTGCTTCATATTCACCGTTGTTTACTCTTGCCTTTCCATAAGAGAGGCATGGATCGTCCTTTTTATCCCGTACATATATCAGAACGGACATATCATTGAGTGGATTTCCTTCGATATCCTTCACCGTTCCCTTTACAGTGAAATTTGTCCCCCTTTTTGCTGATGCATCCATCGAAGTTATCTCGGTAACTGTACTAATATAAGGTTCATAAGACGGATTAAACCCAAAGACCTTATCCATAATTTCCATAGGAACCCATCCGTAATCTTTAAATTTTATTTCAGGATAAATATAAGTCTGATCAAGGTAAACAATCTGATACGGCTGTTCCTTGTCTATCTTATAGCCTAAAGCCAGTCTACATGGAATTCCCACTGACCTTAGAATGTATGTATAGGCAGACATAAAATCCATGGTGTTTCCCTGTTTCTGCTCCCCGAAGAGAAATGCAATTATTGCATCCTGCTCCCCATAACTCTTTGTTATGTTGTTATTCAATGTATAATTTTCCGCAAGGAATTTTTCAACATTCTTTATTGCCTCATAATCACTGCTACTGCCTTCTATCACCCTGTCAATAATTTCGTCCATTAATTCCGGGATAATAACATCATAATTGTATGAGTCGTCAACATCTGCATTTATAAGTTCCAACTCGCCCGGAGGAGTTTTATATGCCATTTCATAGTAGTCATCAATACGCACTTCCGAAAAATAGCTACCTGACTTTTGATACTCCAAAACACTGTGAGTATATTTGAGGTCAAACTCGCCCGAAAGCACGGGAAGATAACCTTCCGAAGGCTCTATAGGCTTAATCTTGACAGAATTGCGGACAAAGCCCTTTGTCCTTTCAACACCAAGCATAAGCTTTACTTCTGGCTTTTCTTTTGCCATAACCCAATGGTTTCCCTGATAGTTTTCCATTGTCATGACTTTAAGAAAAGAATAGTTTGGCTTACCCAGAATTTCGAACACAGGTACATGAGGTCTCTTGCCATCCCCCATAGCCATTGTATTTCCGTCAGGCTCTTTCATGCCAAAGGGCATATCCGGGAACTCCTGATTTCCGGATATGTCGACATTCGGCATATCTTGGGGCATATGAGGGGTAAAAGCTCCATTTCCACCTCGTGGAGCAAAACTTCCCGGCTGGCTTCCGTATGCATAACCGTCCCGCAACTTATTACCAGCGCTTTTCCTCTCCTCAAGCTGTTGCTTCGCTCTCTCACGCCACTCTTTACCTCTATCCCAATATTCCGATATATCAGGTGTTTTTCCGTTATTATCTATATTGTTATCTGCTCTGTTACTGCTATTATTGCCTGCACTTTTATCAGTGTTCTTGGGTGAGGAAGTTTGATCGCCTTTTCCGCTGGCTTCAGGTTTAGGAATCTCCAGCATGTTAATAGCGGTCATTATAAGAACTGCCGATAATAAAGCTATAAATAAAAAAACAGACAGACTTATTAAGTTTTGTTTTATATTAATCCTATTAGCATTCATACAAACAATTATAAAGTATTTTTATTTATTTGTATACCTGTATCAATATGAGAATCTGCGGTTTTTGCATATATAGAATAAAATGCGTTGTTCAATATTTCACGCATCCCTAATCTTCTTTAATTATATCTTGTATGCAGTTTTAGTTCTAATCTTATTATAATGTTCCATGTATAGGTTTTTATAACTCTCTAATGTTTTTTCTATAGTAAACTTGTTTGAAAAGGAAGAATATGCGTTGTAAGATATTTTTTCAAAGTAATTATTGTCACTCATAAATTTATATAAGCTGTCAGCTATAGCATTCGGGTTCATAGGAGGAATTATGGTACCGTTTTTTCCATCTACTATAATTTCCCTTATACTTCCCACATCAGTTGCTACAACAGGTTTTCCACAAGCCAACGCCTCCATTACCGTCAATGAAAACCCCTCATACAGAGAAGGAAAAACAAATATATCCGATGCATTTAAAATTTCAGGTATGTCTTTCCTTATACCTGTAAAAGTGAAATACTCATTGAGGCTATAATTATCAATCAACTCCTTTATCTCGTTATAGCACTTATGGTCCAAGTTTGTGTTTCCTACAATAACAAAGTGAATATTTGCAAACTTCAGCATTAATTCTCTTGCAGCTTCAACCAGATAAATCTGCCCCTTCTGATATTCCACCCTCCCTATGTTTAATACCACAAATTTCTCCGGATCTACTTTCAGCTCCCTGAGTTTACTGTTCCTGTCACACCTTACTGATGACAACAAATGCTTATCAATACCATTATAGATAATTTCAACTTTTTTATTGCTTATTTTCAGTTCATTTACTATATATTCTTTTACAGTATCCGAAATTGCAATGTATTTAGTTGTTATATATTTGTATATTCGTTCATTCTTTCCCGAATATCCCTTTGTATTATGCACTGTAGAAAAAACAATTTTCAGATTTGAAAAAAAAGCAGCGGTTCTGCCGTAAAAATCCGGTGATGTGCAATGAGTATTAATTATATCAATTTTATTTTCCAGTATTATTTTTCTTAGTTCAAATATAGTGCGTATCCTTTTTTTATTTTTTTCTTTCTTTAATGTAGTGGTATGAATGTCTTCATGCTCCAATTCATTAATAATATGTTTTTCCATGGCTGTATTCTGATATCCTATTGAGCAAATATAAACTTCAAATTTGTTCTTATCTATTCTCTTGCATATATCATAGACAAGTTTTTCCGCACCTGCCAGTGAAAAACTGTTAATCAAGTGCATTATCCTTATTTTATTTTTCATAACGAATTATTCAACTCCTTATAAAATTTTTAAGATACAGTTCTTCATATCTCTTAGCAGTATCTTCAATTGAGTATTCGCTTCGTACAAGTTTACGAGCGTTTTTACCCATCTTTTCAGCCCATTCCCAGTTATCAAATAATTTAATAATACTTTGTGCAATAGATAGTGAATTGCCTGACGGAATCAATAATCCGTTTACACCATGGCTGACAACTTCACCAATACTACCAACATCAGTTGATACGACCGGGACACCTGCAGCCATTGCCTCTAAAACTGCAAGCGGCAATCCTTCATTTATTGACGGAAAAACAAATACATCCGTCAGGGACAATATATCAGTTATATCATTTCTAGTTCCTGTGAAAGTAAAATACCTCTCCAGGCTTTTATCTTTTACAAGCCTTTTAAGACTGTTGGCCCACTCAATATCCACTTTATCATTTCCAACAATAAGGAAATGCACATCCCTATATTCTTCTAGTATTGCATTTGCTGCATCAATCAAAAAGTTATGGCCTTTTAACTTTACCAGTCTACCAATAGACGATATCACCTTCTTGTTAATGTCTATGCCAAGTTCATCCATCATTATCTTTCTTGCAACCTTGTCAATATCAAGAAAATCAACGGATTTAACTCCATTACGGATAAGCTCGATCTTATTGCAAGGCAACCCCAAATCCCCCAACATATAGTTTTTTACACTTTCGGATATCGCAATGTACTTTGCAGTAAAGTGCCTGAGGAATTTTTCTCGCAATCTTTTATATCCCACATTGCTGTGAATGGTAGAATAGACAAAGGGTACACCAGCCAAAAAACCGGCAAGTTTGCCGTAAAAATCGGGAGAAGAACAATGAGTATTGATTACATTTATTTTGTATTGTCTCAGTAATACAGCAAGCTTTAATATGCCTTCAACCCTGTTTTTATGACTAGGCTTATCAAGCTGTAATACAGTAATATTTTTACTTTGAAGCATATTTTTAATATACGATTCAATTTCATTATCACTCTTGCCTATACTGCATATAAACACATCAAACTTATCTGTATCAATCCTCTGTGCGATATTGTATGCCAAAATTTCAGCACCAGCAAAGGTATAACAATTTATAATGTGCATAAGCCTAATCTTATCTAAACCATCACAGTTGACTGAAACTCTATTGAAAGTATATTGTCCTGATATTCTTTGGTGTTTGTTTTTCAATCTCATATAGATCCCCTCCAATAATCCATAACTCCATGACAAAACAGTTGAAATTTAACAGTTTGTATCAAGTATTAAAGATACTTGCCTTACATGCATTTGTGTTGTTTTTCTTTTGCTTCCATATAACCTAATCTTATGAATGCAGCAACTATAGCCAATAAAATATAAAACGCTTTCAACTGGTAAAAAACCCATGCGTATCCGATAATCATAACTGTTATAATCATAGAAAGGAAAAGAAATCCTAAAGGATTCTTCTCTTTAACATATCTATATAAGCCTACAATCGTTAATATATATGTAAGATAAAATGCGATAGTACCTAGTAAGCCTGTGCCCACAAGCAATTCCGTGTAATTGTTGTGTGAATATGTTTCTTTATCCGCTATTTGATTCAGGATGGCTGAGTAATTACCTGCACCATAACCAAGAAGAGGCTTTTTAAAAAACAATTGAAATCCCAGATTAGTATAATATAACCTAGTCATAATTGAACCTTCATTTGTTCCCTTACCAGACACAAAATCAAAAAGGTTTTGAAATCTCACACCTATTACCGAATAAATTTGGGGGACATTAAATAAAAGATAGTAGCAGGCTGAAAATGTTACTATCACAATCAGTACATAATTAAGCATGCTTTTTGCATCATCCTTGTACTTGAGCATTAATGCCAGCAATATTGATAAAACTATAAAAATCAAAGCTATTCTCGAACCGGTTAATAGAATACAGTAGAATAATATTCCTCCCATCGGAATATAAATATACTTTTTTTCAAAACAAATGTAATATACAGTAAAAACAAAAGAAAAACTTATTAAAAGGGCAATATGGTTCTGGTCTCCAAGTATTCCTCCAAGTCGTCCATTTTCTATAAAACTGGGATTAGCAAGAATATACACAGATGATATTGTGCCGGAATACATTATATACTTTAACATTGAATGTAATTGGCTATAATCATCAATATGGATGATTATAGCCCAAACTAGAAATAAAAGGTTAATAAGTGTCTTAATAATTACAAATGTATTATCCTTGTCCATTGCAATAAAGTATGAGGCAGTACACACAAGTATAAACAGGGCCTGAGTAAAAATAACATAGCTTATGGCAATCTTCTTTTTTGAAACAAGTATATCAAACACAACTAAAAAAATGAATAAAAATGCAAACATATTGGCAACTTTATACATTGTTATGTTTTTAGTAAATAAATATACACTCACAATATATACAAACAATACAATATCGGTTAGTTTTCTCAACATAAACAATCATTCCTTATAACAAAATCTGAAACAACAAATCATTCAGGTTCCTTTATCCATTTATTCCTATTCATAAGCTTAAATAGTTTAACCTATGCTTTATGAGTTGTTTGAAGTCATTTCTATAAAGTAGCAATAGTATTACAATAACAGATGTTAAATAAAGAAATATTCCGGTATGCCATCTAAATTGGAGTGCTGTAGACAAAAATATAACTGTAATTAAAACCTCTGTTACATGTAATTTAGTCAAATTCATTTTTAGCTTTTTTACAAAGTACAGATCAGCAGAAATCATCCATATGAAAAAGGATAAAACCGTTGATATTGCCATGCCTATTGTGGTTCTCAATACAATATATGAAAGAAGTGCAATAACAACACCAACTATAAATACTATAATAACGTTAATTGTGTAATCTTTTTGTAGCATCATAACCTTGAAAAAATTCCTTGATACAACATCTATCTGAGACCTGAACAGTATGGTCGCAAATAAAAATAAAGAAATATCAACAGCATTTGTATATGCAGGTAATAAGGTAATAACAAAAACTTTTAGTAAAAAAAAAGAAGTCAATGATATACTTATAAAAAGCAGCAATAAAAACTTCATTTTTTTATACAACTCAGCGAGTTTCTCTTTTTTTGCCCTTGCAAGATACGGATAGGTAACTGTTGATATAGCTCCTATAAATAAATATATGATTGAAATCAGTGAAACGGCAAATGAATACATGGCAAAGTCATTTAATGTGAAAAATTTATCTACAAAAAGCCTGCTTGTTCCTATTATAAGCATTACAGTAAAATTCCCAATTAACTGAGGCATACCAATCAATAAGTTCTTTTTTATATCACCCATATTATCTTTTATTCGCTCACCTTTTCCCAACACAATTTCTTTTGAAGCAAGTAAGTTTATGGCAAGAACCGATAGATTTACTGCTGTAATCAGTGCAATAAAGAATATATGATTTTTAATGCCTATAATTATAAAGAAATATGAAAATACGACATAAAGAAGTTTTGTCATCACAAGACTTAAGGAATACATTCTGAATCTCCTTGTCACCTCATTAACCAAGTTGAAAAAAGAACCTAAATTGGTTATTGCTATGTTCATGCAAATAAATGAAAATATAACCATTCTGCCAGAATCTTTTACCAACATCTTAAGTAAAACAAAAACAACAAGTGATACTATTAATTGTGAAATCAATAAAAATCGGAAATACATTACAAACTTCTTTTTTGGCAAATCATTATAGTCGTACTTGCCATATCTTATATAAATTCCGTCATTGTAACCGAATTGAAGGACAGAACTGTAAGGTACATAAAATGTAAACAACATCAAACCTCCATACTCAATTACACCTAAAAACTTAGGAATTAAAAGACCTGTTACTATACCGGATGCTAAACTTAAAACATTTGACGAAAAAACAATAAACAAGTCTTTTACTACTTTATCTTTATTACCCCTGACAACGTAAGTACTTTTTTTTATGCTCAACTCATTAACCGAAAAGTTACTGTCCCCCATTAAAAATCAAACCCCTATTTTTACATAATTAAGTAATATGTATTATACTACGAATGTAATATTTTTTCAACTTATCTATTTATTTAACTTAATGTTAATCCAAACATTTATTGTTTTATCTTGACTTAACATGCAATTCCATTATATTATTTAATTACCATTAGATTATAAGACATAAAAAAGATGCTAAGAGGTGCAGAACATAAATGAACAAAGTATTTTATATAGGATGTTTTCCCCCTCCATTTGGTGGAGCTACAATTAAAAATGCAGTTCTTTATAATGAGCTAAAGAAGTATATGGAAATATCTGCATTCGACACATCGTACTCTAAATCCAGTTCTCTGGGTCTGTATCTGAAATTATTATTATTTCTGTTTAAAAACAGAAATAATAAGGGTATCATCTGTATCTCCTCTTTGAGCCTCATTAAACTTACAAAGTTTTTGCAGGTATTTAATAAATCCATACTAAAAAAAATTACTGTATTTGTTATCGGCGGAATATTCCATACATGTATAAGAGAACACAAAGGAAATCCTTATATATATAATCAATATAAAAACATTTACGTCGAATCATGTTTAATAAAGGAAAGTTTGGACAAATTTGGGTTTAACAACATATCAGTAATTCCAAATTTCAGAAACTTGCCTGTAAACAATGAGTTCACCGATTCACCCCCTGGTAAAATTTTAAGGTGCGTATTTATGTCTAAAATTTGTGAAGATAAAGGAATTAAAATAATACTTGAAGCAGATAAAATATTAAAATCGACAGGAACCGACTATTCTGTAGATTTTTACGGACACATCGACAATAAAATTCAAAATTATTTCTTTAGTTATATTGGCAAAACTTCCAATCTGGCTTACAAAAATGTAATTGAATACGAAAATATAAATTCAATAACAGACGTTTTAAAAAATTACGATGTGCTTATTTTCCCTACAAAACACAAAGGCGAAGGGATGGCTGGTATTTTAGTTGAATCAAAAATTGCAGGAGTCCCTCCGATAGTGAGTGCATGGAACTATAACGAAGAAATCATAACACATAATAATGATGGTATTGTATTAAAGGATAACACCCCTCATGAACTTGCAAACACAATTATAAACTTGTCAAGTGACAGAAAACTGCTCTCAAAGCTCAGATATAACGCATACCAGTCGGGTAAAGACTTTTTAATTGATGGTTATATAGATGATATTGTTAACAAAATCTAAATAAATAATAAGCATGATAAAAAATTCTTATTTGCATAGCTCACGAAAGTGATTGAATTAACCGTCATAACCAGATACTTTATTTAACACAACACCCAGTACTCTTGCATTGACTTTAGCCAGCAGATCTTTTGCCTTTATCAATTCAGTAAATCTGGTTTTATGTACAGTTGCCACTAGTATAACCCCGTCACAATAAGTTGACAGTACGGACGCATCTGCAAAATCACAAACAGGCGAACTGTCCAATATGACAACATCAAAAGTTTCCCTTACCTTAATTATGAATTGCTTCATCACCTCCAACCCTACTAAATCTCCCGGATTAACACTTACAGTTCCTGAAGGAACTATATAAAGACCTTCTATGCTGGTTTTTATGATACTTTCAAATACATCTCCCTCATTCAGAATAATATGTGTCATACCTTTGTCTTTCTTATGTTTCGAAACACTTTCCATGTATTTTTCAAATATGCTACATATTCTAGAATCTCTCATATCACAGTCAACAAGCAGAGTTCTCTTGCCAGAATTTGCAAACGCAACTGCCAGATTGGATGCTACCGTAGTCTTACCTTCTTGCTTATTAGTACTTGTTACAAGTAGTGTTTTAATCTGATTTTGTTGTTCTGCAAATTGGATATTGGTTCGAAGCATTCTGTAAGCTTCCGCCAATTTTGATGTACAGGAAGTAAAATTTACCACAGGATTGTTAAGAATCTCACCTCTTTCCCATTTGCTGAGACTCTTATAATTAGATATTTTCCCAATAACGGGTAGTTTTATGGTTTTATCAATATCCTTATGTGATTTTACAGTATCGTCAAAATATTCTAAAACAAAAGATGTCATCAATACAATTATCAAACCCGCAACAAATGCTATTTGGGCATCAGTTAGAGGGTTTGGTTTCACTGGTGAGCTGGGAACCTCAGCTCTGTCTACAATTTCCACATTTTTTATTTTCATTATCTGAACAGCCTTCTCTGCAAAAACTTCAGCCACTTTATTAGCAAGGTCGGCTGCTAAAACAGGATCCTTATTAACAACCTTTATTTCAAGGATTCTTGTGTCTACTTTGAGATTTACTGTCAACGTCTTTGATAAAGCTGAAGGGGTTAGTACATTTTTTAAACCCATTTCATCAATTACCTGATTGGCAACTGTTCTGCGCCTGATTAATTCTCTATAGTCTTTAACCAGAACCTCTCCTAAGAGTAAATCGCTGTACGCCAGAGTCGCCCCCGGTTCTACATCTGTTCCAATAACATATAAAGCCGCGTCAGCCTCATAAACTTTATCAAAATAATTACGGCTGAGCAAAAAAGTTGCTATAAAAAAAACCAATGGTATTAAAATAATATACCATAGCCTTTTTTTTATTACCCTGACAATAGTTCTTATATCAGTAAAAACCACCATAAGTGACCCCCCAAAAAAACTTTTCCATAAATAAACCAGCATACTTATTACGCTATCTATACATTTGTATTACTTGTATTAAATACACTTGATTGCCATCCTTAGCTTAATAGACTATAATAGTTTAATATTACCATGAAATAAACTATAAAGCTATTACTTTTTTAAATAAACCAATTCTTTTTAAACACCGCTGTTAGGTGAATGCTCCACAATAACCTCTGCAGATACCGAGTTGTCTGTTACTCCCTCTCCGGTATTACACTCTGTAAAATCGGTTGTTTTAATAATAATTATTCCTGAGCATTCCGAACCAATTGCTATACCCCTTGTCTGGAGTTTGATTTCTCTGTCATCACCTATTTTTGAATTTGAAATAAATACATTATAATCTGTACTGATTTGCATTCCGAAAGGAACCAATAGAGAATTGTTGTTATACACCATAAGTCCAGAAGCTATTAAACCGCCGTTATATATTCTGAAAGGATATGAATTGTTATTCCCCCTTACGGTCACAGCAGTTAAGAATGTGTTTTTACAACTAACATTTACTCCGACATTTCCGGAATCCAATACTGTTATATTGGTACCATGTATTTCGGAAACAGATCCACTCAAATAAATGCTCCCATTGCTACTTAGCATGGTCTTGTTATCACTTTCAGAATGCCAGTTTACTATATTATATTTTTCTGTTCCATTGCCTGATGTGGCATTTAGTGAAGGTCCTCCATTATTTCTTGTCATAATGTTACTAAAATTGTACCTGCCGCCCGGAGCAGTCTTTGTTACTGCTTCATTACTGTTATCATTAAAGTGCGAGTTTGAAAGATTTAAATCCCAAAATCCAGCGGTTTTCATACCAACCCTGTTTTTTTCTGAAAATATGTTTGATGCTAAAGCTATTCCATATGCCGATCCCCCTGTAAAGTTTATACCGTAGTCACTATTATTGTTAACCCATATATTATTCAGAACATAAGACCCATTTGCTATTGATAGACCATGAAACCCGTTATTGCTACTGTGTATATTTGTGATTTTACAGTTATAGCAGTTTTCAAGGGAAAACCCTGATGTCTTGAAGTTGCTTAAATCCAGTTCATCCAGTACTAAACCGACAATCTTTGCTATTCCTCCGTTTATCCACGTCTGCAGAAACCATGAGGTAGTTGCCGCAGTTGTATTCCCCACAGCTTTCATCCTTGAAATTCTTATATTGTATATATTGGCATTAGGGCTTTCCCTATCACGAAAATTTGATATGACAAATATATGCCCCCCGGATGCATTATCTTTAAGTTTTAGAGTGGTGTTATGGCACTGTCCCATTATTTGCATACCACTGCACGTTCTGTCCAATACAATATAAGTTCCATCAAATAGATATGTCCCCTGCCCGAACTCTATACATTTATAATAGTTTTTCTTACAAAACTCAATGGATTTTCTGACAAACTCATCGTTTATCGTGCTGTTATCGGATTCTGCTCCCCACCATTCGGGATAAACTTTGTCAACCTCCCAGGTTCCTGTAAGACCTCCTTCATTAAAAGTATCAAATATCTGAAACCTGCCCGCTCTTAGTTTTGTGAAATTCCCCTCTATATTGACCCTGTTCCCAAGTTTAATTTTTCCT
This sequence comes from uncultured Oscillospiraceae bacterium, assembly GCA_964409165.1. GTDB lineage: Bacteria > Bacillota > Clostridia > Acetivibrionales > Acetivibrionaceae > CAYPCH01. Next base: position 18,007 of record CAYPCH010000007.1, on the reverse strand, counting down.
CCTTTAGCAAACTGCAGTTCAATATTTTCCGGTATTTTAATACTGGTACCCAAAAAATAGTTTCCCGTATCATGAGGAAAATACAGTATTCCTCCAATGTCCTTAATATTGCTTATAGCCGATGTAAATGCAACAAAATTATCAGTCGTATTGTCTCCAACTGCTCCGAAATCTTTAACGTTAACTGTCATATGAGTCCCCATATTTAGTACCTCACAAAATCATATCGAATGCAATAAAGATTTTATATCGCACTTCAATTTCCTTAATATAGCATCACGAATTTTTTTCAATGTAGAATCATTTTCGTGATTCATCTATAATATAATTATGATACAGCTATCATTTATGTTAACAATTATTTATTTATTACAAATCCCCTCTTATTCTTGAATTTTACGGCAAGATGCTTAAATAGCTTATTGAATACTACTTTTAAAACCCGGCTTCTAGAAGCTATTTTCAAAACCAGAGCAAAAAAAACATTCCCCAAAGACCTATTTTCATTTATACTTAGTGTATTAACTTCTGTCGCTTTTTCCAAATTGTCTTCTATAAATATGAATATTGCATGCTTAAAAAAGAGTTTGGCCAGCGCCCTATCCTTTTTCCTATAAAAAGAAGCATGAAATCCGTATCTGTCAATCAAATCTTTTTCTCCCTTACATCTCATATCTATACACTGATTCATAATGGAGACAAAATAGTTCTGCATAACTATTTTATCTATCGAACGGCTTACCCCATCCCCTAAATTATACCTCTTGTAAAGCACCTCCTCAATAATAAAGAACTTCGTAAATAGGCTAAGCCGAAGCCAGAGATCCTTGTCCTGAGAATATCTAAAATATTCTCTATACCCGCCGACCTCGTCATATAATGCCTTCCTGAACATTACTTCTCCATGTGTAAAAATGTTTTTTTTCTTTAAACTCTCAGTTAAATTCCCATCTTGACTTAATCTGGGCATATGTATTATTGAGTTATTTGTATTATAGTCGATATTTTCGACATAACAGCCTACAACACCTATTTCTTCGTTGTCTATCAGAACTTTTGCCTGCTTTTCTATCCTCTCGGGCAATGATATATCCCCCGAACCGTGAATAGCTATAATTTCGCCGGAAGACATATCAATCGCCTTTCTTACAGATTTTACAAATCCTTGATTTTCATGCCTTATAATTTTAAACCGCGGATCTGAAAAGCTACACAATCTATCATAAGTACTATCAGTGGAACCGTCATCAACAGCTAATATCTCTACATTTTTATACGTCTGAGCAAGAAGGCTGTTAATTGAATCTTCAACAAAAGCTTCTCTGTTATAATAAACAGTCACTATTGATACCAGCATTTTTAAAACCACCCTTTATAGTGTAGCTTCAATTATCACAATAAATTGCGAAATTTATCACTACTATCTTATTCTCCTTGCTGGAACTCCAGCATAAACGCTGTCTGGCTCAACATCCTTAAGCACCACGCTGTTGGCTCCAATTACCGAATTGCTACCAATGCTGATATTCCCCAACACTTTAGCTCCTGAATATATCGTAACATTGTCACCTACATCTGGATAGTTTCCTTTTTCACAGTCTCCCATATTTTGTCCACCAAGCGTAACCTGATGGTAAATCACTGCATTTTCCCCTATCTTTACTCCATCACCGATTACCACACCGTTGACATGTTTCAACTCTAATCCAAGACCTATTTCCGCTTTAAGGCTGATGTGAATTCCATATAATGAGATCAACCTATTTCTTAGAAAAATTGCAAAAGCTCCAAGTTTCTTTTCATACAACCACTTAGCAACTCTGTAGTATAGTACAGCCTTTTTTGACGGATTTAGTAATATTGCCTTGACCATATTCAATAAACCTTTATGTTTTCCATCATTTATCTCATATAAGAATACTTCTTTCAAACTAATCATCCTATACTCCCTGACTGTCTTTTTACCAGATTTCCAATGAGACTTATCTCACTTTTTCTTATAAGAAAGACACTACTGACCTTTATACTGTTTTCTTTTACAAATATATACAAAAATACAAATCCGCAGATACTGTAAGAGAGTACAGATGCCAATGCCGCACCGGTAATCCCCATATAAGGAATCAAGATAAAGTTGGCAATTACATTAGTAACTACAGCTATTAATAGAACATTAAATGAAAATTTCTGTTTTCCCTTTGCCAAAAACAATGTGTTAATAAGTTTAAAAAACAGCATGGGTATTATACCTGCAAATATAGTTACAGTTACCCTGTATGCCTCAACGTATTCATTACCGTAAAGCAAGACAATAATCTCCCTACCCATGACTGTAATAAACACTAGAGAAGCAAGGCATACATATAGACTGATTTTAATACTCAAAAGAATCTCCTCTATTGAATCCTTTCTTGCTGTTTTTCCTAGCAACACCTCTTTAAACGCATCAGGAATTAGCCATGTCTTATCAGCCAACCCTACGCCCACCGTATAATATCCTATTTGTTCAAAGCTGACAAACCATTTTAATATCAATACATCAACCTGATAATTCATAGTTATGAGAAGCATAGTCAACATTGGATACAATCCAAACTTTACCGTGTCCCTTAATAGAGAAAAATCTAAATACTTAAAACTAACCCGTGATTTAAAACTGAAAAGAATTGTTAAAATAGTAATTATATCTTTGGCATACAAAAGACTAATTATATACATGTAGTTTTTTGGTGCAAAGAAAAAAATTATTAATAATACGCTTGTATAAAACACCTCATTGCATATTGCAATAAAATTTCTAAGATTTATATTCTCAATTAAAACTATGAAGTTTAATTGCCTGGATAAAACCATTACTGGCACAAGTGTCAGGATAATAATGCTATTCCCGCTTTTCATTACCAATGATAATATAACTGCTAACACTATATATACACAAAACTGGAACATTGAAATATTAATGAACTTTTGCTTTGCTTCTTCAATATTCTTTCTTTTAAAAAACGGATAAGCCTGATATATTCCCAAGTTTAAAACAAGCACCAGTAAGTTGACAATATTGAGAAGGTATGCATATTCTCCTTTTAATGCTGGACCTAAGTACCTGTTTATAAAAACCGTATTGAATATTCCGAAAAAAATGTGTATAACCTTTGTCATAAATGAAAAAATATATTTATTACTTATAATCCGCTTAAACATCTTTTCCTCTTTCTTCAACCTTATGTTTTTTGTATTTTGCAACCCAGATTATTTAACTTCGGAATAACATTAATATATCCTCTTTCAATCTGATACTCATTTTCAATTTCTGTAACCCCTTCAGCCACACATCCTAAAAGAAGCAGTGCCGCTCCCCCTCTAAGGTCTGTTGCACTGACTTTTGCACCCTTTATTGGCTTTCCTCCAGTGATAATAGCACAATTACTGTAATTCTCTATGCTCATGCCGAACTTTTTGTATTCCTGAACATATTGAAATCTATCCATAAACCTCATATCCGTAATTATCGTCTCTCCTTCTATAGTTGCTGCCAATGCAGCAAACAACGGTTGCATATCGGAATTTATTCCTGGATATGGAGCAGTAGCCATACTAAACGGTCTGAGTTGCTTGTTCTTTGCACTAATAAATGTATCCCCACTCCATTCAAATATTTCCAGACCAATCTCCCTTAAAAGAGTAACATCTGTTTTAATTTTCTCACACGTAAAACGCTTAATCCTAAGTTCTCCTCTGCACATCCCTGTCAATATCATATAAGTAACAGCTTCATCCCTTCCGCTTAAAACACTATACTCCCCTCCCTTTAATCTTTCTACCCCGCTTATTTCAATATATCTTGTCTTATATCTGATATCACCGCCCATTTTATTGAAAAAATTTATCAGATCCATAACCTCAGGTCTTGTATTGGCATTTCTTATTATGGTTTTTCCTTCTGCTAATACCCCTGCAATAATAACATTCTCTGACCCGCTTGTTGTTGCCGTATGGAAGGTCATGTCACTGCCTTTGAATCTGCCATTAAGAAATCCGTTTATGTACCCGTTTTCTTCAATTTCAGCTCCCATTTTAATTAATGAATCTATATGGATATCATATTTTCTGTCTCCAATATTGCAACCTCCTGGACTAGGCACCTTAACACTTTTACATTTATGAAGCAGGAGGGATAAAAGCAACAGAGAATATCTTATCTTTCCTCCTTCTGAAGTAACTTCATGACTTAATACTCCGTTATTCTCATTATCGATTATTAGTGTATCCGCACCTTCTTCCCGTATATTAAAGCCATTTCCTTTTAGCAGGGACACAAGCACCCTGACATCATTTAGTTGCAAAGGTATATTATGAAGCTCTACGTATTCATCACACATACAGGCTCCAACTATGATTGGAAGTGCTGCATTTTTTGAGCCGCTCAGACTTATTTCTCCAAATATTTTCTCTGCTCTTGAGACCTGATACATAAAAACCCCCCACTTTTATACTATTTTCCATTCCATTTCAATCCCCTGCAAAACACAATAACTCTCTTGACTTTGCATATCTTTGAAACTTAATTTAGTATTTTCTATATTTCTTACTAAATTATATCAGCAGATAAGTTCCTTTTCAACCATGTTTATATAAAATATTGATTATTCTGTATATTTGCTTTATATTTACATTCAAAAAATATTTTTTGTGATATTGCATTAAGGAATAAGTGAAATTTACTTCTACTTTTTTTAAGTCGTTATTTGGCTTCAAATAAGCGTTAATTAAAAATCGTAGTAGACGTTATATTTTAACCTTTCCAAGGAAATTGAAGTGCAATATAAAATTTTTATTGCATTCAATATAGTTGATTGTTTAAATTTAGTATGATATCATAATACTGACTTAAAGGACAAAAAAGTAATAGTATGCTATATAATGTCTATTATTTTCAAGGTGGCGTAGCTATGATAAGCTTTAATATTAAAAAACTTTTTCTTCGCGTTAATGTTGTCTATTTTGCTGAAAAAGAAGATAAAAAAATTGGCTGTTGTGACGTAGTACACTATATTTATTCTTCTGACAGCATACAGAAAGCACAAGAAGTCCATACACTATGTATAGATCTGTCAAAAGATGAGAGCACTCTGCTCAAGGAGATGGACAGAAATGCACGAAACTATATAAAAAAGTCGGAAGCATTTGATAATTTTGAATGCTCCATAACGTTTTCGCCATCAAGTGAATTGCTTGATAAAGTCCGAAGTTTTTATAACACTTTTGCCAAAAATAAAGGTATAGGACAGTTTGAAAATATCGTAATAGAAGAAATCAAAAGAAAAAATGCACTGGCTGTCTCAGAGGTGAAAAGTTCAGACGGTAACACTCTATGTTACCATGTTTATATAGCAGACGGAAAAACTGCTTATTGCAAATATTCTGCTTCCCATTTCAGGCTATCTGCGGATAAAGATTTTCACATCCTGGTAGGTCGCGCTAACAGATACCTTCATTGGACGGATATTAGGTTTTTTAAAAAAAACGGATATCAAGTTTATGATTTTGCGGGATTAACACTGGACAAAAATAATAAGGTGCTTAACAATATCGACCGTTTCAAAAGAGAATTCGGAGGGTCTGTTGTAACAAAGTACAATTTCTATATACCGAAAAACCTGCTCGGGAAATTTGCTCTTAAAATCTTTAAATAAACGTATTTTTTCTAAAACTATAGTGAACAACTGTCCCTGTTAACCACATACTTGAATTTACCGCTTTTTTCCCTTGATATTTTATCATGATATTCTATGGTACACATACCATCAGGAATAAATTTACAAATCCTTTCCAATATCATTTTTTCATCAGAATCACAAAAACCTTTTTCTTTAACTATTTTAATTACAATACGGTCATTTCTAATGCATATTTGGGCTTCACGTATATTGTTTGTTGCCTTGAGCAATGCACAGTACAGACCTGTTGCGGTTATCTTTTTCCCTTTCAATCGAATAAAGTCTCCAATTCTGCCATAAATTCTTGTTATATTGACACCTTTGTTACCGCAACGGCATCTTTGATTTGATATTTCAACCAGATCACCGGTTCTGTATCTGATAAGTGGCATAATCCCATTATGAATATGGGTACCTACTATTTCAAACGTATTGTCAGAAACCGGGATATACTCTATGTATGAATAACATCCTTCAATCTCATGATAATTTCCATGCTCACACCTATATAATGCTGCAACCCTTTCCGCTTGACCATACCAGTCTCTTATCTTACAGTTAAAAGCATTTTGTATTGCCTCAGCTTGATAATCAAACAATACCTCTGATGATGTTGCGACAATATCAAAGTGTACTTTCTCATTATTCTTAATACAATACTCAGCCAACAAATATGCTGTTGACGGATATGCATATAGACATGCATTTCTAATTTCCTTAAGCTTTTCAACAAGCGTTTTAAGTTTGTATTGATCTATATGGTAAGGGGATACATACATTTCTTTTATAAAAGGTACTATCCTGTACATTTTTTTAGGTTTCAAATTATCCTTGAATATCTTTTCTCCTCTAAATACTACCCTGTATTTAGAGTGCCATTCAAAATATCTTCCAACATGGTATTCTTCCAAAGTTATACAATTAAAACAATAGTAAAACTTGCAGGATGAACCGGTTGTACCTGCTGTGTAAACAGTATTCTTTAGCAGTGTATCTTTACTTTTACAAAAGGAATAAAAATTATCTTTTACGACACTTTTATTTATATATTCATATTTATTTATATCCTTTCCTTTTCCCTTATAATAATCAATGTTCGTCGAACAATACTCCAAAAAAGACTCTAGATTCTGTCCATTGTATTTTTTTCTGAACGCTTTGTTATATAAATATATAAGCTTTCTTAATATGTATTTTTTATATTTGACAAAGTAAAACATACTTTTCAACCCTACCTTCTATAGTGTTTTTGGTATTGACAATTTCCATAAAACTAATTCAAACTACGGTTTATCCTTTTTTTCTTGACTTAAAACTACGTATTCTCGCTTTCTGTATAAGTATTTTAAGGTCAATAAGGCTGACTCCCTCTCCCACTCCTATTCTCTTTAATTCATATGAATCCTCTCCTGAATAATTTACTCCAAAGATAGTTGTCACTGCTGTATCATAATGCTTTTCCACCAAATCCTTTATTGCATCGTTATAATCGTCTTTTTTCCCATTCGTGTATGCAAAATGTTTTACTTTTCTTAAAATACGTTCTTCAATTAGTTGCTTGGAAAGGATTATCTCATTGTTGAGACTCTCAGCTGATATTTGTGTTAATATAGGGTGATTCATCGTATGACATCCTATTTCTGCCCCAGCTAAAAGCAAGTCCCTCACATCACTCCAGTCCATCATTAAATTGCAGTTTTGCGGTATTTTAACCCTTAATTTTTCTGAAAACATGTCAATTCCCTTAAGTCTTTCCATATCTTTGTATTCTTTAAATTTGTCTGTAATCATTCCAATCAGTTCTGTTCTGTTTTTAAACTGCCTTAAATCAAATTCTCTTTCTAAAATATCAATATAAACCATATCAAGAGGGCTTGAATAAACAATATGAGCTACTCTGTCAAACCATAAATACTCTTGTTCTTCAACTCCGTTAGCTGTAAGATAGATTGTCGGTCTAACCTGATATTCTTTAAATATTTCAAGACCGTATGTGTGGTTGTCCCTGTACCCGTCATCAAACGTAACTACAACAAAATCACTATGAAAATTATCATCTGATACCAGCATATCTTTTACATCATCCATGGTTATAATTCTATAGTTCTTAGAAAGATACTTCATATGTTGCTCAAAACATTTTATCTTAATTGCCAAATGAGGAAAAACCATATCGTTTTCTCTTTTCTTAAGTCTGTGATAAAACAAAATTATGAGACCTTTTCTCTTTAACACTATATTAGTCAAAGCATATAAACCTGAATAATAATGTAAGTAATTAGTCATTTTCCTTAATAAAGCATATGCCTTTTTGCATATTACAAGTATACGATTCATCAGCCTCTTTATAAGTAGACGCATACTAAATTCCCCTTTTTAACGTATCCACTTTTATCATGTTAAGTAATTTTATTTATGTTTATGATTATTATAGTCTAGCCTACATTATTTAGTACATACCTAAACTAAATTATACCATAAATTAAATATAAATATAGTTTTAATTTTCCTTCATAATACAAATTTTTGTTCTTATATTTAGGGGTAATTCACTATCTAAAGAAAAAATGATTTTTTTACTTTTTACAAGAGTATTCCATTCCTCCGAAATGTACGTATCCAAAATTTTAATTTCTCCGATATGGTCAGTTTCAAAAGAAATATCGGCTAAAGTATTTTCATATGTGCACCTGCAAGTCTTTTTATCTATTACTTCCATACCCGTTAAAGCACTACTTAAAATAAATACAAGCTCAATTTTATGTCTCCCCTTCCCATCCAAACGGTCAGAAATTGAAATCCTATCCGGTTTGAAAAATTCGATTCTTCGTACATGGCATATACCTTTATACCCCTTATGCTCCCCCATTGCACAGTCATAATCTTTTGACGACGTCCATTTTATTAACTTGGTCTTTGCCATTTTTCCCACCCTGAAAGCACCAGCCAACTCAGATTGGTCTTTTCCATCAATTACTATTGTGTTATGGCTGCATGTTCTTTTAAAATAGTACCGGTATTTACCTCTATAACTGAAAACACCCGGATCAATTATCATCGGAATCCCGCAAGCATATAATTCAAAGCTCAATGCATCAGCATGTCCATGACCCGGACAATGCTCAGGTCCCATAGGTCCACAATCAAATATCAGATATGTGTCATTATAATTCCACCCACTTCTCATAATATAATAACCTGATGTTTTTAATGCAACAGAATTGAAATCCGGACAAGTTCCGCCCATTTTCAGATAAGCATTATACCCTTCCATACCCGTAAGCCAAAGAAGATAACTAAGATTGGTATTGCTACAGCACCCTTTGAAGTCGTTTCTGACAAAAACAGCGGCACATGCAGCAAGCAATTCTTTTTCATTGCAGGGATATCCATATACAGTATCATTTATTAAAGGCATTTTCCCATCAGGACGTATTATTGTTAAAAAGGCTTCCGCCATCATTTCCAAAGACTGATAATTTAAATATGAACCAATACTGATACTGTTACATTCGGCAAGCAACAAAGTCTCCAAATAATCCTGTATTGACAGCATCTGATAACTGGCAGAACCTTCATACTGAAACCCATCAGCAAGAATTTCTTCTTCAAACCTCCTTTTTAAAAGCTTTTTCCCCTTTTCAAGCCACTCTTTTGATTCTTTATGCTCCTTGAGTATGATTCCTGCCCAAATCAGTGTTTTTGCATTACTCGTAAGATGATTATTTTCAAGGTCATATTCAAGATTGTCACATAAAAAAGCAGTCTGATTTATTATTGAATTTATAAGCTTATTAATAAATATTTTATCTTCGTAATTGATTTTATACAGTTTTACAGCTATTATCAGCCAGTTTACTACTCTTCGGGATGTAGGATAGGGTTCCCATGCCGTACCTGAGCCGGGACTTGTATTATTAATCCAAGTGTTTATCAATTCTTTTAGCTTAAGTATATAACTTTGATTTCCAGTAAATATATATGACTTTAGTAATGTTGTCCCGTATTCAAAATAGTTTAGATAATATTCCCAGAGCGTATTCTTTATGTTGCAACTACTCCACTCAAAACCATCTACGCAGCTTTTGAGATTCAGAAAACAAAATTCGTTCTTTATGATTGAATCTGCTGTTAATATCTCATTCATTAAGGCCTCTCTCGTATTATCAAGCAGTAAATCATCTTTCCCAGGAAAATAAAACGGAATCAAGACTGCATCTAATTTTGTACAATCTATTTTATTTAACCTTTTATATTTTTTAGACTTAAAAACCTTATAAACCAACTTAAATTTAAACATTTTTTTTATTCTGAAAAATATTTGATGCAATTTCATCCTTCTTATAATTCTGTAATAAACCAAAAGTCTTCTCAAAATAACATCACCCCAAAATATTTTTCCTTTTGCACTTTATTCTATTTAATAACTTCAAAGTAATTTATTTGCTCAATTACATATAACTATATCAGTTTATTACATTTTTGGAAAGTCATAAAATAGCATTAATAATTTAGTATAAAAAGTGTTGCATGGGAAATTATATATAAAAGCATATATTTATATAAACATTTGCTTTCATTTTTATCAATTTTATGATAAAATATAAAGTAGATTTATTCTTTCATTTTAACAAACTCTCTGTAATACTATTCCATATTGATTGTAGTAATAAATATATTCTGCTGATAATGCAAGAGGTGATAATATGATAAGAATATTAAGAATTGTACATTTGCTTGGTAAGATAAAATACAAATTTAACTTGTTAAAACATTCCGTTAGTGTACTAAGTTTTATTATACTCTCAGCTTTTTTATTATATGCCTTCAGTTTTAAAGCTACCGGTGAGACAAATTTCTCCCCTCCAAAACAACACCCCAGGCTTTTAATCAATTCTGCCGAAATAGACAGGGTTAAAAATTTGATACACACATTGCCAAATCTAAAGGAAAAGATTCTACAGGATGCAGAAAACCCTATTATAGTAAGTGAAATACTAAATGACAATTCAATCAACAAACTAAAACTTGAAGAATCAAGAAAAAACTTTGAAGCGAATGCACTTTTATACATATTATGCATAGATCCTAAAACCGGTCTTGGTTCAAGCGAAAATCCGCATAACACCGGAAGAAAAGCAATAAACCTGTCTCTTAAAACACTTCAGGTCATGAACAAAGTGGATTCTTATGAACAATATACTGATTCGCAAGCCTGCGGACAAACTTTGTTTGGCGCTGCAATGGTTTACGACTGGTGTTATGACCTGCTGAGTGATGATGAAAAAAACAATTACATTAAATGTTTTGAAACCCTGTCGAAAAAAATGGAACTGGGTTACCCACCAAAATCCTGGGGATCAATAAACGGACATTCTTGTGAAATGCCTTTAGCAGTACATTTGTTAAGTGTAGGAATTGCGATTTATGACGAAAAACCAGATATGTACAATTTATTATCCAATTGGTTTTTCAATGAGTTTGTCCCTGCAAGGAATTTCTGGTATCCTTCAGGAATGCAACATCAAGGAGATTCATACGGCTTAGAGCAGTCGGAAAGCACTATGCTGAGCACATGGATTTTTGCTCGAATGGCTTATAAGGATGTAATTTCCGATGATCAAAAGTATATCCCTTACCGTTGGATATATACCAGACGGCCTGACGGTCAGCTTATGAGAGACGGCGACTGCTTCAAATGTGACCAATACGCTCTTGGTCAATACTGGAGATTTCCCATGCCTCTTTTATTGTTATCATCTTATTACAAAGATCCTTATATCCAAAGTGAACTTTCCCGGCATTACTATGCTGGCATTACAGGAAAACCAGTGCTTGAGTTACTATTTTATGATCCTTCCCTAACTGAAAAGCCCATTAACAAACTACCGCTTACTCGTTTTTTTGGCTATCCTATGGGATCTATGACTGCACGCACAGGATGGGATGAGGGTGTTAATTTCGACTCATCCACTGTAGTTGCAGAAATGAAGGTTGGAGTTTATCAGTTCAACGGACACCAGCATCTTGATTCCGGTCAATTCCAGATATATTACAAGGGTGCCCTCGCTATTGACTCTGGAATATATAACGGAACTTCATCGGATAAAGAACATGATATCAACTATCATAAAAGAACCATTGCTCATAATTGTCTTCTGGTTTACGACAAAAATGAAGAATTCTATTTGTACGGTAAGCAAAGAGAAAATGACGGAGGTCAAAGATGGCCTAACTATGGCAATTTACCGCAAACTCTTGACGAACTTTTAGAAAAAGACTATAAAACCGGAAGTGTTTTGTCCAATTATGCTGGACCTGACAGTTCAGCTCCTGACTTCAGCTATCTTGAGGGTGACTTGGCAGATGCATATTCCTCAAAAGTCAAAGATTACAAAAGAGCCTTTGTTTTTATGAATTTAAAAAATCTGGAGCATCCCGCAGCTTTAGTAGTATATGATAAGGTAACCTCATCAGATAAAAACTTCAAGAAAACTTGGCTTCTTCACAGTATTGAACCCCCTGTTATTAAAGACAACGTAACAACAATAATACGTAGCACTTCTGTCGATAACAGTAACAAATATAACGGTAAACTGGTAAATTACACTCTTACACCAGACCTTGACGACCTCAATATTAAAAAAACAGGCGGAAGTGGAAAAGAATTTTATTCATCAGAGGGGAATTATCCCAATACACCATTTTACGAAAACAACTCTGTAGAAGCTGGTGCCTGGAGGATAGAAATTAGCCCCAAAACATATAAAGAGTCTGACCGTTTTTTAAACGTAATTCAGGTTCAGGACTACCGCGGTAAAAACGGAACTTTGACCACGCCTCTAAATGTTAAAAAGATTGATAATGATTATGTTGAAGGAGCAATGATATACGACAGAATAGTGCTCTTTAGTAAAAATTCTGATAAACTATGCAGCAATTTCTCATTGTGCGTACCTGAAGCAGAAGTAAAAACCGAACTTCTCAAATTTTTTATCACCAATCTGTCCGAAGGTACGTGGACAATAAATGGAACCGGAAAAAATAAGCTCAGTAAAACAATTAATGTTTCAGAAGATGGAGTGTTGCTATTTGAAGGTTCTTCAGGCGATTACACCCTATACTATAACTTGAAATCCGAAACTCCTACAACAAAATCCACCACTAAACCTACACCCAAAACTACCACTACACCTACCATTAAACCTACCACCAAAACTATACCCAAAACTACACCCAAACCTATACCCAAACCTACTGTTACACCTACACCCAAATCCACAACTGCATCCACTGTTATCTACAAATCTACTCCTACTCCTTTGCCTGTTTCAACATATACTCCTATATCTACTCTAATGCCTGAAAAAACTGACGATAAAACAAATAGACCTGAGCCCCGTTACGGTGGTATTCCCGCTTATACTACCACGACTGCTCCTTCTTATTCAACTACTCCTACATCTACCGTAACGCCACCCCCTACTGCTGTAATCCCTACTGCTACAGCCCCTGCTATTGCTACTGTCAGGACAGCACCTTCACCAACTATAACAACAAGTAATCCAAATAGCAGATCCTCTGCTGAAAACTTCTCCGATAATCTTCTGTCAAAAGCGCATTTTTCAGATGTGCCTGAGAGCTTCTGGGGATTCAGCTCTATAAGCGCTCTAGCCAAGCAAGGTGTTATTTACGGAAAAGCCCCAGGTGTTTTCAAACCAAACGACTATGTTACAAGAGCTGAATTTGTAACAATGATAACAAGAGCTTTACTACTTTCTGAACCTGAACCTGCCCTGTGCTTTTCCGATGTCGGACAAAAAGACTGGTATTATAATAGTGTTACCTCAGCTTATATTGAAGGACTTATAAACGGAAGACCGGATGGTTCTTTTGGTCCGAATGATAATATAATAAGACAGGACGTAGGCGTAATCCTTTGCAGAATACTATCAAAGTATTATAATTGCAATCCTGTAGCTTTAGAAAACATTGATAATTTCATAGACTTTTCAGATTCCTCAGAAGTATCAAACTATGCAGCATCTCAGGTAGCAACAGTTATAAAATATGATTTGATGAAGGGAAAGCCCGGTAATATTTTAGACCCTAAAGGAAAGACGACAAGGGCTGAATGCGCTGCTGTCATACATAAACTTATAAACTCAACTTTTCCACTTATAGTATTTTGAGGCTCTGGTTACTCACAAGTTAAGGTCAAAAAGTTTACTTTTTGACCGCGGTGAGCAATGCTACGTTAGCGGCAAAGAGCCCATAAATACTGTGGGAAAGTTAAGTTATAAGTGATTTTAAATGGCTGAAAATTCATAATGTTAAAAACACTATAATTTATAAAATCAAGTAAGCAGAATATATATTTAAAAACGCAGTCACTACCCCTAAAAATTCTTCTTTGTACGAATATATAATATAAAAGGAGAAGAAAGGAATGGTGGATTGTGATTAAATCAATATTTTACACAAATCATATTAACAGGATAAGCCATATAAAGCTTCTTATTGCTACAGTGCTTTGCATATCATGTTTTTCTGCATTCGCCCATGCAGCACAGTTTTCTTATGGTGATGTTAACGGTAGCGGTAGCATAGACTCTACCGACTACGCACTGATGAAAAGATATATACTTGGAACGATAACTTCTTTTCACAATGAGTATGGATTAAACGCAGCCGATGTAAACGGAGACGGTACAATTAATTCAACCGATTATTCACTAACAAAAAAGTATCTTCTAGGCTTGATAAACGTGTTTCCTGCTGAGACACATCAACCTACACCGACAAAGCCCATACCGGAGTCTACCAATACGCCTGTACCTGCAAAAGGAAATGTCACGTACACTCTGTCTATGGCCTCAAACCCAACTGCAGATCAGCAAGATGCTTATCAGAAAATCAAAAGTGCTATGGATACAGCAGTAGAGTATTATAACACTTATACTACTATTACAAAAACACTGCGTATTTCTTATGAGCCTTCGGTTTCAACTGCAGACGGAAATATAAACGGTAGCATAAGGTTTGGTTCAAACAGAAGCTATATGAATCACATTACTGCCATGCATGAAATTGCTCATACAGTAGGAGTGGGCACCTCTGGCAGATGGCAAAATCTAGTAGTAAATGGAGTTTATACCGGTAACAATGCAGTCACAGTATTAAGGCAAGTTACAGGAGACCAGAACGCAGTGCTCAAAGGGGATAAAACCCATTTCTGGCCGTATGGTCTTAATTATACTAGTGAAGTAAAATCTGAAGCTGACCTTATAAATCACTGCAAAATAGTGGATGCTATGAAGAAAGATGGAATGTAAATTGAAAAAATCACTTTTTTGAATTATTTTTATAAACTTTTTTGAACTTAGATTGATTTAATGATATATAGCCAAAGCGAAGGCTATTTCCCGGTACCTGTTTTACTCAGTTCGTTAAAAGAAGGACCGGGTGCATCGTTTTGGCTTATTCCTTGTGAACTTTCTTTTACAAAAATAATTCTGATTGTCTGGAGAATTATTTTAATATCAAGAAGAAACGAGTAATCTCTAATATACATTAGATCAAATTTGAGTTTGTTCATAGGTGTAGTCGTATATTTCCCAAGTACTTGGGCTAAACCCGTTATACCTGCCTTAACAGAAAGCCTGTATTCAAAATAAGGCAAATCCATAGAAAACTGATCAATAAAGTACTGCCTTTCCGGTCTTGGTCCGACAAGACTCATGTCGCCGCTTAAAACATTAAAAAGCTGAGGAAGTTCGTCAATCCTGGTTGCTCTTAGCAATGAACCCAGAGGTGTTATCCTGCAGTCTTTTTCTGTAGCAAGTACAGGACCTGTAAGCTTTTCGGCATCTACCACCATTGTTCTGAACTTGTACAAATTAAACGGCTTTTTCCATCGTGTTATTCTTTCCTGTGAAAATACAACAGGACCGCCATCGTAAAGTCTTATAGCTATTAATGTGGCAAGCATTATAGGCGATGAAATGATAATCAGAAATAGAGATACAAAAACATCAAAGAATCTTTTTATTAATCTTTCTTCAAATGTCATACTGAAATCATCAACATATACTACCGGCACATCGTCAAAACGGGACAGTTTTGAGTTAAACAAAGATATTTCAAATAATTCGGGAATTAAATATACTTCCTTTCCTTTTCCGATACAATGGTAAATTACATGTTTTTTGTAGTCATTGTTTATATCTGCGCATATGAATACCGCATCAACCTCATTAAGGATGCTTTCAAAGCTGTTGTCCGAATCAATAAAAATATACTTCAAACAAAACATCTTTTCCCTAGCGAACACTTTTTCGGCAATACCATAGGCATTATTTCCACTACCTATAAAGGCAACACGCTTCGGTTTAAAAAACAGGGGATACAATTTGAAGACCACAAACTTCCACACGCATGTAAAGCATAATTGTGTCAAAAAGGTTGGAATGAATATAATAGCTCCAATTCCTGAAACCTTAAAAATACACTCAATAGCAATAGATATAAAATTGACAAGTGCTAAAGATAATGTTGCAGAAAAAATTATTTCCTTATAAGCTCTTCGACCGCACCTGAATACACCGTAAATATGAAAGAAAATTAACGATAGAATGCTGAATGGAAGGATAAAGAATAATGACTGTCGGATATTTAGCTGGGTGCTCCTTTGGTATTTAAAATAAAATAAAACTATAACGAATGCTACACATATAAGTATTATATCCATAGAAACATGAACTAAATAAAATAGTTTACTCTTTTTCTTTCTGTTTGAATACGACATATAAATACTCCTTCCATAAATAAAGCACAATAAAATAGCAAATAATATATCTTAACACTATAATGTATCGCTTATATTAGTATATATCTACTGACTGAAACAAACATGTTATGAGGCACTAAGTTGCGCTGTACTGCTGGAACTGCCGCCGACATCAGATGTTTCGGAACTGCCAATCAGATTGTAGCAAAATCCAGATTTCTCCACTATTTCCCTGTCAAAGCACTGTCTGGTGTCTAAAATAATCTGCTTTCTCATAACTTTGCCGAGCACATCAAAATTCAAGGATTTAAACTGTCTGTGATTCACTCCTAATATGATTAGATCCGCATTATTTGCGGCTTCATAAACGTTTTTATTATAATCTTCAATATACGGATCAACAAGTACAATTTCATATTTAGCATGAAGAATATCTGTTAAAGCCAATATGGGACTTTCCCTACAATCATCAATATCAGGCTTATATGTACAACCCAAAATTACAATTTTTGATTTTTCTGAAACAAGCTTTGATACTTTTGAGGCTACATGTTGAGGCATACTGTCGTTTGTTCTTCTGCAAAGTTCAATTATTCTTGATATTTCAGGCATTGTCTCTACAATAAACCAAGGGTCAACTGCCAGACAATGTCCGCCTACTCCGGGACCAGGATTATGTAAATTGACTCTGGGATGTTTATTCGCATATTTGATTACATCCCATGCATTACCACCTAACTGTTCACAAATCTTAGCAAGTTCATTTGACAAAGCTATATTAACATCCCTAAAGATATTTTCCATGAGTTTACTTAATTCCGAAGTCAGAGTGTCTGTAAGAAAAATATCACCTTTTACAAAAACCGAATACAAATCCCTTGCTTTTTCAGCAGATTCATTGTTTATACCGCCAATTATCCTGTTATTGTTTTCAAGTTCACAAATAATTTGACCGGGTAGAACCCTTTCGGGGCAATGAGCAAGATAGAAGTCTTCACCCGCTTTAAGACCGCTTTTCTCCAGAATAGGTCTTAAAACATCGTTTGTACATCTTGGAGAAACCGTTGACTCCAGAATTACCAAATCACCTTTTTTTAATACCCTTGCAATCTTTTCAGCTGCATCAGTTACATATGACAAATCCGCCTTTTTATCCTCAGTTATAGGTGTAGGAACAGCTATAACATACGCTTCAGTCGATTCTATTACTGTAGAACATGTTACCATCCCATTTATTACAGCTTGCTTGATAAGGTCAGCAAGGTATGGTTCTTTTATGTGTATATACCCATCGTTAATGGTATCACATATTTTCTGTTGTATATCAATACCTTTAACTTTGACTCCATGTGTTGCAAACATTGCTGCTGTAGGTAAACCAATATAACCAAGACCAATTATGCAAACTTCTTTCATATTAACTCCCCCGTATTAGTTTTTTATATCTTACTCAACTTTCCCACAGTATTTATGGGCTCTTTGCCACTAACGTAGCATTGCT
>CAYPCH010000006.1:47880-56710 GCA_964409165.1 uncultured Oscillospiraceae bacterium | reverse complement strand
ATGCTGAAATGGCATTTTTAAAAAACTCTCTTGTGAGAGTATTGGCAGTAGATGGTTTCATGCTTTTACCGTACACATACACCGTTAATGCTTGTAAACGGACAGCACATAGAGTATAATAATCTAGGTGCTGTGGGAGTGTAAACCCCACGTGTCAGTAGCTCATCCCTACTACATGAGCTTCCAGGTGTTGCTTCACCTGGAAGTCACGGCACTATTTAATTTTCCCTACTGGGATTATATACTAACAGTACAAAATTGGCAAGAAATATTCACGTTTTTCGCCATCTTTTATTGTCTGTCCTTTAAATCTTTAAACCTCAAGTTTTTTAACTTAAAAACACCGTCCTCATAATCCACATCCCCAAAAACACTACCAAAACAACAAGGAGACACAACAAATTCAGAAGTAATTCCCACTCCGAACTCTGCCGAAAGCTTGCCCTTCTCTTCACTAAAACTCACAATAAGCCCGTAACATAAATCTTCATCAATTTTACCGAAATCCTCGTTATCAAAAGCCTCCAAGCTTACAGTATATGCCTCGACAGGAGTCGAAATTTCAGCCATTAATCTTCCTTCCGAAGTAAACATTTTATACCCTATAGCTTTGTCCATCTGCTCTATGTAAGACTCATAACCAAACACATTATCATTAAAACTTCCCTGTTCATCATATATTTCAATAATATGAAGCTCCTCTACCGATACGCCCGTTCCCGAACCAATATATAAGATAATTGAAAGTTCGTCTTTTCCGTCACCATCGTAATCAGCCAGACTCATTCTTGGCTCAATTCCCCTGGGCGTCATGTAAAGCCATTCATAATAATGCTCCTTTTCTCCTACCTGTAAAGTCACTCCATTCTCCTCACCATAAAGATAAATACCTTTGTCAGGTATTTGTGCAAGTACCTTTCCTACCATTGAGCCGGTATCATCCACCATGTCGGTAACAACTACGTCCTCATCAGTTCCGGTATCATCCATCTGATATACTTCCTCAGCAACTATTTTTGCAAAAGTCGCTTCAGGTTCTCCCTGTAGCACTTCATTACTACCAGAACAGCCACTTAAAAGCTGGCATGACAATATTAAAAAAACACTTGCAGGTATCAATTTGTCCTTTAATCTGCAAAACATCAAAACACTCCTCAAAAATGTATTTATTTCTAAAGATAAGTATAACATAATTATACAATCCCCGTTTAATATAAAAAAATATCTTAAAAAAATATTTCCTTATAGGCTTATTTGAATGATTTTCAACTTAATTTATTATATAATGTTTCAAGAGAGAAAAAATTAATGGAGTAAGGAGCTAAAACATGCCAAAAAGAACTGATATTGATAAAATTCTGATAATAGGCTCAGGACCTATTATTATTGGACAGGCCTGTGAATTTGACTACTCAGGAACTCAAGCCTGTAAAGCCCTCCGTAAACTAGGCTACAAAATAGTACTGGTAAATTCAAATCCCGCAACAATTATGACCGACCCTACTATGGCGGATGCAACTTATATCGAACCACTGAATGTAGAAAGACTAACTCAGATAATAGCTACCGAACGTCCGGATGCATTACTGCCGAATCTGGGAGGTCAATCTGCCCTTAACCTGTGTTTGGAGCTGGCGAAAGCTGGAGTACTTGAAGAATACGATGTTAAGGTAATTGGTATACAGGTAGATGCAATAGAACGTGGTGAAGACAGAATAGCCTTCAAAGAAACCATGAACAGACTTGGAATTGAAATAGCCCGCAGTCAACCTGCTTACAGCGTAGAAGAAGCAGAAAAAATTGCTCTCGAATTAGGATTCCCGGTTGTTATTCGTCCGGCTTATACTATGGGCGGCACCGGGGGCGGACTGGTATACAACATCGAAGAGCTGAGTTCTGTTGCCCAACGCGGTATTGCCGCAAGTATTGTCGGTCAGATTCTCATTGAAGAGTCGGTACTGGGCTGGGAAGAACTGGAGCTTGAAGTGGTGCGTGATGCTAAAAACCAGATGATTACCGTTTGCTTTATTGAGAATATTGATGCGATGGGAGTGCATACAGGTGATTCGTTTTGTTCCGCTCCTATGCTTACAATAAGCACAGAGCTGCAACAGCGTTTGCAGAAGTACGCCTATGCTATCGCAGAAGCTATACAGGTAATAGGAGGCACTAATGTCCAATTTGCCCATGACCCGAAAACCGATAGAGTAGTGGTTATTGAAATAAACCCTCGTACTTCGCGTTCATCAGCTCTGGCTTCTAAAGCCACCGGTTTTCCTATTGCCCTGATTTCTTCAATGCTGGCCACAGGTCTTACATTGGATGAAATCCCCTACTGGCGTGACGGTTCACTGGATAAATATACTCCATCAGGTGATTATGTTGTTGTAAAATTTGCACGTTGGGCTTTTGAAAAATTCAAAGGTTCCCATGATAAACTTGGAACACAGATGAGAGCTGTGGGCGAAGTTATGAGTATTGGTAAAAACTACAAAGAAGCTTTGCAAAAAGCAATACGCTCACTTGAAATCGGTCGCTACGGTCTAGGATTTGCAAAGGATTTCAACAAACGACCTCTGAATGAACTTATGGAGATGCTTGCAGAGCCGTCTAGCGAGCGACAGTTCATTATGTATGAAGCACTTCGTAAGGGCGCAGATTTAGATGAGCTTAGCCGCCTGACACATATAAAGAAGTGGTTCATTGAACAGATGAAGGAGCTGGTTTTGCTGGAGGAAAAAATCCTTGAATACAGCGGGGACTCTCTTCCTGATAATTTGCTTGTTCAAGCTAAAAAGGACGGTTTTTCAGACCGTTATCTGGCAATGCTCTTAAAAAATCGGGAGGAAAATATAAGAAACCGCCGGATTGACTTAGGTGTAACCGAAGCCTGGGAATCGGTTCCTGTAAGTGGTGTTGAGAATATGTCATATTATTTTTCAACCTACAACACAGCTGATAAGACGGAATCCGGCAAAAAGCTTCGGGACATTGAGTCCCTCACCTTTTTGCCGGATTCCCTTTCAGGGAATGGTCCTAATAAAAAAGTAATGATTTTAGGAGGGGGTCCCAATCGCATAGGTCAGGGAATAGAGTTTGATTACTGTTGCGTGCATGCAGCATTTGCACTGCGTCATATGGGTTATGAGACAATAATGGTAAACTGCAATCCTGAAACAGTTTCAACCGACTACGATACATCGGATAAGCTCTATTTTGATCCCCTTACCGTTGAAGATGTACTTAGTATTTACAATAAGGAAAAACCTATAGGGGTAATCATTCAGTTCGGCGGACAGACTCCACTGAATATAGCAGGAGAACTTGAAAAGGCAGGAGTCAGAATTCTAGGAACCACTCCGGAAACAATTGACCTTGCTGAAGACCGCGATATGTTCCGTAAAATAATGGAGGAGCTTAATATTCCTATGCCTGAATCAGGTATGGCCAGCACCCTTGAAGAAGCCCTTTCAGTTGCAAACCAGATTGGGTATCCTCTGATGGTGCGTCCGTCGTATGTTCTTGGAGGCCGCGGAATGGAAATCATTTATGACGAAGAAATGCTGCTACGATATGTTAAAGCAGCTGTTGACGTAACACCTGAGCGTCCTATTCTGATAGACAAGTTCCTGGAAAATGCCATTGAAGCCGAGGCAGACGCCATAGCTGATGGAACCGACGCTTTTGTGCCTGCCGTAATGGAACATATTGAAGAAGCAGGTATCCATTCAGGGGATTCGGCATGCGTAATACCGCCAATCAATATTTTGCCGGAGCATATGAAAACCATTTATGATTATACCGCAAGGATTGCAAAAAAACTAAAAGTAATAGGTCTTATGAATATGCAGTATGCTATAGCCGATGGTTGTGTTTACGTTCTTGAGGCAAACCCTCGTGCTTCACGCACAGTTCCTTTGGTTTCAAAGGTGTGTAACATATCTATGGCACATATTGCAACAGAAATTATTATGTCTGAATTAACAGGCAAAAAGTCGCTGGTAAATAATCTTAAACAAAAAAGGATTGCACATTTTGGAGTAAAGGAAGCAGTATTCCCGTTTAACATGTTCCAGGAGGTAGATCCACTATTAGGACCGGAAATGCGCTCCACAGGTGAAGTTTTAGGTATCGCAAATTCCTTCGGGCTTGCTTTCTTTAAAGCAGAGGAGGCCACTCAGGTACGCCTTCCAGACTCCGGTACGGTTTTTATCAGTGTGGCAGATAAGGACAAATCGGCTGTACTTGAGGTTGCAAGAATGTTTGTAGAGCTTGATTTCAAAATAAAAGCCACGGGGGGAACTCATAGTTTCCTGACCAAAAACGGTATAAAATCCGAATTGGTCAAAAAGCTAAATGAGGGACGTCCAAATATAACAGACGATATAATGAACAAAGAAATCCAATTGGTTGTAAATACTCCTGTTGGAAAACAAGGTCAGACTGATGACTCATACATCCGAAAAACCGCAATCAAATACCAGATACCCTATATTACTACCATTACTGCCGCACTCGCAAGTGTTAAAGGCATAAAAGCATATAGGGAAACACATATGAAAGAAGACAAGGTTAAATCTCTTCAGGATTATCATAAAGGCATTACCGAGGAGATATAATCCAGTGATATATCACGAAAATGTTTCTACATTGAAAATTTCGGTTTTCGTGATATCATATATTAATGAAATTGAATTGCGGTGTAAATTCTTTATCGCATTCAATATAATATAAATAGGAGAGTGTTTTATTAATGGGAGGACTTTTTGGTGTAGTGTCAAAGAACAGTTGTGTCACGGATTTATATTTTGGCACAGATTATCATTCGCATTTGGGTACATGCAGGGGTGGAATGGCGGTCTGGACAGGCAATAGTTTTATCAGATCCATTCATAATATAGAAAACATACAGTTTAGAGCGAAATTCGAAGCAGATTTGGCAACCATGGAAGGCAATATGGGAATAGGATGTATCAGCGATACAGAACCACAGCCTCTGACGGTATATTCGCATCTCGGGCATTATGCAATAACAACCGTAGGTCGTATTAATAATGTTGTGGAACTTGCCAATAAGTCGGTGACAACGAATAATGTTCACTTTTTGGAAATGAGCAAAGGAGTAATTAATCCCACTGAAGTAGTGTCATCTTTAATAGATGAAGAAGAATCTTTTAAAAAAGGTATTCTAAAGGCACAGGAAAGAATTGATGGTTCCTGCTCCATGCTGATACTGACTCCGGAAGGAATCTACGCTGCTAGAGACCGTATGGGCAGAACACCTTTGATTATAGGTGAGAAAGAAGGCGCATACTGTGTATCCCTTGAATCCTGTGCTTTCCCCAATCTGGGATATACAACGAAATACGAACTTGGACCCGGTGAAATAGTTTTATTAACTCCAGAAGGCATGGAAAAGATTTCGCCACCCGGTGACAAAATGAAAATCTGTGCTTTCCTATGGGTTTATTACGGCTATCCTTCTTCATCCTATGAAGGGATGAATGTTGAAATAATGCGTTATCGAAACGGTGCTGCCTTAGCCCGAAATGATGATGTACAAGTGGATGTGATTGCAGGGATACCCGATTCAGGCATTGCACACGCCATAGGTTATTCCAATGAGTCACGGATTCCTTTTGGCAGGCCATTCATAAAGTATACACCTACATGGTCAAGAAGCTTTATGCCACAGGATCAGAATATCAGAAATCTTGTTGCAAAAATGAAACTTATACCCATAACCGACTTAGTAAAAGGAAAACGGCTTCTCTTTTGTGATGACTCAATTGTTCGCGGTACACAAATGCGTAAGACAGCCGAATTGCTATACAACTGTGAGGCTAAAGAGGTTCACATACGTCCTGCATGTCCGCCACTGGTTTTTGGATGCAAGTATCTGAACTTCTCAAGGTCGAACTCTGAAATGGACCTTGTAGCAAGGCGTGCCATAAATGATTTAGAAGGCAAAGAGCCAGATTCATTGGAGGAGTATTGTAATCCGGATACAGAAAAATACGGTTGTATGATTGAATGGATCAGAAAGAATCTGAATTTTGCATCGTTAAAATACCAGACCCTTTGTGATATGCTCGATGCAATCGGCTTACCACCAGATAAATTGTGCACTTACTGCTGGAATGGTAAAGAATAAAACAAGGCAAAATAATGTTAGCAACAATGTATATTAATCACGAAAATGATTCTACATTGAAAAAATTAATTTTCGTGATGTTGCATTAAGGAAATTGAAGTGCGATGTAAAATCTTTATCGCATTCAATATAGCATAGAAAAAAAGATGGGCTTTGCCTTATTAATGGCATCCCATCTTTTTTGTTCTTCAACTTTGTTCTTCAGCTTCCACTACAACTTTCGCGTTAACAGCTATTTGAAGCCAAACAGTGACTCTGTTTAACTTGATTTTTACCAGATTGAATCGTCAATAAATTTTGTCATAACTTCTTTATTATCACTATCAATATTGAATTCATGCGACCTTACCGCTTCTTCAACATGTTCAAAAGCCCAATGTCCTTTAACCATGTCAGGGAAAGAATTTGAAGCATTTGTCAAAGGTCCTCTATGCAGTAAATTGTTAATCATTACAACAGCTTCCTGCCTTGTTATCTTGTTTTCAGGCCTAAACGAACCATCTTCATATCCCTTTACAATATTGTACCTTGCAATCTCTTCTATGTTGCCCTGTGCCCAATGGTTTAAAACATCATTGAATGTTATCTCAAAAGACTTCTGTTCAGCAGTTCTTGATACCTTAAGGTAGTTTGCAATAACTGTTGCAAGCTCGGCTCTTGTTATCGGAACATCAGGATTGAAGTGCGTACTGTCAACGCCCTTGAACAAGCCTATCTGAACAGCTGCATAAATATGGTCTATCGCCCAATGATCTGCTCTTACATCTACAAACTTGTTTTTACCTGTAACATTCAAATCTTTCAAATCCAGTATTCTTGCAAATATTACAGCTGTTTCTGCACGGGTTATGTTGCGTTCTCCCATAAATGTCCCATCGGGGTATCCTAATATGTAGCGTTTGTGTACATTGTCAAATCTGTTGGAGTAAACCATAATTCCAAGCTTGGATGTATCGTCGTATGTGTTTGTCAGTTCCGCCCCCCTGCTTCTTATAGTTGAAACGAAATCTTTTACAATTTCAGCACTGTCAATTTTTCCCGGCTGTACTGTAAATCTTATTTCCCCTTCTTTTCTTGAATCAAGATCGCCTAATTCCCATATAATCTTATTTTCAGACTTTTGCCCACCGGCGACATCTACAACCTGAATATTATCCGGCAGTTCAAATTCAATATATGAATCCATTGCTTTTATGTATGTTTTATTTACATACCTCATTGTAAAAGTTATATTCTTGTTTTCTTCGACCCTGCTCTTATCCGCAATAAGGAAAATTGCTATATCTGCGCCTGTTGCGGAGGGAATATGCTCTTTCCCGATTGTTATAATAACGGTGTCTGTAGATGAAGCTTTACCATCCGATACTGTAAGAGTTATTTCATTTGCTCCAACCGGAAGTTCAACAGTAGGCTTAACATCGTTTCCAATGGTTTTATTCGATTCATCCTTCCATGTGTAAGTTAATGAGTCTCCGTCAGGGTCTGATGATTTGCTCCCGTCAAGAGTTGCTTCTGCTTTATCTTCACTGGTAAAAATCACCTGATTCAATCCTGCATCTGCCTTCGGTGGTTTGTTCCTTAGAGCACTTGAAGTACTTGAACCGCCTGATGGAGAAGATACCGTGGTTTGGCTCTTTTTAACCTTTATAACTACAGTGTCTTTATCTGTCAAACTTCCATCAGATACGGTAAGAGTTATTTCATGGTCTCCAACAGGAAGATCTATACCAGGCTTCACACCCTCTGCAATCTTTTTACCATCTTTATCCATCCATGTATATGTCAGACTGTCACCATCCGGGTCACTCGAATCGCTTCCGTCAAGAGTCACTTTTGCCGATTTGCCATCTGTTCTTTTAGTCTGTTCATCTCCTGCATCGGCTACAGGCTTACGGTTCTGAGCTATTGTAATCACTACTGTATCGGTATCGGTCAATGTGCCATCCGATACTGTCAGCGTTAATGTATTCTCTCCTGCCGAAAGTTCAACTTCAGGCTTCACACCCTCTGCTATCTTTTTACCGTCTTTGTCCATCCATGTATATGTCAGACTATCACCATCAGGATCACTTGAACCGCTTGCGTCAAGCGTTACTTTCGCCTTCGAATCGTCTGTCTTCTTGTTTTGATCTTTACCTGCATCGGCTTTCGGTGCACTGTTCTGACCTATTGTAATCACTACTGTATCGGTATCGGTCAATGTGCCATCCGATACTGTCAGTGTCAATGTATTCTCTCCTGCCGAAAGCTCAACTTCGGGCTTCACACCCTCTGCTATCTTTTTACCGTCTTTGTCCGTCCATGTATATGTCAGACTATCACCATCAAGATCACTTGAACCACTTCCGTCAAGCGTTACTTTCGCCTTTGGCTGGTCTGTCTTCTTGTTTTGATCTTTCCCTGCATCAGCTTTAGGTGCATTGTTCTGAGCTATTGTAATCACTACTGTATCGGTATCGGTCAATGTGCCATCCGATACTGTCAGTGTCAATGTATTCTCTCCTACCGGAAGTTCAACTTCGGGCTTCACACCCTCTGCTATTTTATTACCGTCTTTGTCCGTCCATGTATATGTCAGACTGTCACCGTCAGGATCACTTGAATCGCTTCCGTCAAGGGTTACTTTTGCCTTCGAATCGTCTGTCTTCTTGTTTTGATCTTTCCCTGCATCAGCTT
>CAYPCH010000006.1:0-47780 GCA_964409165.1 uncultured Oscillospiraceae bacterium | reverse complement strand
ACTTTTGCCTTCGAATCGTCTGTCTTCTTGTTTTGATCTTTCCCTGCATCAGCTTTGGGTATCCTGTTTGTTTCAAGTATTATATTTGTACTAATTTTAAGATTCGATTCTGTAACATGCCTCTCGGCAAAGAACACGTCAAGGCTGTAAACTTCTCCAGATGTAAGTCCAAGTTTTTCTGCATAATCGTCAAGTTCTATGGTTTTAGACTGAGTTTCATGTATTCCTCCAAGGTCCCCTACCAATTTTTTGTTAACAAACACCCATAAGTCATCATCACCGGCTATTTCAAAAGTCTGTCCGCTACGATAAATAAATTTGGTGTGCAGTTCAAGAGTAAAATGATAATTTTTGTTGTTCTGATAATTGCCAAATCCCTGACCATTAATCGGGAAAAAACCTTCCATTCCAGTCGAATCAAAAACATAGTAGTCACCTGACTTTTTAAAAACCATATCATAAGGAATATTAATGTTTTTAGATGTGTCATGGTACCAATCATAAAAAGATTCTGCATTGGTAATAATTTCTGTTGTATACCCGGAATCGGCGTATACAGGAGTATTATCCTCACCTAAGTCAGACTTTACAGCCCCAGTTGAACTTGTGTTAAAATAATTCGGATTCTCAAAATCGGAATGTCTTCTCTCCGGGTACCTGTCATTAACCGGGTCGAAATCACGTATTGTCGCAATTAGTGTGTAAGTATCGCCATCTGCTGCCTGTACAAATACTGCTCCAAAGTTACAAAAAGTGAACGCCAACATAACTGCTAGAAAGAGTGATAAAGACTTCTTCATAGACTAAAACTCCCCTTTAAAATAATATATTATTGAGGTGTAACCTCTTGCTTATAGATGAATTTATCTAATTTTATACCATAGCCCATTAAAAGTTGAAAAATTAAGAAAACTACAAAATAGAATTTTTCTTTATATATAAATTATATAAAACATTTCTGAATGTCTGTTCCTATTTCTAACTTCATTATAAACGCAAAACAAAATAAATTCAATAATAATTTTCACTTTTTGTTAAATTTTATATTAAAAAGCTCATACATGCACTATTAACCGCATTACAATAATAACCTCCAATATTCTTACTTGTTTCATGCAATTAGCGTATTCTTGCTCCAAAGGGTATAATGCCAAGCTTTGCAAGCTTAAAATGCTGAATTCCAAAAGGTATTCCAATAATTGTCACGCAAAAAAGTGCACTTGTAATAAGATGTCCAATTGCAAGTTCCCATCCAAACAAAAAAATCCAGATTATATTAAAAAACAATCCGCCTACCCCAAAATTACCAAGCTCTATTTCTCTTCCAAAGGGCCATAATACAAACCCCGCTATTTTAAAACACTGGACTCCAAAGGGTATTCCTATAATTGTAACACACAGGAGCAGACCAGCAACAAACCACAATATTGCTGCAATAAATCCTCCAAAAATCAACCATATAATATTACCTAGAAAACTCATGTTTTACCCCTTTCGCATTTTAACTATTTTACACTTCATTTCTTTACTATAATTATAGTAGGAAATCATCTTACATGCTAGTGCTTTTTAACATTACTGATTTCTAATCTTTTATAATGTTAAAAATGCACTTTTTTGTTTGTATACAATAATACATATCGTAGCGGAAGCTGCAAACAAAGTAGTAAATTCCACTGCGATAAGCAGAGGAACTATATCTTCTCAAAAAGTGTCTTATAACGCTTATGCTATAAGACTTTCAGTATAAAAGTTTGCTAAAAAAAACAAACTTTTTGAGAAAAATAGTATATTACCAAATATCAAGATGCAATATTGAAAGCACAAAGAGTATTATTATTGTTCAAAAGTTCAAAAATGTACCGTTTGACAAATCATCTAAATTATTATAAAATAATATTATATAAGCCTTTTTCATCAACATCTTGATTATCTCTTGCTTACTCCAAAAGACATTTTTTTAATTACTCAGTGATTGAAAAATTCAATATAATTTCACATAATATATTGTTAAATATATTGCTTATGTACTTCAATTTACTGTCCATACAACCTCAAATAACATATCGCAGCGGAAGCTGCAAACAAAGTAGTAAATTCCGCTACGATAAACAGAGGAACTATATCTTCTCAAAAAGTGTCTTATAACGCTTATGCTATAAGACTTTCAGTATAAAAGCTTGCTAAAAAAACAAACTTTTTGAGAAGAATAGTATATGCGGCTATAAAAAACTTCTATTTATAATAGAAACAATTAACACATATAATTCTATGGTCCAAGGGGGGTTATTACTTTATGGTAAGCAATGTATCCAAAAAACTGTCCAGCCTGCTATCAACAACTCTTGTCTTTCTGTTAATTATTAATTTCTTCAGTGTATTGGGGCAAAACGCTTATGTTTACGCCAATACAGGCAATAACATAAGCGTAGAATTTTATAATTTTGACAGAGCTTCCAGCGTCGGCACCATAAACCTAAGATTTAAAGTTTATAATACCGATAATACGGATGTCAATTTATCAGCTCTTAAACTCAGGTATTACTTTACTGATGATAATGTATCTCCTGTAACTTCGTTAATAGATTATGCTTCTAACAATGGTTTATCTGCCATCTCCAACCATGTTAGCTGTTCCATTATTTCTATAAACGCAAACAACGCTAATAAGTACCTGGAATACGGCTTTACTAGTTCTGCCGGACTCCTTAAACCTGGTTCTTTTGTTGAATTGAACTCAAGGCTTTACCAATCAAACTATAGCCAGAACTTTGATCAGAACAATGATTATTCATTTTGTTCTCAAAACTCGTCTTATGCAGAGTGGAATAATATCACAGCCTATTTTAACGGAGCATTGATATCTGGTACCGAGCCAACACCCGGTTCTGTTTCTACTCCCACATCAACACCGTCCGTGTTTACTCCTACGCCTACTTCTACAACTACTCCTACAATTTATACTACCCCTACAGCTACGCCCGAAGGTCTTCAAAAATATGAAGCAGAATATAGTTCCCTTTCTGGTGGAGCGGAATTTGCCAACGATCATTCAGGCTATTCGGGATCAGGTTTTGTTTCTGGATATCTTTTCAATATAGGTGCCAGTACA
Source organism: uncultured Oscillospiraceae bacterium (assembly GCA_964409165.1). Classification (GTDB taxonomy): domain Bacteria; phylum Bacillota; class Clostridia; order Acetivibrionales; family Acetivibrionaceae; genus CAYPCH01. Next base: position 44,668 of record CAYPCH010000006.1, on the reverse strand, counting down.
AAATTCCACATAAATGTTGAAGAAACAGCAGCATATGATGTTTCTCTGAAATATTCAAACGGCATCGGATTCGATCAGTTACTTAGTGTATATGTTAATGGCACTCATGCTTTTGATGGATATTTTCCAACTCTTTCAGACTGGGATTCATGGAGTTCCATAACAAAAACCCTCACTTTGAATGCCGGAAACAACACTATAGAATTCAAGCGTGACGTAGCGGATGGCTGTATAAACCTGGATTATATTACTTTGGTCAAATCATCACAACCCCCTCAAACAATGCAATCCAGTAATTTAATATCCAATGGATGCTTTACTATCGGAACACTTTTTTGGGGAATATACTCACATTCTTCTGAGGGTGCAGATACAACTTCTTCAGCTGAAGACAACGTGTTTAAAATGTCTATATCAAATCCTGGTACAGAACCATGGCATGTCGGACTTGGACAAGCAGGTTTCTCCCTTGTAAGCGGAAAAACTTACAAAATTTCATTTGATGCCAGGTCAACGATAGACAGACCAATTGTAGTTTCACTTCACAACAGTTCATCTTATGTCAATTATTTTTACGAATACACAAATCTCACAAATACAATGACCAATTTCACTTATTATATTTCAATGACCGTATCTGATACATCTGCCCGTTTATCCTTCGATTTAGGGTCATCAAGCACCCTGCCTTATCATGATGTGTATATTGATAATATTGTAGTCCAGGAAGTTATAGGAGCAACGCCACAACCTACACTTGCCCCCACTCCTACCCCAGGTTCGGGGAGTTCAGACCTGCTGAAAAACGGCGATTTTATGGACAACACATCCTACTGGACTTATCAAGGTTCAGGATACGGCTCTGTTGTAAATGGACAATACAAGATTCCTATCTCCAGCTTAGGCACAAATTCATGGGATAATCAATTATCCCAAAGACCAATAGCCCTGACTGCAGGAAAAACTTACAGGCTGACTTTTGAGGCAAAATCAACTATAGCAAGACCAATCAGAGTTTTTATATGCAATACATCAAACTATAATGACTATGTATCGTCAGATGAAATACTAACAATGAATATGACAGATTATATTATCGAATTTGCAATGACGAACACTGATTCCTCATGTATGCTGGGGTTTGAATTAGGTAATATGGAAGGTGCATCTTCCTCGGATATTTATTTTGATAATATTGTACTAGAAGAAACATCAGGCATTCCAACCTATAATCCATTTCCCACTCCCCCTGTCGGATCTGCAAACCTCGCACTAGGTAAGAGTGTGTATGTTTCCTCAGAAGAAAACGGTTATGGGAATATTGGCTCTCATGCAGTGGATGGAAACTACTCCACCAGATGGTCCAGCGGATGGTCGGATAATCAATGGATATATGTTGATTTGGGTTCTGTCAGTTTTATAAACAATGTAAAGCTTTTCTGGGAATCAAGCTATGCAAAATCTTACAAAGTGCAGGTATCAAACGATGCAAACAGCTGGACTGATGTATACACTACCGACTTGGGCGATGGAGGTACTGATGACATAACTTTCCCCACAACAAGTGCAAGATACGTCAGAGTCTATGGAATAACCAGGGCAATAGACTATGGTTTCTCTTTGTGGGAATTTGAAGTTTATAATAATTTTTTCCTGCCGCCTTCAACCCCAATAGTTACGCCTTTGCCGACCCCAATTATTGCGCCAACATCAAACCCTGTAAACAGAATTAACGCCGCTTTGGGAAAAACAGCAACTTCAGACTCTTCTTTATCCTTGTCTTATGATGCTTCAAAAGGCAATGATGACAATAACGGATCTCGTTGGTGTGCACAAGACGGTAACTGGAACCACTGGTGGATGGTTGATCTGGGAACCATTCAGCATATTACCGGCACTGAGGTTGTGTGGGAGTTTGGAGGAAGAGTCTACAAATATAAAATTGAAGTTTCTAATAATAATATGTTTTGGAACATGGCTGTAGACAAGACTAACAATTCAATTACCGCACAAACACAAACTGATAACTTTACCGCAAATGCAAGGTATGTAAAAATTACAGTAACTGGTTTGGAAAATGGTGCATGGGCAAGTTTTTGGGATTTTAAGGTGTTTGTAGATTCACTATTCCCACCAACTTCTCCCTATCCCCCCCTGCCAACTGCTACACCTGTGTCGTCTTCACCCCACCCAACTTCTGCCCTGCCTAATATTTCTCTTGTGAGAAATGCTGCTTTATCAGATTTTGAAGTTGGCACTACGAATACCCTTAATTATTCACAAGCTGGAGACATGACCATTGAAGGTGTATTGGATGATGATAAAGAGATAGTATTGGTTATGGATAACTCAGGAGCGTTCAACAGTTACACTTCTGATATAGTTTCACCCTTTGACTTTGGCATTTTCTCCAAGGAAGTCTTGCAAATACAGGGTAATGAGGCGGAAATAAAAGGTAGTACATATTCACAGGTTTTAAAAAGTACAGGAATAAATCTCACGATAACAGATACATGTGCATCATCATCTTTTTTTGTTACTACACCTAACCTGAATATAAATAAAAAGGTGAATGTATTAGAACCCCTTGATATGCCGTATCTGCATCCTATGTTAATTGCTGAGGCAATTGCATGCAATCAGGTCTATGATTCTTCAAGCTTCCCAGCAGGTATGGATGTTCCAATGCCCGGTCAATACAACATAAACATCCGGTATGAACCTTGGAACAGTCGTTTCGTAATAACAGGAAACGGTACATTTTATATAGATAAGTCAATGTACTTTAAAGGTAATCTGTTAATATCACTGCCCAGAATAAATAATACCGGCAATGCCTTTATGGTTGCAGATGGAGATATTACACTTCAGGGTAATTCTCTCTATCCTGATGATATCAACAATAAGGTCTATGTTTATTCGATAGGTGGAAATATCGACTTTCAAACTTCTGCTTCCACAATAAATGGTATAGCCTATGCCCCAGGTAGCCCGGACAGACCAAGTTCATCTGGAAACATTACGTTTTTAGGTAACGGAAACACCATTAACGGAAGTATTGTTGGAAAAAATGTTTATCTTACAGCAGGCAGCTTAAAAGTTAACGCTTCTGGGAATGGACTTGATGCTGTAGAGAAAAAATATATAGGTGATTCAACATATTTGTCACAAATAAAGTCTGCTTCTAAAAATCTTATAAATAAATTTGCTGGCACAAAAACAAAAATAGGGTTTATACAGTATTCAGAGTCAGCCAATAATAATGACTTTATTATGTATGATATGTCTTATGGGACAAATGTTATTATGCTTAAGGAAAAGATAGATGCAATTTCACCCGGAACATCTGGAAAGAGCAACATGGGTGACGGCATGAGACGAGCCGATGAATTATTGCATGATACAACACAGACCAGCGAATATTCATCAAAATACCTTGTTGTTCTCACAGGCTCTGCTCCTAATATATGGACAAGCAAGGATTCGTCTTTAAGCAATATGAATACAGACGATGGTTATGCATATTACTTTGGAGGAGATGGCACAACAGACAGCAATGGCAGTGCTTTGATGTATGCAAAAATAATAGGACAGAAAGTGAATAATTCAGGTATTGAAGCAATATTTATAGATTTTGCCCAAGAAAATATTGAAGCTAAAATCGGGCAAATATCCTCTTCAAGTGGAGCAAAAGTAATACCTTCAACCGGTAAAACCTTCTACAAAGCAGAAAACATTTTGGAGCTACAATCAATTTATGATAGTATCTACATTGATACCCATAGTGAAATTACTCTTGACAATGTTATTTTTAGAGAATTGCTTCCTAAAGGAGTCAAAGTTGTTGAAGTACCGGAAAATATGAGTGTTCAAGCGATACTGATTGGCGGTGTTTCAAGAGACTGGATAATAGGTACTCTTAACAATGTCAGATTACACTTTGACGGAAGTAAATACATCTTAAGCGCAGATGATTTTGAAATTAAAGTAACTTTCAACGAACTTGGAATCATTACATTTCCGGGTACTGATACAAGTGTTACTTACGCAATCGACTACATTGATTCGAGTGGTTATTTGCATTCAAAAAATGTCGTATGTTACTTTAATGATCTTATAGTAAATGTAGTCCTGACCAGAGATATAGAATGATTTATACACAAAAATAAAATAGTGCAAATATGATTATTTCTGTGCCCTGTTACTAAATAGCAATCTCTGTAACAGGGCACTAATTATATCACCTTTTAATGTCCTTTATACTATCTTTGTGATATAATTATTTATGTCACAAATGATTATACAAGGAAATTGAAGCGCGGTATAAAATCTTTATCGCATTCAATATAGATTGTATACTTAATTTTATGTTAGGGGGATCATTTAATGAAAAAGAAAGTCATTCTATTGTCTATGCTTTTATTAGGTCTTTTTATTCCTGTATTCAGTCAAGTTACATACTCAACTGCATATATGTATGGGGATTTGAATTCCGACCTCAAGGTCAATTCAACTGATTACGCACTACTGAAAAAATACATACTCGGTGAAATTAGTGCCTTTCCTGAATCCACTCCAATAAAGTCAGCAGATCTTAACGGAGACGGATCAGCAAATTCAACGGATTATAGCATTCTGAAAAGGTTTATACTTGGCTTGATTGACAAGTTCCCTGTTGAATCAATGTCTCCTACGTCTACGCCCGAACCCACTCCCGATACCGGAATACCCGAGGTTCGTTATATTGGAAGATTTGATTTCAGCGACTTTGCAGGTCCAAAGTTTGCATGGAGCGGTAGCACAATAACTGCAAATTTTGATGGCACTGAGGCGAAAGCCACTATTAAATCCCAAGGTGACAATTGGTTTAACATTATAGTTGACGGTGTGGTAAAAACCCCTATCAATGTAAATAACACTACAAAAACCATTACCTTGGCATCAGGACTTACCAGTGGGAAGCATACTGTGACAGTATTCAAACGAACTGAAGCCCAAGTGGGCGTTGCACAGTTTCTAGGATTTGACTTTGGTAGCGGAAAGCTTTTGGCTCCTCCTCCTGAAGCTGCAAGGAAGATAGAATATATCGGCGATTCCATAACCTGTGCTTATGGAAATGAAGGAACTGATAGAAACCAGCCCTTCACACCGCCAAATCAAAATGCATATTTGTCATTTGCATCCATCACCGCAAGAAATCTCAATGCAGATCAGATAACAGTTGCATACTCAGGAAAGGGAGTCTTTAGAAATTACGGCGGAAACATGCAGGAAGTCATGCCCGTTCTCTATCCCCGTACAATCCCTCAGGATCCGAATACAATCTGGGATTATAAAAGCTGGATTCCAGATGTTGTCGTTATTAATCTGGGAACAAATGATTTCAGTACAGATGCTCCTAGCGAAACTTCCTTTGTTAATGCATACAAAGGTCTAGTCAGTAGAGTACGCTCCCAGTACCCTGATGCCCATATATTCTGCACAATGGGACCGATGCTCTGGGGCGACAGCATCCCAACATGCAGAGGCTATCTCACAAAGGTTGTGGACAGCTTTAAATCAGGTGGAGACTCAAGTGTGCATTTTTTTGAATATCCGCAACAGCTTGAACAGGACGGATACGGTGAAGACTGGCATCCAAGTATTAAGACTCATCAGAAAATGTCCGATTTACTTACAAATGCTATAAAAGAAACTTTAGACTGGTAATGATCATACCAAAATGATTTTATAGCAAAAAGCTTCGGGACGTCGAATCCCTCGCTTTTTGCCAGTTTTCCTTTCAGGAAATGGTTCTAATAAAAATGGGTACCCATCAATGGTACTCATTTTTATTAGGCTTGCAAATATCCAAAAGTGATTGCTATGTTTTTCTTAGCTTGCTAGCAACCAGTGCCTTATAATCCCCTATAAGCAGGAATGTTGAGTAATTAATAAGAAATTATAAATGTTCAAGATACTGTCTGATCAGTTTTGCAACAAGTCCTGTCCATCCAGTCTGATGACTTGCACCTATTCCTGCTCCATTATCACCGTGAAAGTACTCATAAAACAGAATAAGATCCCGCCAATCTTCATCCGTCTGAAATTTATCAATATCACCATAAACAGGTCTTTTCCCATTTTTATCAGGTTCTTTTTGGAAAATGCTGATAAGCCTTCTTGATAGCTCCATGGATACTTCCCAAAGATTCATCATTTTTCCGGAACCTCTAGGACATTCAACTTTAAAGTCATCACCCAGGTGATAATGAAATTTCTGAAGCGATTCAACAATCAGATAGTTGATAGGAAACCACACCGGCCCACGCCAGTTTGAATTTCCTCCATAAGTTCCATCAGACGATTCTGCAGGTTCATACCGTATTCCGTATTCTCTTCCGTTTACGCTTAGACTGACCGGATGGCTTTCATGATACTTCGAAAGTGACCTTATCCCATACGGACTGAGAAACTCGTTTTCGTCCAGCAACCTTTCCAATATAAGCTTCAACCTGTTTTTATCCACAAATGAAAGGAAGATTCCTTTTGAATTCCGTGCATCTTTATTATCTACCCCTTCTATTGTAATATTCCTGTGATGAACTAGGTCAGGACGATTTTTCAGGTGCCAGTCAAGTTCAGTCCTTAAATTGTATACATCCATAAAGCCGCTGGCGCTATCATCTGATTTATTGAATAACGGTTCAAGATCAATTGTTTCCACTGCAAAAATAGGGATTATTCCCACTATCGAGCGTATATTTAGAGAGCTTATGCGATCTGGAAGATGCAAAATATCATAATAAAAGTTGTCATCTTCATTCCAGAGATTAGCCCCTTGTGCACCTACATGATTCATTGCATCTGAAATAAAAAAGAAATGCTGAAGGAATTTTGCCGCCCATTCCTTGTACATATTGTCTATCTTGGACAGTTCTGCGGCAATCCTTATCATATTAAGGCAAAACATTCCCATCCATGCCGTACCATCTGATTGCTCAATTACACAATCCTTTATTCCCGGGTTGCTCCTGTCCAGTATTGAAATATTGTCAAGCCCAAGAAAACCGCCTTCAAATATGTTATTGCCAAAAGTATCCTTGCGGTTTACCCACCAGGTAAAATAAAGGAGAAGTTTACCAAACATTCTTTTTAGAAATTCCGTATCTTCGCTTCCATAAAGCTTGCCTTCTATCTTAAATACGCGCCAAGCCGCCCAAGCTATTACAGGTGGATTCACGTCGTTAAAAGCCCATTCATAGGCAGGTATCTGTCCGTTAGGATGCATGTAGTATTCCCTTGTAAGTAAATACAACTGCCGTTTTGCAAAGTCAGGATCTATCATGGACAGAGGCAATACATGGAATGCGAGATCCCACGAAGCAAACCAGGGGTATTCCCACTTATCGGGCATTGAAATTATATCGTGACCATAGAAATGAACCCACTCAAAGTTTCTTCCTGATATTCTGTCATAAGGCGGAGCAGGCCCGGCAGGGTCTCCGTCAATCCACTGCTTTACTGCATAGTAATAATACTGTTTGTTCCACAGCATTCCTGAAAATGCCTGTCTCTGAATACTTTTCAATTCACCGCTCATCTCAAATGGACAAACGCTGTCATAAAACTCATTCATTTCATTCTCACGGGTTTTCAGTATATCATCAAAGACTGTGCCGAAAGGTTCATTCATAACTTCTGCTTTGCTTAATCTAAGCCGAATTGTTCTTGTTTCCCCGGGGTTTATTTCAAAAACATACAGTGCGACAGCTTTTGTGCCGTTTTTATCAGGATTGACAGCTTCCCTTGAGCCATTTATAATATACCTGTTTATACCGTCTTTTACATAGCGACCTGAGTTTTGTCGACCGAATATCTCCATATTAGTTTCATTTTCTGTAAACAAAAGCTCACCGACATTTTCACAATACAGATGCATTACAGGCATCTTCTCATGTAATGCTTCAATAACACTAAGACGTTCAGTGTGTTTTACAGCTTTAAGTGAGGGCTTTCTCTCATTGTCATATCCCCAGGACCATGTGTTTCTAAACCATAACGCAGGTAAAATATATAGTGTTTTAGCGACTGGACCTTTATTCTCAGCAGTTATCCTTATCAAAATGTCCTCAGGTGTATTCTTTGCATATTCAACAAAAACATTATAATAGCGGTTATCATCAAATGCACCAGTGTCAAGCAATTCATATTCCATTCCGCCCCGACCTTGAGAATCCCGTCTTTGAGTATTTTCCTCAACAAGCCTTTTGTAAGGGAAAGCGGATTGCGGGTATTTGTACAGATACTTCATGTATGAGTGCGTCGGTGTGTTTTCCAGATAAAAATAGTACTCCTTTACATCTTCGCCGTGATTTCCCTCATTTCCGGTCAGCCCGAAAAGCCTTTCCTTTAATATAGGATCCTCTCCATTCCAGAGAGCAAGAGCAAAGCATAAGTGTTGCTTATCGTCAGAAATCCCTGCAATACCATCCTCGCCCCAGCGGAATGCACGGGATCTCGCATGCTCGTGAGGAAAATACTCCCATGCATCTCCATAAGGGCTGTAGTCTTCTCTGACTGTTCCCCATTGTCTGTCACTCAAATACGGCCCCCACTTTCGCCATAGTAAAGTGCCGTCTGCTGACTCCCGCAGCCTCTTTGCTTCCTGCGTATCAATAATTTTCTTTAGCTGAAGCTTGCTATTAAGATATGCATTGATCTTGTCGGCTCTCTTCATATTAAATTTTCATCCTTTTTTGTGGTTTGTTTTAATTACACACACGTTTATCTCTATAAGAAGCTTACCTCCAACCTACTTCCAAAAGTGTGTCAACCATCCTCAAAGCATTTTATATAAATATACTTACGCCAGTAGTTTGTCCAATATGTCAATCTCATATAATAAAACATACATCCATAGTTTCTGCTTATATCACCTCATTTTTAGGCTATTCAGGCTTTTCCATATTATACACTAACTCTCCGCTGTTCAACTCCTTCTCTATTGTATTATTTCCAAAAGCTGCTTTTACAGTTGTGGTTACATGAAAAGGCTCGTCATTGGGCTGGTGCGTAAAACTTATGACAACAGTTTCGTCAAAATTATTATCCTTGTCCAGTTTCAACGGCTTGTCATATATTACGCCATCTCCCATTGTACGCACAGTTACCGCATCGAAAGTTGTTTTTCCAGCAATATGCAAAACCACATTCCCAAAGGATCCATCCATACTTGTATACCATTGAACCTTTTCAATTGTAAGCAATTCTGGAATTAGCCGTTCCAGCTGTAACACATCTTCTATGTTAATACATCCATCTTCGTTCATATCTGCAGCAAGAAATGTTGTGTATGAAGGAAACTCCTTAATACCAAGTATCTTCATTTTAAGCACCTCTATGTCTGCATAGGTATGTTTTTTATCATGGTTTAAATCTCCAAGTATATATTCAATATCATCTGCTGGGAATTCATTTACTATACCAAGCAAATATTTTTTCATATAGGAATAGTCTGTTGAGTTTATCGCACCATCGTCATTTACGTCCATTGTCATACCAAAAGATAATGGGGCTGGATATATCGGATTTGCATTCCCGAGAATCACCCTTTTAATTACAGCATAGTCAGTAGAGTTTACCTGACCGTTTAAGTCTGCGTCTCCCTTAAGTATTTTCCTATATTCCGGCGGGTTAATAACTGCTCCGATAATATTTCCCGATAGGGGAATCCTTGTGACGCCGCCAATATCGTTTCCTGTTCTGACAATAATTTCTGCATTTTTTTCGCCTTCCGACAAAGGCTTGAAAACAACATCAATAAAAATTTCGCCGTTGTTGATTAAGCCTGTTTTACCTGTAGCCTCATCGTTTACAATAGTAAAGTCTGCTTTGTCAGCACCAGATAAACTTACAGATTCTATAGTAACCTGATATGTTCTTCCTGCTGAAATTGTAATTCTCTGAGGCTCCGATTCTTCTCCAACACCCTTTGATGTAAATTCATAACTGTCTTTATCTGAATAAGTTGCAGGTATTATATCGGTATTTATAAAAATATCATCACATATTTCTCCCGACTTTACTATAATTGCATCAGCATCCTTCTTGATATACGCATCTTTATACCATTTTTCACGAACATATGAACCCGCTGGAGGACAGTAAGCAACTTTATATTTGCCTTCAGGTATACCTGTCAATACAAAATCAAAATCTGCCTCTACAGAGTATCCATTCGAATGAGGGGATGTATTCGGGATTTTCACCTGATTGCCGGTACTTTCATCATACAACTTTATCAATCCGGGATATGAAACCGCTCCCTTAATAATCCCTGTTTCATTATCTACATTTTCAATTATATCGCACTCTAGTGTAAATATATCCGAATAAACAACAGCTCCTTCTGAATCCTTTCCAAAAACAACAAACTTATTCTGCCCATCAATCGCAATCATTGAAAACTTAATATCCTGATAATTGCCTACCGCTTTAATTGATGGTTCAATCCCAGTCAAATCTGTTTCCGGCTTAAAATAAAGCTTAATGATATTGTTTTTCATATCAACTACCGATGAACCTACCTGCCCGGGCAAATTCACCTCAAACATCTTATAGTCGGCCCCCCATGTGACACACTCTACAGTCCACTTTTCTATTATCTCTGGCTCTGAGCCATATTTTTGAAATGATAAGGTATATTCCACAGGTTTTGAAAAGTCCTGGGGCTGATTATAATCATAATCCACAATATTGCCTATTGAGTAATGCCTGACTGTATTGAGCCATATCTGGGGTTTGACAGAAGTTAGGTCATATCCTAGCGGCACAACGCATATTACCTTTTTGTTGGTCTGATCTATTATACTGTCACCGACCTGTCCAGGCAAACTCAGAGTCATGGACGGCTGATTGTGGTAAAAACCATTATATTTTTGGTATTGTATTGCAAATTCAGGTTTAGGGTCAATTTCGCATTTAGCACGTGTTATTTCCTCTGCGCCGATAATTTCTACATAGTACCAATATTTGTCATCTCCTAATTTAATTACTTCACCTGATTCAAATGCAGTACCTCCACAAAACTCATCTCCCCAATAATGTGCTATAAATTCTTCCCCCGACGGTTGTGTCACCTCGAACGGTGTCATATCAGCTGGTGCTGCAAAAATAGCCCCTCCAAAGCTTACCGATACTAAGCAAATCACTACCAATAATGCTGTCACTTTTCTTGACATGCGCATGCCATTACCCCCTTTAAACTATAAATAGTGTCAGTACCCCCGCTCTAAAACAAATATATCGCAAAGACACCACAATGAGTATATATAGTGTTTCGTGTAAAAGCTCTTTTTTAAGGGGATGCTTTCCATAAAAAAAATACTTTTTTCACTCAAACGACAAATGCCGTGACAACACATGACATCAATGCTGAATTATTGTCAAGGGAAGCAAGGGGACGGTTCTGCTGCTTCCTTTTGGAAGCAGCAGAACCGTCCCCTTGCTTCCTATTTGCTTGAACCACCTAATTTATACTTCCAAAATAGAGGCTCTTTAGTCTGACGATATGATATCTGTGTACTCCCATCCGGTAATATACCAGTAGCTACTGCCAGCTCGTCTGTATATTCAGCTTTATATCCCATACTCGGAAAATTCACTTGAAATATAATCTGATATTGTCCTTTTTCGTACTCATCAATTGTATAGCTTATATCTTTTCTATCTGGCTGGCATTCTACCCATGTTTCTCCTTCTTCTTCCTCCACTTCAAACACAAACTTCCCTATATAATCATTTGCACTGAAATAGAACTTATATGTTCCGGGAGCCAGTTTTCCCAGTGTATACTTAAGTTCTTTAGTTGTCATAACAGTCAGAACCCCGCCAGTCCACTTTTCTACAACGGCTTTGTCACCCGAAAAACCAATTCTTGAACCATCGGCATCAGTGTCTACATAGATCGCAGTTTTTACCTCGTCTTTATAGGATACTCTGTAGCCGGAATGTCCGAATTCCAGTTTAACACTTACAACATAATCACCCTCGGAGTTTTTATCTAAACTGTAGGACACTTGATTTTCTTTGAGCTGATACGGTATCCATCTTTCATCATTTTTACTTATTTCAAACAGAAAATCTTTGCTAAAACCATTAGAACGAAAGTTAAACTTATAAATTCCCGGGTCTACTCTTCCCAATGTATATTTCAACTGTTTCGTAGTAACAACAGTCGGAGAACCTCCTGTCCAGACCTCAACAAAAGCTTTTTCACTTATGTACATCGCACTTGCACCATCCTTATCAGGGGCTACAGGAATTGCAATGTTAACTTTATCTTCATATGTTACCCTGTATCCTCCGCTTGGGAACGTAAGCAAAACAACACCTGTATATGTGCCGTCTTCATTTTTCTCAACCTTAAAGGCAACCTCCCTTTCCTTGAGTTCATAAGGTATCCACTCTTCCTGTGGTACATCTGCAGGGAAAATCGTGATTAATCCAAGAATGTATTTTCTCATAAAAGCTCTATCACTGCTGTTGACACTTCCGTCAGCATTTACATCTGCTACTTCAAAACCGCCCTTAATCGGAAACTCTGCAATTGTTCCAAGTATATATCTTGTCATCAAAGCATAGTCTGTCGAGTTAATCGCTCCATCTCCATTAACATCTCCATACATAACTGTCGAAACACATTCATCAAGCGTCCTGAATGTCAGTTTTTCCGGCGTATCCGATACGGGAATTACTCTCACGCCTCCTTCAACAAGGTAAGTATATTCCGTATCCGGTTTTAAATTTTCAACTCTGGTATTGAATCCCCCTCCACTGGTGCCACCAACTGAAAGAGGTACATTTTGATAGCTTGAAGGATTTTCTGTTTCATAAATCTTTAAACAAAAAGCATAGCCCGGCAGTGTAATGTCACTATTTATTAGTTCTCCTTTTATCACTTCCCCTGAGATGACAGCACTGACGGCAGTAATCTCTTCTGCAGGATCAATCTGATAATACATTCTGTAATTATCCGCAAAAGCTACGGTGCCTCCCAAAAAAATAGAACCGATCAGTGTAATAATAGCCAATAAATATGCTATTTTCCTCATTATACTTTCCCCCTTTTATAAATATATATAATATGTATTAGTAAATCGCCTTATTCTATCTCCTTTTTCTTACATATACACCAACAATAAACTACAATATAATTCGTATTTATGTCATTTTTTCAGGGGGCTTTCTGGTATATTTAAAAAAAGCTAATTATACTTTGTCAACCGTCAGAATGATTTTCGCTTTATTCTTTCTTGAGAAGCCTGGTACGGAAATCAATTATAAGTTTGCCGTCCTCAAAGGTAATCAACCTCCTTACAGGTGTAGTATATTGTACATCGCCTGATACAAGATCGGTTCTGCGGTACACTGACAAAACAAGCCCCACAAGTATCATATTTACTACAAATCCCGAGCCGCCAGGTGAAACAAGCGGTAAGGTGCTTGCAAACCGAATGGGTGAGCCGAAATTAGTAAGAACATATATAACAAACTGCCCCGCAACCGCAAAACAAGCTGCATAAGAAATCAGAAAGCCCAGTGCATTTTTTTGTTTATTCACTGAAACAAACATACGGATAATAAGAATAAATAGTGATAAAACTATAGCCACCCCTGCAACATAGCCCAGACAAGCTATTATGTACGTAAGTGAAAAATCACCGAACCAACCGGGTATAATGTTATAATTTTCTTCAAGTGTTGCTCTTCCAAAAGGTTTGGACGCTGCCAAAAAACGCCTCACCATAAGCAATTGAAATCCCTGTCCCTGAGGGTCAATTGAAGGATTTATAAGCACCAAAATTCTGCGTATCCTATCCTCAGACTGCAAAAACAGTATTAATGCAAAAATAGTTGATATTACTGTTACTGGAATATAAATAATGGCAAGTCCCACTTTTTTATTTACACCGAAATAGCCTTTTACAACTGCCTTTGTCAATATAACCAAACTTGCAACCGTAAAAAGTAATAGTGCAAAAACCCTTGGAGCTATAAGGCAAAGCAACGCCGGTCCTGCATAAAAAAAGCCGGAATATATTATACCAAGGTAGCCTCTATTTCTGAAACCGTAAACAACAGCTGCATATACAGGGATAAACAAAAGAACCAAGTAATAAACATGCGTATAAGTCCCTAATACGCTGTTAAGAATCCGGAAACCCAGCAAGGCAACTGCAAACAAAATAAAGTATGCAAATTTCGAATACTTCGCAAGAATAGTATAATCAAAAAAATATGTTGCTACGAATGCTGCAATTCCTACAGGCGCATATAGAAGAAACCGGGAAAATCCATCATAATTACCTGTTCCTGCTGTAGACAAAAAATATTGAACTGCTCCGCCTATCGCTGCCAAAAGCATAGCAAGAGACAGTATAGACCATTCGGTTCTTGGTCTGTGAGCCTTATCCAGCTCTTTACCAACTTGAACCGGGTCGCCCATTTGCTGCAATGCCTTTTTCACTGCTTCCTCTTCATCCAATCCCTGATTTATGTACTGGGATTTTTGCTCGCAAATATGGTCTGTAAGTTCATCGCTTATACTCTTATGAATGCTTTTATACCTAATTTGGCTGCATACAGTATCCATAAACCCTTTTATATATTTATCAAGTTCCTGCATAATTCACACCTCCTATAATTCTGTTAACAGTAGATGTATACGTTTCCCATTCGGCTTTTTTTTCTTCGAGTAGTTTTCTTCCATCCTTTGTAATCCTATAATATCTGCGGGGTCTTACACTGTAAACTTCCCCCTCATAGGATTCGATCATATTTTTCTGCTCCAAGGTATGAAGTATAGGATATAGTGTACCTGCTTTAAGTGTAAAAATATTTTGAGACCGACGCTCTAATTCTTCAATCATTTGATATCCGTACATGTCGCTTCTTTCAAGAAGCCCAAGTATCAGCATCGTTGTACTGCCTGTCATAAGGCTTTTATCAATCTTCATCACTTCACTCTCCCAAAAATTGATATATAGACCATCTACATAGTATTATATATAGATGGTCTATATATTGTCAAGTAAAAGACAAGGGGACGGCTTTCTTGTCTTTTTATCTTTATGTACTTTGTACTTTATATAAGTTCATCAATCAAAAAGTTTATCTTTTGATTTTGCTTTAACTTTGTACTTGGTTTAGCTTTCTGTCCATCAAGTAAAATCCTTCCACCTTTGATACTCCTTTCTATTTTAGAACGGCTTGTTTGCTCAATTTGCTGTGCAAGTAGTTTATCAAACCTCCATTGTTCGTCCACATGTGTTAATACTATCTCAATTTCCTTTATCCCAAACACCTTACACTTTGCAATTTCTATAATATCTGGCTTTTCATTATTCCTGGTTTCAGATATATACATCCTTTTCCTTTCTTCATTTGATTTATAGATTCCTAACATCTGATTCCATGTGTGTCCGTTCTCGCACTTAAATATTGCAAACTCAAAAATGTTTTTCCCATTAGCATTTTTTCTTCTTTTTGACGAATCTTTGAACATCATTTTTTTCCCACAATTATGACAGTATCTTTCAATGCTTATAGCTGTCTCACCTTCATTAAGGCTCCATTTCAACAAGAGTTTCTCCATTATTTTCTCCTCCATATTATCGAAGGAGGAGCAATTACTTGCTAATCAAGATAAATATAACATTTAGCATCTTAGCAAACATCATAGATCAAGAACAAGAATTGTCCTCCTGTTTATAATTTTTGATTAATGGAGTTATGACTTGGCATATATTCACCTCCCTTCCTACAAAATATAAAAGGCTGTAAATGAACAATAATGCCCACTCACAGCCTTTATACCCTATTTATACCAATCATCATAAAAATACCATGCGGTCAACGCAGAACAGGGTTCACTTATCTTTATTATTAAAGGTTGCAGACATACCGTTATTCTTAACGCTCTATTATTGCACCTGAAAAATCAAAACTAAAACCAAGCCTATATTTTAAGGCTTTCAAATAATCCTTCAGGTAATATTAAATTACAGAGTCAGTTAAGAATAAATACCATACCTAAACCTCACTTTCACAATTAACATAATAATTATATGCCAAACCTTTAGAAGCGTCAACCATATTTTCACTTAATTACTTAATTATACTTCTTTACTCTATTACTTTATAATACTTTATAATACTTTATAATGAATAAAGCTTAATCTGTACAATATCATAAAAATGTGTTGTTAAAGCTAATGAACCCAATAAAGCTTAATACATCCCATATACCCCACCATAATATCCGGGGTATCCACCGTAAGGGTAAGGATATGAATAGGGGTAAGGACGTCTTCTTAGGAGCAATTCCCTGATAAGAAGGATAGATGCCAAGTCTCTTATCAAACGCCTTCCTCCAACTACAAACTGCCTATCCTTGTCGTCTTCGGGAATACTTATTTCAACATCAGCCTCCAACATGCAATATATATCGTCAACCATGGCTTCCAATTGCTCACGTGACGGACTCATCATACCATATTTACTATCGAACATATCACAATGGCATTTAACATGAGGGTATATAATATAATATATCTTTGGATACATTAATTCCAGTTGATTCTGAGATGTTTCCATCATATTACAGTACTGACTCGGTAAACCCATTGCTTGCATATAAGGCATATAATCCTGCATATTTGACCTCCTCAATTAGCATTTATTAGATTTCACTTTATTATATGCAGAAGTACATTTTAAGTTGCTCATAATTGTTTTATGTGAATTATAATATGGCTATAACTTGCATACTAACAGCCTGTGACTTTGCATGAATTACTACCATTTTTGAACTTTTTGTTACCATAAAGTAAGATTAGTTATTGTATTCCAATTCAATAATATGAATTTTCCCATGATCACTTGGTACAATAATTTGGGAACTATCCTGGCTCCAAAACACTGAACCTATAGATTCATTAATGCCTGCCTTATATATAGTTGTAATATTGTAAATTTCATCGTTTTTTAAATATGCAACTCTGACTTCAGTACCATCTTCGTCATTTACAGAATATACAATTTTATTTCCGTCGGAGGAAATATCAAATAGGCAAAGTGGTTTCTCAATTATAACTTTTTCTTCTTTTGTAGAAGAACCAGATCAACATTTTCCGAATTAAGCCTATCCATTCCGTCATACCCTTTAAACTCAGCAATAGTCTTATAACCTTCACGTTTTAATGCATATGAAAGCAATTCTGATATCCCAAACTCATCCTCATTTATAAGGATGGTTTTTATTATGTCTGCTGTACTCAAATTTCCACCACCATTTTACCCTGATAACCTTCTTTATACTAATTCATTTTAGTCGTTGCTTTATAAAGTCTTATCAATAAGTATATATTATAAATGTTTCAATTCTGTTAACATATATTTTATATTATATATTTTATTTTTAGCAAATTCTATCAGCTTACGAAAGTGGAGGTTTATTAACGGATAAGGCAAACATATGCTTGCAAGCTTCTACATTCTTAATTAGGAAAGCACGAAAGCAAAGGGACGGCTTAAAACCGCTGAAAAGTCCCCCTTTTTAGTTCACCATCCAAACTCCATTTTGCAACCAAAAAAACTAGCAGTTTTACTTTTGCAACTCACCCTTGCATCCTTGTCTACCAATGACCTTATACCTGAAAGTAATAATGTCTCTGTGGAGCTAACCCCTAATGAGTTTTTAAATATAAACGACTATAAGGACTCTTACAGATTATGTGCTGTTACAGAATGTTCTAGAAAGCCCTGTCCTTTATGTATTTTATATTCCTCTGAAAGGAATGGTCACACACTCTCAATTGAGCAGATAATATCTGCTCAGTGCTACACTTAATTTCTTAAACCCTTGCTTAGTTTTTTTATTATGATATCATAATAATATCATATTCATATCATAACGATATAAAAGGAGGAAGCCATGAAAGAGAAAATTTTAAAAGCAAAACCCGGGATAACCATGTTAATTCTATTTATTTTACTTTATCTTGGAGCCATCGGTCTTATTATTCTAGGAGGAAACCTCTTATACAATCAGAGTAATACAGGTACACTACTCTTGATTGTGGGGATTGCCTGGGTAATACTCGGAATTATTCCCTTCTTTGGATTCAGAATCATCAACCCTCAAGAGGCTTTAGTGCTCACTTTATTTGGTAAGTATACAGGTACATTAAAGGAACCGGGTTTCTATTTTATTAATCCCTTCTCATCATCAGTTAATCCCGCATACAAGACCCGCCTTGGTCAAAGTGATGATGTGAGTATTAGCCCTACTTCTAATATTAAATTCGAAGGAACTACTATGCAAACCAGTTTTGCGAATAAAAAGGTTTCACTGAAAATTATGACATTAAATAATCGCCGACAAAAGATTAATGATGTTCTAGGCAATCCTATAGAAATAGGGATTGCTGTAATGTGGAAAGTCACTGATACTGCCAAGGCCGTCTTTAATGTAGATAATTTTAAAGAATACCTTTCTATCCAGTGTGATGGTGCATTAAGAAACATAGTCCGCATCTACCCCTATGATGTAAATCCGGGAATTGATACCACCGGTGACGGCGAGCCTGATGAAGGAAGTCTGCGGGGTTCGAGTTCACTGGTAGCTGAACGTATCCGCAAGGAGATTCAAGACAAAGTACAGGAAGCAGGTCTTGAGATTTTGGAAACCCGTATTACCCATCTTGCTTATGCTCCGGAAATTGCTTCAGTAATGTTGCAAAGACAGCAAGCCAGTGCAATTATTGATGCCAGAAAGATGATCGTTGATGGCGCCGTTGGTATGGTAGAAATGGCTTTGGAGAAACTCAATGAAAATGATATAGTGAAACTTGATGAAGAGCGTAAAGCTGCCATGGTATCTAATCTTCTTGTTGTCCTCTGTGGCAACAAAGATGCCCAACCTATTGTCAACAGCGGCAGTCTATACTAAATATGAGTACTAAGAAGCAAGTTCCACTTCGCATATCTTCAAAGCTATATGATGAGATTGCTACCTGGGCTGAAGATGATTTTCGCTCCATAAATGGGCAGATCGAGTTTCTTCTATCCGAATGTGTTCGGTGGAGAAAAAAAACCGGCAAGCATGTTTTGGAAAATCCGGACGACAAAGACCAAGGCTAAAAGCGACCTACTCATGCCTAAGAGTCGGAGACTTCTAGGCAATGAATAAGTAAAGACTGCACCGAAGGATCAAACCTTTAGGACAGTCTTTACTTTCTTAATAAGTATGAACGCTCATCCCTCTATGCCTCAATCTTCTGTCTCATTTAACAATCCTCTTTGTTCTTTTCGTGGCAACTTTCTTACCACGGTTAAATACGAATGATCTATCATCGCTTTCAATTCATCATCTGCAACTACCCCGTTAAGTTGAATGGTATTAAAATAGGGCTGTTGTACACGGGGGCAATGATAGCCTCTAACAACTGTACCCGGATATAAACTCCGGTAAAACTCCCCTGTCACCCTATCACAGTTAAGTGTAATTTTATAATCATCCTTTTTGGGATACACCTGAGTAAACAATCTCTTTCCAACCTTGACACAAATGGGAATATTCCCAAAAGGAAAATCTATGTAAGCCCCCGGCTTTGATAAACAATAATTTATTATTTCATCAGTTGTCACAACAATTATTCACCCCAATTCATCTATCCGTCTATAAATCCTTCGTTAATATTCTTCTGATTAAAACACCTTTCATATATTCTGAATCAATATGAAAATGGCAAATCCTTCTTTTTCAGGTCTACCGTACATATTACAGCATCAACTTTTTGTTCCTTATTGTGTTCCATAAATAATTCCTCCGATTAAAAATATAACAATTTTTCAATATCACCAGTATCAAAAAAGATCCGACTTATTTTTTATTTGGTATCTTATGCCTGCTTTCTTCTTTTTATTTTACCTACAATTAATTTTATCCAAGCCGCTAAAAAATAACCTGTCATATAACAACCTAATTAAGGCACAAGCTTGTTTTAGTGTCAAATGGCGCAATTACTTGACCTGAGCATTAGAAACTGTTGCCGAAAGATTAATAATTTGAAGCAAAAATGCCAAGGATGGCATTTTTAGCGTCTTGGGACAGGATGTCCCATAGGCGCGTGCGAAAATTATCAAGCTGAGGCACACAGTTTCTATGCGAAGGTCTTGTAACGGAGTCGTTTGACACTAAAACATCAGGCAACTCCTCCATACAGGTTTCAAAATCGCAGTACCACCAAATTTCATTACTTTTGTATTTATGTTAACTAATTCACACAAAATAGCAACTTAAAAAAAGTAGAAGTAAATTTCACTCATTCCTTAATGCAACATCACGAAAATTATTTCTTTCAATGTAGAATAATTTTCGTAATTAATATATATAATTATTGGATTCCTGCATCAGTACTTAACAGAATAAGTCACTTGGATTCATTTTGTTTTGCAGTTGCCCGCAAATTTTGTAGAATCCTGTCGACTGCGACAAGCCGGAAGGTTTCCGCCGAATATTTCGATAACTCACCGGGAGCACTTTCCGGTGACCTCCTTCTCCTCGTCCACGCAAGAAATTTAGCTCCTGCATGCTGGCGCTTATAGCAACTTTATTACCGACTATATAAATCTGCCCACTTTCAATACCAAGCCGTAAATTTGAACAAGTATCAATTTAAATTGTACATTATCCAAGTCTTTCTTCTATAATTGTTGCCAGTTCTAAAGCTCTTTTTGTTATATAGTTCTGATCCTTTCCTTCAATCATAACCCTTACAAGAGGCTCTGTTCCTGAAGGTCGTATAAGCACCCTGCCTTCACCGCTAAATTCACATTCAAGGTCGTTACACAATTTGCATATAATTTCGTCTTCAAGATATTTATACTTGTTTTCATTGCTAACCTTTGCATTTTTCAACACTTGGGGAAGAACCTGCATAACAGAAGCCAGTTCAGAAATTTTCCTGCCGGAATTCTTAAGAACCCTGAGAAGCTGTACCCCAGTCAGAAGACCATCTCCTGTAGTATTATGCTGAAGAAATATAATATGACCCGACTGCTCTCCTCCAAGCTGGCATCCTTTTTCCAGCATACTTTCAAGAACATACCTATCCCCGACCTTGGTCTTAACTATACTTAAGCCCTCTCTTTTTGCCATGATCTCAAATCCCAAATTAGTCATAACAGTAACAACAACTGTATTATCAGTCAATAAACTCTTCTTTTTAAGCTCTAGACCAATAATGGCCATTATCTGATCACCATCAATAATTCTACCCTTCTCATCGACCGCAAGTACCCTGTCAGCATCACCGTCAAATGCAAGTCCAATATCCGCACCGTTCTCCACTACAAATTTCTGCAACTTTTCCATATGAGTTGAACCACACCCGCTGTTTATGTTTATTCCATCAGGCTCATTATTAATAACGCTTACTTGCGCACCGAGCTCGAACAACGCTAAAGGTGCCACCTGATATGCAGCCCCATTGGCGCAATCTATCGCAACCTTCAATCCCTTGAGGTCACCATCAATAGTGCTTTTAATGAAATTCACATAGTCATCTGTAGATGTTTCAACAACAGTCCTTTTTCCTATTTCTTTCCCTGTAGGAAGGATAATTGCTTCAGAATTGTCAAGTATTATGGACTCTATTCTTTCCTCTATTTCATCCGAAAGTTTATAGCCTTTGCTGTTGAAAAATTTGATACCGTTAAATTCAAAAGGGTTATGGGAAGCCGATATTACAATCCCCGCATCCGCACCATACAACCTTGTCAGATATGCAACAGCCGGGGTAGGTACTACACCTAGCGTTACAACCTGTGCACCCACAGAACAAATCCCGGCAACCAAAGCCGCCTCAAGCATATCTCCTGAAATTCTTGTATCCATTCCCACTAGAATTTTAGGTGTGTGTTTTGTCTCGGCAGTCAGTACATATGCACCTGCCTGACCTAGTTTATATGCAAGCTCTGCTGTTAATTCCAAGTTTGCTATACCTCTGACTCCATCTGTTCCAAATAATCTACCCAAATACAATCCCCCCGTAGTTTTTATAATTCTTCTTTTAATTCACAAAAATTTCATCACTTTAATAAGAAATGAATATAGATCCTTATAATTATAACTTTTTTTATATTTCAAAACAAGTACAGAACATACCTCTTACACATCTTGTAAAAATAGTAAAACTCCTCTCTGAGAAGCAAAATAAGAATACCGTAATATTTTATTCATATAGGAATACTAATATGTTCTTACCCTTCGTAGCCAAATTGAATTGCGATATAAATTCTCTATCGCATTCAATATAATATTGCACCTAGTAACTCAACTTTCCCACAGTATTTATGGGCTCTTTGCCACTAACGTAGCATTGCTCACCGCGGTCAAAAAGTAAACTTTTTGACCTTAACTTGTGAGCAACCAGAGCCTCAAAATACTATAAGCGGGAAAGTTGAGTTAATAATTATTTGAATAGGTTCTTATTATCTGCTCCGCTATTTTTATACCATCCACAGCAGCACTTACAATACCTCCCGCATAGCCAGCGCCCTCACCTGCCGGGTAAAGTCCTTTTATCCCTATAGCCTCAAAATTTTCATCCCTGGGCATTCTTACCGGAGATGATGTCCTTGTTTCAACTCCTGTAAGCAGTGCGTCCTTCATACCAAAACCTTCAAGCTTAGAATCGAAATAACCTATGGATTTTTTCATTGCATCTGTAACAAACACCGGCAGGCACATATTTAAGTCTGATAACCTTACACATCCTGTGTAGGCGGGTTTTACACTGCCCAGACTGCTTGAGACTCTCCTATCAATGAAATCACCAAGCTTTTGTATTGGTGCACAATTTCTTCCGCCGCCAACTTCAAACGCAAGCTTTTCCCACCTTCTTTGAAATTCAACCCCAGCCAGCGGATGGCTGCTCCCGAAGTCTTCCGGCTCAACAGATACAACAAGGGCACTGTTAGCGTTTTCCTTATTCCTCAGGAACTCACTCATTCCATTAGTTACAATTGTATCGGGCTCTGAAGCTGACGCAACAACCAATCCACCAGGACACATACAAAAAGAATATACAGTTCTTCCAGAAGTCTTGTAAAAAAGCTGATATTCTGCCGGACCAAGCCTGGGATGACCTGTTGCCGCTCCATACTGTGCCTTGTTTACGAGCTCCTGTGGGTGCTCAATTCTCACCCCGATTGAAAAAGGCTTCTGTACGAGTTTTACCCCACTTTGAAGAAGCGAAGTAAAGGTATCTCTGGCACTATGCCCTATTGCGAGCACCACTGCTTCAGATAAAATCTCCTCATCGCCATCCAGCACTACTCCTCTGACTTTCCCACCCCGTATAACAAGGGAAGATACCTTTGAATTAAATCTTATTTCTGCTCCGTAACCAATAATTCTTTTGCGCATATTTGCCATTACATCTTTTAATACATCTGAACCAATATGAGGTTTGGCCTTATATAAAATCTCTTCATGAGCTCCGGACTTATAAAACTCTTCCAATACCCTTGAACAACGCCTATCGTTTATCCTGGTAGTGAGCTTTCCATCTGAAAATGTCCCTGCACCGCCTTCTCCAAACTGCACATTAGTATTTATATCAAGTTCGCCGGTTTTCCAATACTTTTCTACTGCCTCGCTGCGCTTCTCTACACATTCTCCCCGCTCCAAAATCAAAGGTCTGTAACCGTTCCGTGCCAGTACAAGCCCTGCAAAAAGCCCTGCTGGACCTGTACCTACCACTATAGGTCTGCTTGTCAATTTCATGTTTCCCGGTATCAGCGGCTCCTCCACCGGGTCTTCCAGAATTTTCACATCACTGCTTTTTATATGGTTTATACTTGAGTCTGTTTCAATCAAAACCGAATACACAAAATTTATATCAGGTTTCTTTCTTGCGTCGACAGATTCTTTTACAATCCTGAATGACTTAATATCCTCAGCTTTAATTTTTATTTTTTGGGAAGCACTCTTTTTTAATTCATCCATATTACCATCAAGCGCCAGTTTTAAGTTGTGAACCATTAATTTCATTACTGTATTCAATCATCCTTTAGCTTTTACTGTAAATTTAACTTCAAAATTCTGTGACATCTCAACCGTATTGGGGAGTACAATTTTAAGAATCCTGGTATAGGAACCTTCTCCAAGCCCTCTTACATCAATACTAGGCTTAAGGCTCTCCCTGCCTATCCTATCAAGCTCTCCCGAATTTCCCGTAACGTCAATCCCAATACTTTCGCCTTCTATATTATACTCAAACAAATTTTCCCTGTTCTCAAACAGTATATCCTCTTTCTTAAATATAATCTGCTTTGTAGCCAGTTGTTCAATAATAACATCAACGTTAACATGTTTAGGTGTATCAACCAAGCGAACACCACTTGGAAGTTCAATAGCGACAGTCTTTGTTGTACTCTCATTAATGTTTTCAATATCTATAACCTCAGTTTTTATATTATCAATCCAGTTGACAACATCTGTGGGTCCTGCTATCAAAGCCTTTGCTGGAGTAACCTTATGGATACCATCGCTGTAATTTCTTGCCGGTCTTCCTTTGACATTTGGTACTATAGGTATTTCTTTTGCTACCTCGACTTTAATGTCTACAATAATAGGTTTGTCCAACTCTATTGCCTCTTCCCCATCTTTACTAAAAACCAGACATTCCTTTTTAAGTACAATGTCTCCGCTTATATCGCTTATATCTACAAAAGCTCTAACTTCCCCGATAGAATTGATTACAGAGTCTGTTGCTTCTATTGAAACAGTTTCCGGAACAGCACTAACCCCAATAATTTTATAGTTTTCCTTCGGAGTACCCGTCGTGATTATCTTGACAGGAAACGGATTTTCACCTACCTTTTCAAGCTCTAACGAAATTACTCTCGGAGTAACGCCGTCAAACATAACCCCAGACCTGTTTTCACTTATGTATACATCAACATGCAAAAATTCGGTATCAACATCATTAACCTTTGAAAGGTCAAGTATTGCTTCCGCATCATTCGAACTGAAATTGCTTATTTTATCCTTTCTTCCTTTTATATTTACCGAAACGCTTTTGGGAAAGTTTCTTTCCTTAACTATGATACCGCTATCTTTCATTATATCCTCATTAACAATATTCAAAGGAATACTAATCTCGACAGAACTGATAGGATTGGAACTATCCAGCACAAAGAACCAAAGAAATACTGCAAATAAAACTGAGATTATTCTTAGATTCATATCTTTTTTTAATAAACCGTTCATTTGGTCTTCACCTTCCACAATCCTAACTTTTTATTAGGGACATTCTTCTCCAAAAAGTTTTTGCTTAAAGCTTTACGCAATGTGTCGGATGTCAAGTTTCTAGTAAGTCCTCCATTTAGCGCAAAAGATATTTTACCAGACTCTTCAGATACAACAACCACTACTGCATCCGATACCTCCGTTATTCCTAAAGCTGCTCTGTGCCTGGTTCCAAGTTCCTTGCTAATATTCGGGTTCTCGGTAAGTGGCAAAAAGCATGCTGCAGCCTTTATTTTTGAATCCCTTATAACAACCGCCCCATCATGGAGTGGAGTATTAGGTGAGAATATGTTAATTAAAAGCTCGCTTGTAATAGCGGATTCTATTTGAATACCGGAATTAATTATTTCACCTATTCTTGTGTCCCTTTCAATTACAATCAAAGCACCTGTAAAGGTTTTGGACATATCGCTTACTGCTTTCACTATTTCTTCAATAGTTGCTTTAACCTTAATATTATTACTCTCTTCCTCAAAATTGAAATAGCTTTTAAACCTGCTTCTTCCTATCTGCTCCAACCCTCTCCTCAACTCAGGCTGGAACAAGACTACTAAGGCAATAGCTATATACTGTATAATAAGTCGGAGAATAAATGCTATAGTCCTAAGTCCTAAGAATTCACTGAGTTTGGCGGCTACAAGTATAACAAGAACACCCTTTATAAGCTGCCATGCTCTTGTTTCCCTTACAAGCCTTATTAACTTGTATATAACATAGGACACAATACTTATATCAATTATGATTTTAACAACATCCCATGGTCCTTCAATATCTAAATTATTCGATAAGAAATTAATAATATTCCATAGACCAGTACCACTTAGCATATTCATTAAAAAACCCCACGTTCAATTAACAATTATGTTATTTTTATCTATAATTATATAAAGGCTTATAAAAAAATTATACATCTTTTTTATCTCTTTGTAAGGGCTTTTCGGCAAAAAAAGATTACAAATATATTAATTTTTTAATACAAACCTTGTTATATATACTATTCGTTTTTTTCTGCAAAAAAATTGCGGTATCAAACAATTTTCAAACTCCTATTACCATACATTTCCGAGATACACATATTCCATGTATTTTAAGGCTTCTTCCCTTGCCATTTCAAGCGTTTCCACGGGAGTAGGCTGTATATAATCCATTTTATAGTTCGGAAAATACCTCGATAAGTGGAGCGGTATCTTGGGCGAAACGGATGAAAGCCACCTGCACAAATCGGAAACTTCCCTTACGGAATCATTCAGCGCAGGTATAACAAGAGTAGTAACCTCCACATGACATTTGCCTGCTACTGTTTCAACAGTTTCTTTTACATTGTCCAGCGTTGCCCTACAAATATCACTGTAAAACGAATTGGAATATGCCTTGACATCTATGTTCATTGCATCAATATAAGGTAAAAGCTTTTCAAGCGCCTTAATCCCTATAAAACCGTTTGTAACAAGTACATTTGAAAGTCCTGCTTCTTTTACAATTTTCGCAGTATCATAAACATATTCATACCATATTGAAGGCTCATTATATGTATAGGCTATTCCTATGTTTCCTTGATATACAAGTTTCTTTGCCCTATCAGCAAGCTCCTGGGGAGTTATCTCATAAGTCTCCGGGTTCTCATGGGCTATGGCCCAATTCTGACAAAACGAGCATTTCAGATTGCATCCAAAGGTTCCTGCCGAAAGTATTACTGTTCCGGGTTTAAAATGATACAAAGGCTTCTTCTCTATAGCATCTAATGCAATAGACGTAACCTTGCTATAGTTTAAAGAGTAAAGGTTGCCGTCAATATTTTTTCGTACCCTGCATGCACCGACTCCCTCAGGTTTAATAATGCAGTTATGGGGACACAGATAACAACGAACCTTTGAATTTTCAATTTTATTAAAGAACATGGCCAACTTGGGCGTATTCACTATTTTAATCACCATTCTTTTTTGTAATACACTATTTATGCCTTATTACTTCAAATCTTTCCATTTTATAACCTTCATCAGACCTTATTCCAGCCTTTTGTAAGGCTATAGATACCTGTTCCTCCGGCGTATCTACTCCTTCGAGATTTGGTAACAAAAGCCCGGAGCGGTGACCTGCTCTTACAATCACCCCATATTTTACCACGTCAAGCTCATCTATTGAATCTATTGGCTCAGGCTCCATAAGAATGTCCACCGAGTATACAAGACTATCCAGTTCATCATGTCTGACGGGATTAAATCTTGGGTCTTCCGTCCCCGAACATATTGCATTTCTTATTATCTCCTGTGCAATATTCTTGCATGTAGGCGCAATTGTACCTATGCATCCCCTTAGCTGTCCGTTCTTTTTTAATGAAACAAAAGCCCCGGCTTTGTCATTTTTCATCTCATTAGGAACACCATCCGGCACTTCTAATACCTTATTCTCTCTTACATATGACTCTAAAGATTTTTTTGCTAGAGCAACATATGGATCATCAGATTTTCTTAACCTCTTACTCCTTGCCTCCAGTACCTTTCTCTCAGGGTTTACCTTTCCGATTCCAAATCTGATAATGGAATACCCAACTCCAAAAGGTCCTTCATAGGAATACACATCAGGCTTTATTTCATAGCCATCCAGAGCTCCAAGCATTATTAAAAATGATTTTAGCCCGCATTCCCCTGCACTTTCACACAAGCCTTCATCTATATCAAGCAATCTATCTATATTATTTTCCTTTATACTGTCTATAACAAGCCTATCAAATTCCAATCCATGTTTGCTGTATCCATATGGACCGTCATGAGTAAGCCTGTGTGAAAGGTCTCCGCTAGCAACAAACACCACTTCTTCATCCGAATCTTGAACTGCTCTTCTTACGCACATACCAAACCTATATAATTCATCATTCGTAAGAGTAGACATAGACATATGAACAAGCTTAAAATCTCCATATTCCCTGTTTATATAATACAGCGGTACAAATGCACCATGATCAAGCTCTTTTAGTATCTGGTACTTTTTAACAAGACCTATTTCAATCCCTCCGGCACTTATTCCTTCTTGTTTCGCATACATAGTTATCTTTTCGGCCAGATGGACATTATTCTTGAAAGAAAGACTCACATCTTCTCTTCCAAACCTCCCCATGCTACCTTTCAGAACTTCTTCATCTGAAATGTAGATATAATCCTCAAAAAGAGGCGCATGAGGAGATGAAAGAATGATTGTAGAAGGTCTCTCCTTCTTTATTTCCATTGAAGCCTTCAACGCTGCGTTAACTGTATTTATTGCCCCCTGCTCTTCACCCTTCCCAACCTCTGGTATTATTACAGGCGGGTGGGGGAAAATGTACGAACTTATAATTCTACCCATAATTCACACCACTACTTTCCTAAAAGTGTAGCAAAGGCCAGTCCAACTGTTGATAAAGAAAATATAACCAAAGTAACAACTGCAACAAGTTTAACCGTACTTCTTTTCATTCTTCGTCACATCCTATCTATTATTCTAAATTATATGAGCTATAATTATTCAAGATTGCTATATATTATTTTACAATACTTCTTTAGATTTATAAACACCTTAAGTTGTATTAATCATGAAAATGATTACACAACAAAAATTTTATTATTTTTTTTATTTTTTAGAAGGGTTTTTTGGATTTATGTAGAAATATAATATATAAGAAATGTAATCTTCTTTCTAATTTTATATAACACACATCACATCTTACAAAAAACACTAGTATGGAACGAATCTCCCCTGTTGCATAGTAGTGTTTTTTCTGTATATACATTTTTTATCCGTTGCTTTATCAGAGCTTTGCACCAAGAAAATGTCTCAAAAAAAATCTTTGGGTCATTGAGTCCCTCGCTTTTTGCCGGATTTCCTTTCCGGAAATGGCTCAAATAAGAGAAATGGCGAAAATATAAGAAAAACGTTCTTTGTTTACCATAATCTCTAAGAACCATTTCAAATTTAGAAATTTGTGCTATAACGTAATTATGCATTACAGGTAGAACATGCTATAATAAAATAGTACATTATACTCCCCTTAATCTTTGGTATAAGGAGATATAAATAGTGACTTATGAAACAGGGCAAAATTGTCGAAAGGCAATGACGCAAAGCCTCGGGTCTAAAGCATGAAAGTGCTACGACAGCCAGGTTGCCATTAAAAGTTCTGTTTATAGTCTTCTAAAAACTTGGAAGGAAATAGGTCCTAAATATTTCCTTATACCACCTATTTTATATCGTTCCAACACATGTTTGGCTTTTTAAAGTATTCGGTTCTATCTATTTTTATTCTATCCTATCTTTCATAAATTACAAAAAACCTTATTGCATTCAGATCTTTTCATGTCTTTCAACATCAATAACAAAAATTGTTGCGCCTCCGACAACTACTTCTATAGGATTGCCCATATAAACACTTCCCATACCTATAGGCGCAATAGGAGGGTTAATAACTTGTTTCCTGCTTTTAGATCTGTTCTTTATAATTTCTATAACCTGATCCACCTTTTGCTTATCGACTCCCACAAGCAATGTAGTATTGCCGGACTTTAAAAATCCACCTGTAGAACAAAGCTTTGTAACACTAAAACCGTTAACGTTAAGCTCCTTCATTACCCTATGCCCGTCTTCATCATTCACAATAGCAAAAACAAGTTTCATATAAGCTTCCCTCCGTTTATTTTACAGAATGCCTTATACTTTCTTATATTATCCTTTTATTTTTTTTACCCATATATTCATATCTTCAAAACCTCCACAAATATCACAGTTATTCACAAGCCTCCCTCCATAATCATACCCCAGTTTTCCCAACGATATGTTAATTCCTGCATTAATAGCTCGTGAAAGGCTGTACAAAGTATTGAATTTTCTTTCAACTAGTTCCTTTTCGAGCATATATGCAAGATTTGACAGCAACCCCTGACCCCTGTATTCAGGGTAAGTGGCACAGTCTGTTATCTCTGCATTCAGATTTTCCTTATCCATGTCGGCCGAAGCAATGCTGACTATCATATTATCTTTTAATGCAACCTTGAACAAAACTTTTTTATTCATTATTTTCTTCAAATAGTCCTGATCGAATATCGGCGACGGATATGTTTTAAATACAGTCTTAAATAATTTTACCATTTGTGGAATATCATTTTCAATAGAATTCCTGATTTTATATTCGCAATTCAAATCGGGGGGTACAAGTATTCTTTCTTTTTCAAAACACAGCTCAAGTATCTCGTCTTCCTTCTCTTTGTTTTTAGACTGTTCCCTTTCCTTGTCCAAAAACAAAGACATACAATAGGCATCTTCACCTTTGAAAAAACCGTTTATCATTCCTTCAATTACAAACCCTGCCTCCTTAAAGTATTTAAGGTCTTTTAGCCTGCAATTTACTAGCACTTTTCCAAACTTTTCAGTTCTCGCAAGCGATACGGCATTCATAATCATATTAACAGACAATTGATTGTATTTTAATACTTTGAGTCTTGAATTTGCATAATCAAGAAAAACCTCAATTCCTTGTGGTAGATATTTCTTTCTGTTTTCATATTTCATACATAGTGCATTCATCTGAAGTTTTCCCTCCTATTTACTCTCACGTTGCTTCTCGGTATAAGGCTCACCCGGTCCTCTTCATAGAGTTGTTCCAAACCTGTCGATTGCTCTTTCTCAAATTTCTTACAAAGGCCGCAGTTCTTACACTCGTGCGACTTGTCTTTCGGCTCCGCATAAGAGCAAATTACACCTTCAAAATTTCGCAATATAACTTTTTCGGAAGACTGCGAAACTACATATTGGGGATTGACTGGTATTTTTCCTCCTCCTCCGGGAGCATCTACCACAAAAGTAGGTACTGCGAATCCTGAAGTATGGCCTCTCAGCATTTCAATTATCTCAATTCCTGCCGAAACCGGAGTCCTAAAATGTTCTATTCCCTCCGACAGATCACACTGGTAAAGATAATACGGTCTTACTCTCATCATTACAAGCTTTTGAACAAGGTTTTTCATTATATAGGGGCAATCATTTATACCCTTGAGCAACACCGACTGGTTTCCTAAAGGTATTCCTGCATCTGCAAGCATTTTACACGCCATTTTAGCCTCATTGGTTATTTCCTTGGGATGATTGAAATGTGTATTAATCCAGACAGGATGGTATTTTTTGATCATGTCACATAGTTCTTTTGTTATTCTTTGTGGCATTACCACAGGGGTTCTTGTTCCTATTCGGATTACTTCGACATGTTTTATTGCTCTTATACTCTCAAGAATATATTCAAGTGTCCCATCAGATACGCAAAGAGCATCTCCACCAGATAACAGAACATCTCTTATTTCCTTGTTTTCTTTTATATATTCTAGTGCTCTTTTAATATTTTTAATCGGCATCTGTCTGTCATCATGTCCGGCAAAACGCCTTCTTGTACAATGCCTACAGTACATTGAACATTGGTCTGTTATAAGAAGCAGAACCCTGTCAGGATATCTGTGTGTAAGCCCGGGCACAGGAGAATCAAGACCTTCGTGCAAAGGATCTTGCATATCGCAATCGGAAACCAAAGTCTCATACACCGTAGGAACTGCCTGTTTTCTTACAGGACATTCCGGATCGTCCGGATCCAGCAAAGATGCGTAATAAGGAGTTATTGCCATCCTTAACGTCTTCAAGCACCTTTTTATACCCTCCCTTTCTTGGTATGTTAAGTTTATAACCTGTTCGAGCTCCTCTACCGTTGTAATTCTATTTGAAATCTGCCATCTCCAATCATTCCACTTTTCTTCATCTACATCCTTTCTTAACGCTACTCTTTTATAAGCTGTTATCACAAAAACTTCCTCCTTTTATTATTGTCATTTGTTCAAACTAACAATAACCATTGATTTATTTTGAATTCCTTCTATATTTTTCTTATAGAAGGCACAAGTATTAGCTCTCTTACTCCATATAATAAATAAGAAGCCCCAAATCGAAGCTGTCAAAGCTTCATTAATCCCCTAAAACGCTGATACACTATGACTTTTTATCCATAAGACCAAAGACAGGTAAAAAGAATTTATCAGAATCATATATTTGCATTATGCTTAACGCGCTTCATGCATAATATGCTTAAGGCTGGGGGAATTATATCCCCCACTAAAAGTTTAATATATTCTTATACTACATTAACCGGCGATTCACTAATTTCATTGCTGTATTTAGTATATTTTCTGCCCCTCTTGCTGTTCTCTTTTTCAAGATAATCTTCTAAAATCTTCTGCAAATTTAAAACATCACTCATTTCATAGTATCCTGATTTGTCATATACAAACTCTATAGCTTTAATTGCCCCTAATGCAAAAGCCTTTCTGGAAAAAGACTCATGGGATATTTCAATTTTATCATCCTCTCCAACTATCATAACTTCATGCTTTCCGACTACGCCACCTGCCCGTACTGCATTTATAGGTATCTCAGACTCTTTTGTGTCAATTCCGCTGGAACTGAGACCTTTTTCTATTTCCTTGGCAATTTTTACAGCTGTTCCAGATGGAGCATCTTTTTTGTTTTTATGATGAACCTCTGTAATCTGGAAGTCATAACCATTTAAGATGCTGGCTGCCAAATGCGACAATAGCATAAGTACATTAACACCTAGTGTTATATTCGGAGCATAACAAATAGCATTATGATGCTTTCTTGCAAGTACAAAAAGTTTCTTTAGTGCAAACTTTGAAAATCCGGTAGTTCCGACAACAATATTAACCCTCATCCTAGAAAATATTTTTGCATTCCTGATAGTTGCGTCGGGTTTCGAAAAATCAACAACAACATCTGGTCTAGTTTTAAATATAACCTGCCTCAAGTTGTCCTCACTGTCTAAGATTATACCGGAACCCATAGTTCCGATAATATCATCGAGAGACTTGCCAAGCTTGTCACTATTCGAACTGCAAATCACTGATACCAATTTCATGCTTTCTTGCTCAAGTATTACTCTGGCAATTTCTTTACCAGTCTTTCCAATTCCAATTAAACATACCCTGATCAATTAACATCCCCCATTTCATCTAAGTACAATGCTTATAAATGTAGCTACATATATTATTTATATTTCTGTATGTTATAAGTGTATTTAAAATACACTTCGCATGTTACAAGCTTACTATCTTTTTTACTATATTAAACGCGATAAAGATTTTACTAAAACAATTAAACAGTTTTTCACATATTTATGTGCATATATAGTAAAAGCCGCAGAGAAGTATCTGCGGCATGCTTACAAAAATGTATCCACATTTCTCCTCAAACGCTTACGAGGTTAGCTGACGGATTTGGATCGAAGAGAATGACCCTACTTGGCAGAACACCAAGACTCACCCCAAAAATGGTTCCCCCGTTCAAATAGATTAAGCGGTTGTAAATCATATTAAATTGTATATATATTACTTACTAATTATAAATATTCCACAACTTCTGAAATTATTACTTTTAGTCGATATTTTAAATTATGTTGCTTAATGACAATATATTATATGCAACATAATCATTATTGGCTATACTTCTTAAACAAATCATCCAAGGCTTCCCTCAAAAGGAAAGCTTCTGTCTTATCTGTGCATTTTGCCAGTGCAGCGAGCCGATCAACCTGAGTTTTGGTAAAATAACTGGATTTTAAAACCATACTCTCAGCTTCAGATAAGCACACCTTGTTTTTACCCAGCTTTTTAGCTCTAAAAAGTGCACTGTCTGCAACTCTGAAAAGCTCTACACTATTTCTTGCATCTCTTGGATAGCTTGCAATCCCGCAACTTACTGTAATGTAAACACTTTCCGTTTTGTCCTCATCATTAAGACCAAAGATGTTATCGGATAAATATCTTCTGATTTCTTCCATCTCCATAAAACTTCTCTCAGAGCCCTTGTCAACAAGAAGAAGATTAAATTCATCTCCTCTTCTCATTATCAAGTCCATACTTGAAAGGTTCTTCTTGAAAATGGAGTTAAGCTTTTTGATAACCTTATCACCAATTTGGCGTCCATGCGTTTCATTAATATTAGAAAAGTTATCAATATCTACTACTGCAATGCTAAAAGGACATTTTCCTTCAACAATCAGTTCTTCAACCTTAAAAACAAATTCTTCCTTTGAAGAAAAATCCAGCTCCATAAAATCCTCCAACTTTTTATTAGTATATCAAATTCACATATATATGTCAATATAATATATTTAAATATTTCTAACAATCTATATACAAACTAAGTATCCTTCACATTGCAGTATGTAAAAATGCACTACTGCTTAAAATGGTTAATTAATCTGTATAGTACATTTCTGATTATTCTAAACAGTTTATATAACACAAGCAACAGTTCAATGAGTACAAGAATAAAAAACAAAACAGTAATATCCCTATACTCCCTAAGCTTTTCAACCAGTGATGAAAGCATACTTACTTTTGAATATATGTCAGTATCCGGATACAAATTAATTTCAATTTCAGTATCGTCCTTGAGAATATACTTGGCAGTTCCAGCTATATCACCGGTTGTAAGTGGAGGTTTCAAGCCTTCTTTTTCAGTCGCTCTAAAGTCTTTAATATAGTTCTCTCCCACAGGATAAGTATAATAAACATCATTTATACTAACCAGATCTACACTCTTATCCCCTATCATTACACGCTTTAAAGATTGTCCCTTAGAAACAAGTATACCTACCCTGAAACTCTCAAATCCGTAGTCCAGAAGCTTAGCAGAATCTTCATATTCCACCGGTGAATCAAGCACAACACATATAAGCTGCTGATTATCCCTTGTAACGGTTGTAATAGCTGTATGGCGTCCTATATCGTTATATCCCGTTTTCCCTCCGTCAACACCATCATATCTCCAAAACAACTCGTTGCTGTTTACTATAATTGAAGGCTCTCCCCAGGATAATGACCATGCCTTTGATGAAAAAATCTGATGAAATTCCGGATTTCCCAATGCATATTTTATTAATACAGCAATATCGTTGGCAGTTGTATATTGTCCTTCATTATACAGTCCTGTAGGATTTGTAAAATGAGTATTAACCATATTAATCTTCTTTGCCTTGTTGTTCATTAGTTCAACAAATGACTCAATATCACCGCTTACATACTCGGCCAACGCATTAGCCGAATCATTTGCAGATCCGATAATTATCGTATATACCAAGTCCTCAACTGTATACTTTCCTCCTATTTCAAGGTTCAATATGGACCCTTCAACGGCAGCTGCATTCTTACTGATAGTTACCATCGTATCAAGCTTTTCCTTTGCCTTTTCCAAGGCAAGCAGAGCAGTCATTATTTTATTTGCACTGGATATATGAAGCTTTGATTTGGACTCTTTCTCATAAAGCACCTGTCCCCTTGATGATTCAACAACTATTGCCGAAGCTGCCTTTATTTCCGGAACCTTTTCGGTTGCATAAGCCAAACCGTTCTGTAAAAGAACAATCAATACAATAATTATAATAAATTGGTGTTTTAGTACAACTGTTTTTTTCATAACATACCCCATCCGAGCTTTTTAATAACCAGAACCTTAATAATAAATTGCATCAACAAAACAAATAGATTTATCACCTTGGACAACGTTTATGGTTTAAAACTGCAATATACCATAGAATCATGTCAATATAGCTGAATAAAATTTCGCACCCATCAAGGGTACTAAATTTTGCCTCTTTCATTTCACTCCAGGAGACCTAATAAAAAGCCTCGGGACATCGAGTCCCTTACCTTTTTGCCGGATTTCCTTTCAGGAAATGGCTCTAATAAACAAATAATTCTTTATGCATTATTATAGTACTTATACTCTATTATTACAACTTGTTATAAGTCTAAAACAATAGATTTTTATATACATTTAAAATCTTCTGTATTTCTTTTTTATATTCTGGAAAACTATATAAATCACGAAAATAATTATACCATGAAAAATTTGAATTTCGTGATTTTATATTAACAACACATTTACAGGAGGTGAGAATATGAGTAATAAAAACCAAAAAAAGAATAAAGACAACAAGCAGTCCAACATTAGTTCTTCAGGAAAATACGAGTTTGCTAACGATCAGTTAGGTGAAAACAGCGAAAACCAATATAAAAAACTGAATTCTGTTGAAAAAAACAATAAAAAAAGAGGTAAATAGCTATTCAAAATTGAATTAATCTGTGTTAGTATTTGAAATGAATTGCATAAGTGTTCTGGAGCACTTATGCAATTCATGGTTTATGTATTGCTAATATGCACTTTGTATAAGAATTTCGTTATTCTCCCATGTTCGGGAATATCATACAAATCTCTAAGGAAGGCAGGCGGTATTAGTTGAACAAAATGGTTTTCAAAGCTTATGCAATAACCAAAGAAATTGACCTGAATAAAATTGCCCTCGAATGCAACATACCGAAAAAATACACATGGGAAGAACCTCTTATCCTCCAAGGAAGTATTCTGTCTTCAATCCTTGGCAAAAACATTGATGATAATCAGAGAATAATGGTCTTCTCCTTTGGCAGCATCGTATTTATAAACTTAACAACTGATGATGAAAACAACTTTTTAGGATACCTGAAAAGGATAGAAACAGATTTGGAAATTAAAAACTATAAAAAATTTAGCGATGACTATGAGTTGCATGTTCAGAAAAATTCTGAAATGGAACTTACCGACAAATACGTAACAGTCCCTCAATTTGAAATCTTTTATCCCGAGCTGATTTCTACTGTTATTGCCAAGTCTGTAGCCTTAGAAAAAACCGAATCACAGCTTGGGAAAATTTTAGGTAATCTGGAGACAATGGTGGAAAGACTGGAAAAGGGCAAACTAAATATCAGCAATAAACAAATTGCCAAAACCGCTTCAAGAATAGTCCGCCACGAGTATAATACCATAGCTTACATAATGATTCTTGATAAACCTGATATAACCTGGACCAACAGTGAGGCTAAAAAACTATACAATAGCATGTCCGAATTCTTTGAACTTAATGACAGATACATTATACTTAAGGAAAAAACCAATATTCTAAACAGCATTATAGATGGCTTTTCATCAATCAGCCACTCCATAAGAGGGCTTTTTGTAGAATGGGTTATTGTAATACTGATTTTAGTGGAAGTATTCTTAATGATTGCAGATTTATTAAAATAAAAGGAATTGTCCATTATGAGAGTTATCCATTTTAAAAGTTGCAAAGTAGCGCCTTCATTGCCATTAGACAGAATAGCTTCTTTTCTTCAGACACAGATGGAGTTTAGTTGGAAGGAATACATTATTCTCAGTGGTAGCCAGCTTAATACAATATTAAAGTATGATACCGAAGGAAAACATGTATACTTATTCAACTTCGGCTGTATCTCTTTTGTCAATTTCAAAGACTCAGAAATTTATACTTTTATAAGCTATATCGAAACCATTACGGATAAAATAAAGCATGAGCTTATTTACAAGTTTTCGGAGACTCACACCATTAAAGTAGATGATGACGGTAACTGCAAGCTTTGGCTACAC
This sequence comes from uncultured Oscillospiraceae bacterium, assembly GCA_964409165.1. Classification (GTDB taxonomy): domain Bacteria; phylum Bacillota; class Clostridia; order Acetivibrionales; family Acetivibrionaceae; genus CAYPCH01. The sequence goes on along the minus strand of CAYPCH010000006.1, from coordinate 6,801 downwards.
AATGAGTCAAATTATGGATTTCACGAGGGCATTATCCACATAATAGCTATTGTTCTGGCAAAATCTATAGAACTTTTCAAATTTCAAACAAATCTCGAATCACTTATTGATGAATCGGAAAAGTTTATTATACTTCTTCAAAAAGGTCGTTTAAGATTCTTTGTGAAAAAGCCCTTGGCTACTATTGCGAAAATACTAAGATTTGAATACCAAAGTATACATAACATAAGAATTTTTGATAGGCCGGTATTTGTTGAAAAAAGTTTGGAAATACGCGAGCTGTATGACACTATCGCAGAGTATTATGAGCTTGACGACCGATTTAAAATACTTGACGGAAAAATGGATGAATTGAGGGAAATTGTAAAGCGATATAACAACTTAAGCCATAAACAAATGGAAAACAACCTTTTACTATTTGAAATATTCTTACTTTTACTATTTCCCGTATTTCATCTTATAAACTTTCTGCTTGATAATTCCCATTACATGAACTTATTAATAGATTTATTAAATTAGTACTCTGAATTTTCTAAGGAATAGCTGAAATATTACTCCGGATTTTTCACGGGCTCTATTTGGGTCAAATAAGTCGAAAAGTGAAATTATAGCCTAAGTTATATTTTCAACATTCTTAATAGTTTACTGACTCAACTTTCCTACAGTATTTATGGGCTCTTTGCTACTAATAAAAAGTTTCGGGACATCAGGCCCCGAAACTTTTTGACCTTAACTTGTAAGAAACCAGAGCCTCAAAATGCTATAAGTGGGAAAGTTGAGTTACTGATTAAAGCGAATGGTTTTATTTTTCCATTCGCTTTAAATAAGATACAATCAGTTGCTATTATGATTCTTTTCAACTAGCGTATAAACAGGAACTTCCTTTTTTTGATTTGACTGCATATCGGATATTTGTGCAGTATTGTTATCTAAAATATTTTCTATCCATACAGGTGAACCTTGATACAAAACTTCGATAACTCCATCAGAATCCATAATTTGTTTTGCTCTTATGTTATCCACTTAAAAACCCTCTCCCTATAATAGAATCAGCACCTATTCTTGTTTATGATCCTTGTATTGCCTATTTTTGATTGATATAATTCATTACCTGTATTTATTATTAACTAATTGACCCATACTTATTAACTCAACTTTCCCACTTATAGTATTTTGAGGATCTGGTTGCTCACAGATTAAGTTTTAAAAAACCGGATTTTAAGAACAAATAACCTTTTCAACTACCCCAAACCTATCTTAAATTGTAAAATATTAATATTTTAATCAAAAATAATAACTTTATTATATTCATTTTTACATGCATAATGTAGTATAATTGTATTAGAAATAAAACATACTTTTAAATAGCAACATCGTTGGTTTGTAGTAATTATATATTGTTTTATAAGTAAGCTTACTTTTATATTATATTTTTTTCTATGGGGAGTATAAACGGACTTTAAATCATTTAAGGGAGAGTATAAAGATAGCGGTCGACAAAAATTAGAGAAATTTAGAAAAGAGAAAAAGGTTATCAGGGGAAAAAGTGTAAATTTTTAAAGATTTGTTATTGGTTTCATTTTATGGTGGGTGCTGCAGCTATCACCAAACATCCTCAGTGTATATCAAAATGTATTAGATAAAAATTTTTTATTAAAAACATCTATATAGATGTTTTTTTTTGCACCCTTTTAAAAGGCATAATCCGGTTACTAAAGCACAAGACCGATGCCTTAGAGTTTGAATACAGTTTAATGCCCGGGGGTATTATATCCCCCGGGTTTTGAATCAGGATAATACTCTCCTTCTGCTTCGTTTAACTACTATCAGTAAAACAAATAACACAGCAATAATCAGTATTGACGGCTCAGACATTTCAACCTGTTCATTCTCCCCTGCGTCAAAAGCACCTCCGCTTGAAAGAATCTCCTTCTGCTTTTCCATCAGTACTTTTTCCTGAGCTTGTGTTTCAAGTACTATAAAGGATGTAAAAGGTGTCATAATCCTACTTTTTATACTACCTTTTACTATATCAAAAACTTTGGCGTTATACTTTTCCGGATGGAGCGCAAGGCTCATATTCATTGCTTCAAGTAAAACCGCGCTATTATAATCAGAACCAATCGACATATCTACATCAATATTCAGATTGTCTTTTTTAATCACAACAGAGTCACTTCCGTCATCACGCAAAAATGCGAGCGGATTATCTTTGTCCGGCCATGCAAGAACGCTTTTGGGCTGTATCTTTTCTGTATATAATCCGCTACCATTTATTCTATTTTCCAACATGGAATACCCATAGAGGTTTATATTTTTATCAAGATGATAAAAATACTTGGTTTCAGGGCAAACAAAGCTTAAACCGGAAAAATCACTTACGAGTATTGTATTGTTAATATCATCCGTTACCAAAATAAACAACGGGAATGTTAGCTCTTTTTGCCTGAAGTTTTGAAACAGTATGCGTTTCATTGCCAACTCTGGGAAAAAACCACCTTTCAGCCTAAAATACTCAAAGTCTTTCTTCCAGTTGCCGTCTAGCGAAGAACGTTTTTCTTCGTAATTTACGGCAATAACTTCAGCATTAGAAACACTGTTTTTCTCTATGTATTCTTTTACTCGATTCAAATACTCGAAAGTTTTCCCTTTGCTGGCGGATGAATAATCCACAAGAAAATAGTATACGGGTTCTCTTGGCACCTCTGGTAATGCTTCCTTAGCTTTTGTCGATACAAGCACAACCTCTTCATTAATATTTATTTCATTTTCAACAGCTTCTCCCTGCCTGTTTTGGTATCCATCTCCAAGAACAATACTGTTTGATTCAATATTTATACTTACAGGATATCTGTGTATGAATTCTATACCTGTCTTCCGAGTCTCTCCAGACCAGAAAGGAAACACTTTGAAAACAACTTTATCTCCCGATAGATAGTATAGAATCCCAGGATCTCTCCTTACATTTACAATCTGCCTGTATATCCAGTTAGCCGCCCTTTTATCAGAAACAAGACCAAACTTTTTGATCTCATTTACATAAAGATAATAATTGCTTATATAGCAGTCTTCAGGCATGTCAAATTCCGTAACAAATTCTGCCTGGGATAATAATTCATTTGTCAGTTCAAAATGTATCCAGCTTCTATAAGCATTATTTTCAGGTTCATATTGTGTTTCAACCTCATAAGCACTTACCTTGACAAAGTTATTGCCATCTTCCATCCTGATTGTGTCATTTGCGGGCTTGATATCCGACTCTCCTGTAAAAATTCTTTCAAGCTTTTCAATTTTCTCATCCCCAAGTGTCAGATTGTCAAGAACTATCCAATTATATAATGAAGACAAATACGGTGTTCTATTCGGACTAAAAATTAAAAACCCATCTCTTGTCTGCTTATTATTCCTGACATTCGTAAGTACGCGTTTGAGAGCTGAAGGATCAACATTAACCTTTGTACTGCTTCCTATATCATTTCTGTAAACATAGTTTAAAGCATTATCAATTGCAGTTCTATCATTTATGCAAGAAAAAATTATCAATAAGGGCAAAAGAAGTACAGCTGCTGTAAAAATGCCTGCTAAGGCCTTCGTGCCCATCCATGTTTTAAGATATGTATAATCACTCCACAGCACCTTTGTATGGATAAACATAAACACCATAGGTGTAAGCATCAGCATTCCCAATCCAAAAACCATTATTCCTGCAAACGACAATGGGAGAAATGGCAGGAATACAATAAAAAAGTACACCGTATATGGCAATGTAATGCATCTTCCCAAAAACAAAAGTATTCTGAGTCTCTTCTCGCGAGGCTCCGGAACAATAAACAAAAACCCTGTAATTAACGCACCAGCATAAAATCCCCAATGTGAAAAATCCCCTAAAGTGCCAAATGGGCTGTTTAAAGCAAGACCTATAGAAGGAAAAACCATAACAACAGGTATCATGATTTTTTTCCAGATACCCGCTTTCTTTTGTAATAGCATAAACACTGTCCTTGTAAGTGCAAACAAAAAACAAACCATACAAACAATAATGAGTATAAGCAAAATATGTGAAGTGATAGTAGATACGCTCACGTGTCGCATCATAACAGGCATCACAATATTGGCAAATAAATACCAGAACCCAGGTACTGAAACCAAAATAATAATATCTTTGTTAAATTTATACTTCTCGGGGTCAGGAGTCAACCATACCACCATAAGAAGCATGCCATGAATAAAAGCAGGCATTATAAGCGTCATTGCCAGCATAGCCGGATCAATATCATATATCATCCATCTTTGAATTGATGATGGTATTATTGTATTTAAATTTGATAAATAAAAATACAGCAAAGGAACATATGTCAAAAAAATCAACAAACCTGAAATTGGATGTACCGTTTCAGACTTGACCCGCCTGACAACACTATATATAGTAAAACCAAGTAGCAGAATCCCAAGTAGAACACCGCATATAAACCATGTATTCAAGCCTTTTCCTTGTATCTCAGAACTTACTATATTATATATCTTATAATAAATCATAATCATAATGCTCTGAGGCAATGTTACAGAAATTAAAAACCAATAAGGCTTAAGAAGTTTTTGCATTTTCAACACTTGCCTTTCCTATAATTTTTAAAGTAACAGAGTAAATCACAAGCAGAAAGAAAAAGTAAGAAAATATCCCCACGGATTTGTGAAGAATATCCCTGCTAATGAGATTATCAAAAATTTTCAGGTCTAAAACCAACATAGAGCTTATTATCCTGAAAGCATTAACAAATATGGTTAACAAATATGAGGCTACTGACAGTATTATAAATGCCGCTGCTTTATTTTTTATTCCGCTGTAAGCTTTAATAACAGTAAAGGAAAGCATGCACAAAACAATTATAAGATAGTTCATACCTGCACAGCCTTTTCCTATTACAATTGCGTTGTCAATGTTTAAGTACCCCAAGCCGCTTCGATAGGAAAAGTCCCTGCCGGTGAAAAGTTCAACGAGCCATGTTACAGGTGAGAGTATAAATAGAAGCTGTTGCGTTTCACATGTGCTGTAAAACAATTTCAAAGCAAAAGTAAGGGATAGGCTAATCCCATAAAACAGGGTATCAAACGTAGAAAACTTCATTTTTGTAGCTGTAAGCCAGTTAACAACATATTTCACTTGTATCTGCCCCCAATCAATTATCCCTTGTACTTCTATAGTTGTCATAGGTTTTAACAGCCTTATATTCAAGCTCATACTTAGAAAGTACAGCCTTTGCTATATTTTTTGATATGTTGAAGGATTGCCAGTCGTTTTTATATTTAAGTTCCTCTTTAATATTATAGAGATGATTCTCAATCCTTTGTGCGGTATCCTCATCATTATTGTCCAGCAGTTCAACCATGTGCGGTACTGCATCATATGAAAGGCTGGTAAGATAGTCCGCATCTATTTTTTCCCTCTTAATGTTGTTTTGTGCAATTATTACGTCTATATTTATATAATTTACCATTACATAGGCCAACACAGCTATTATTATATATGATTTCAGCAGTGATGCCGAATCCTTAAAAATCTTTACTGTCGTGGCAATCAGCAGCAAAAATATAAAAGCCATAAACGCATGGGTTAATACCCTAAGGTAAGTGTATCCGTATGCAGTCTCATAAAGTGCCATCCTGAAATGTGCAGAGAAAAGCATAACCATCGTACAAGCTATAACAAGCAGGTTTAATGCTTTAAAAGCTCCGTTTGCCGCTTTCCCCCCTCTTCTTGTCAGGTTTATCCCTCCTACAACAATGCTCAGGTTTATCAGTGTAACAAGTATTAACTCAAAAAATCCCCTGCGTGCATATTCCGAATAAGTCACATCAGCCGGAAGTATAGAACTTACACTACCAAAAAGATAAGCAAACTGAATATACGTAAAAAATACATAAATAACATTCAGCATAACTAAAACAGTTATAATTATCACGGGATCAAACACCTTTTTTATAAGACCGGAATCATCATTTATACTGTTAAAATCTGCTCCTTTGTCGTATACCAGGCTCCATAAGTAGCTGAATATGATGGGTGCTATAAATAACAATATAAATAACTGCAAAATCAAATCACCTATATTCATATTTGTTAAAAAGTTAGGTATCATTTCAACCCAGTTTTTAAATACATCATCAGCCGACGAAAGAAGGGATATTATTGTCAAAGCAAGGGGAAGAGATATTAAAAGTCCGATAAAAACCTTGCTTATTACAGCATACTTGCCCGGGCTGGTTCTTTTTTGTATCAGCCTCGCAACTATTTCAAAAGGCTTTAGTGCAAATGAAAGGCATCTTATAATAAAACCGTAGAAGATATCATAAATAAATCTTATAGAATACCATGCAAATTTATTCCTTCCGGTAATAAGTATTGTGTGGCTCACAATAAGAATGGGAACTGCAAGAAAATTGAGTGCCAAAAATATGGGGTTTGAAAAAACAACATAGGTAAAAGACAGCATAAGAACAGCAATACCCAATAACCATCCGAAACCAGATTTCAGCCTGATCCTGTCCTTTAGCGTCCATATAAAAACACCGTAAAACATGAGCACAAAAACCGGATAAGACAAACCAAATGTTTTTTTATAGAATAGAATGTTAAACACCAGTCCTAAAATTAAAGAAGCTACAAGTATAAATATGTCTTTTCGGTTTATCGGAACCTCACCAATATCATTGGTTTTTGCATTATTTACACCATTCAGTTCTTCCATAGTACAACCCCCTTTTATTATTCATTAAAGAATTTATGATTTATAACTCAACTTT
>CAYPCH010000005.1:34994-56820 GCA_964409165.1 uncultured Oscillospiraceae bacterium | reverse complement strand
CTTAACATTCATTCCCTTCACTTTTCCTACTGCTTCAATTACATTTGACTCAGACATACTAAAAACAATATCTGTTGAAACATCTGCAGGTATCTCTGTAGTATCACTATTTGTACATCCGTTCAGGATAAAAACAGTACACATAACTCCTACAAGTAAAAATCTTTTCATTATTACACCATCCTATCATAGTTTAGTCATAAAATAACCCAAAATAATATTTAAGCTATCCCCTATAACCTATATTACGCAAAATATCTTTTGACACTACTTTAAATAAAGAAATCTTTTTCTGTTTTTTTATCATAATATCAGTAATTGTCTGATAACAAAGCTTAAGACCTGGACCAAACGTCGAAATCAAAGAGAACAACGATATGATTACATATGCAAAGATAATATCGCCAAGATTGAGACTAGGATAAAAACTCTCTCCTCCTAGTGCATAAGTAACTCCTCCCGATCCTACGTAAACCCCTACTCTTCCAAAAATCGTTATTAGTATAAAAGCGACAAAGAAAGCAACTGTAAGCGCCAATATGGATAAAAACAATACTTCAAAAAATATAATTTCGAAACACTGAATCCTACTATACCCAATAGCTCTTAAAGTTCCAAACTCCTTCATTCTTTCAAATATCTTTAAACGTAATGTAGAACGCAGACCAACTCCAATCATAAATAGTAGAAAAAAGGTAAATATACTAAAAAATAGTTTTATGTTTCTCGATGTACTTGTATAAAAAGCTGATGCCTGAGTATACGTTTCAGCTCTTAAAACTTTGCTTTCAGAAGTAAGATATTTGTCTAGTCTATTGGCAAAACTATGAATGTTACCAGAATTTTTTAAATAGATTCTTCCTACATCAAAATAAGCTGAATCAAATCCAAAAAGCTCTCTTGCCCTTTTTTCGCTAATAAACCCATAACTATTATCATAACCTGCTGTATTGGCATAAATCCCTCTAACAACAAAGCTCATTGATCTTACATTCTTGTTTAGCGTCGTAGCTTGAATCGCCACACTATCTCCAATATTAATCTCATCACGGTCAGCCGTTTCCCTGCTTATACAAATTGAATCCTCCTGACTGTCAAGAAGTTGTCCTTCTGACATTTTCAGTGTTCCTGTGCTTAATATAAAATCCCTATTGTCTGGAATCAAACTGTAGATAATTATAGAACTTTCCTTTTTCTTTGTGCTCTGCTTCTTTATTGTAAGCTTAGCATTGCGGCGAATTGTAGGGTAAAAAGCCTTTATTTCATCTTTATTACTATTAAGAAAATCAGCTAACCTTTCAAAAGCCTTTTTATTAAGCTCATCCTTAGTGATATCAAAGCTCGCATTATTCCCTAGGAACTTTCCTGCATCCATGTTGCTTACCTTCTGAAGTTCCTCCCACATAACTATAACCTGTCCCGACTGCAGATTAACATATCCTCGTAAAACCTGTGACTCAACGCCATTCATTGTCGAGTTTGTCAAAAATAAGAGAAAAGAAGATATAAAAATAGCAATACCTATTAATAGGGCTCGTTTTTTATCGGAAACAATATTTCTAAAAGCAATTCTTGCAGTTATTTTCATCTGATTCCTCCATCAATAAATATCAAACTTCTTTAAGTGTATCAACAGGGTTTAATGATGCAGCACTGTATGAAGGGTATAAGGAAGCCATTATTGAAAATGTAAATATTATTATAACAACAATAATTATACCTCCTTTATCAAGCCTCATAAAAAACTCACTGCCCATTATAAAGCTTAAAGGAGGTTCTGCTTTAAACCCATTTTTCTCAAGAATACTTACCATTGCAACACCCAATGCAACACCTGCAGTACATGCCACTCCAGTAATTGCGGCAATCTCATATAAAAAAATGGCAACTATTCTGTATTTGCTAAACCCGATAGCCCTTAGCGTTCCTATCTCCTGCCTCCGTTCAAGACCCATCATTAACACGAGATTAACAATAAGTATACTTACAACTATCATCAGAAGTCCTATAAATCCGTAAAATATCAGTACATAAAGTTTTATTGTTCCCATTATGAAACCACCCATGCTTTCATATGTACTCACACTGACACGGTCTTGAGATAATCCTGATTTTTCTATAGCTTCAGACAGCATAGAAGCTGAACTACTGATATCCTTTTTATCTTTTACATAAATCAGGATATCCGATATTTCACCCTCATTATATCCAGATTTCTCCACTATTTTTTTTGCACTCCAAAGATCCATATATGCAACTGACATGGAAAGTAGCAAATCAAGTTTACCTATACCCACCACCTTCAGATTTTCTGCCGCATATCTCCCCTGTTTGAGTTCAGTATTGATTTGAACAATACTCCCTATGTCAACATTGAGGCTTTTTGCCTGTTCTTCCGAAAGAACAATCTCATTTGAGTGAACAGGACTTATATACCTGCCCTTAATAAGCTTGAAATATTTTTTGTAAGTCTGAGAATCAGGACTTATACCTATAACAATAGCAGGTGTATTTTCTTTTCTGAATGTTAGAAATCCATTCAATCTTACCCTTTGTGTATATTCTGCAGGTTCGATTGTATTTTTTATGGCTTCCTCAATTATCCGGGTCTGTCCAGATTTTAAATAATAAGTTTCATCCCAACTATTGTTTAAAGTAAATATATCACCGGTATCCTGCGCAGGACGTATTAGTATTTCTCCTGTCAAAGTACTTACAAGAGATTCCATCATATTGTTTTTTACAGTCATTACAAAGGAATTAAAAAAAATCAAAAGCGTCGTTATTATAAATATAAATAACCCATAGCTTATTGAACGTCTCCAATTAACAAATATATTCTTTAAAGACAGGGAGAAAAGTTTCATGGTTTTTCTTCCCCCTTTATCAAACCATCTTCCATCGTAAAAATCCGATCTGCTCTTTGCATGACCTTAGGGTCATGGGTAGAAAATACAAATGTAGTACCTTCTCTTCTGCTGATTTCGTGCATTAGCTCTATTATCTCAATGCCTGTTTTTGAGTCAAGATTTGCAGTAGGTTCATCTGCCAAAACCACTCTTGGTTTTGTTACTAGCGCTCTAGCCACAGCAACCCTCTGCCTTTGTCCTCCGGAAAGTTCCGATGGCTTCCTTTTCATTTCTGAAGAAAGCCCGACAGCTTTTAAAAAGTAATTGACTCTTTCAGCTCTTTCTTCCTTTTTGATATCTTTCATAATAAGAAGCGGCAATTCAACATTCTCAGATATATTCAGTACCGGAATCAGGTTAAATGATTGAAATATAAAACCAACAGTATATAATCTGAACTTATTGAGTTCCTTTTCACCAAGTTCAGTAACCTTCGTATCTCCAACCCATATTTCTCCGCTTGTCGGTTTATCAAGACATCCTATAAGATTTAAAAGAGTGGATTTCCCGCTTCCAGATGCCCCTGCTACAGTCACAAATTCGCCTTCGGAGATTATAAGATCAATGCCTCTTAAAGCATTGACAACTGTCTTTCCCATTTCATAATTTTTCGTAACCTTCATTATGTTGATCGACGCCATCAATTATTCAACCCCTATCTCTCTAGTGCTTTTAACATTGCTGATTTCCAGTATATCAAAACATTAAAAATGCACTTCTTCAGTTTGTGCTACGTTTTAGAAACAAATCTGTTATGGAGCAGTAGTTTGCTATTTGCTATTCCATGGAAAAATTTTATATTTTACAAAATTCTCAATGTTTCTCCTTACTTTTGGATGTGCAACTAATTTGGAGGTCTCATTAACAGCCGCCGTCTCCATCTGTTCAGTAATAATCCATGCATTCCTGAAGTATTGCTTCATGTTTCCAATCGCCCAATCATCAAGCCTTGTCAAACGCATGCAAATTCGTCTTATGCTTTCATCCAGCTCATCACTTAATTCATCAATAAGGTTTATTCTTAATCCTTCCTCAGCAGAAACCGGAAGCGTTGTTAATGTCATACTATATGCTTTCTGGAATCCGACCCTCCTTATAAGGTAAGGCACCACCATAGAGGGAAGCATACCCCATAATATCTCAGAAAGACTGAACTGCGACCTAGAAGTTGCTACTACCAGATCACTCGCTGCTGCCAGTCCAACTCCTCCTGCCATTACCTGACCGTCAACCTTTGCAATAACAACTCGTGGCATAAGGGAAAAACACCTTAGTATATCCATGTACATCCTGGTAAGTTTCATTTCATCAGCATTATCTATGGTGTCTTTCACAGCAATCTCTTCAAAATCCAATCCAGTACAAAATATACCATTGTGTCCCTCAAGAACTACAACTCTGTAATCAGGAGATGTTTGAACTATTTGAAGCACACTGCTGAGTTCACTGACCATTTCCTCATTCAAGCTATTTTTTCGTAATGGTCTATTCATTGTGATTGTTATGCACGCTTCGCTTTCCTTTACTTGTAAAGTATTGTAATTCATAAGCTAACTCCTTAAAAAACCAATTTTTTTAGAGATCAACTCCACATATACTCTCTGTGAAAACCATTAACCTGCTTTAAAACAAGAAGTTGCCTTCCTTTGAAAAAATAATCGTAAATATCTGAAATACCTGCAAAGTCTACTTTTTTATCTCTTATTCCAAATATCCATTCCATATTCAAATCCAGTATTCTGTCGTATTCATCCATCGACAGTTTATAACGCCTACTCAGATTATCACCTATTCTCATTTTACGTATAACACTTTTTGAATCGGGCGTAACAATTCCGCTGTAGAATTCAGATGAACAACCAGAACCGTATGAAAACATACCTATACGCCTTACTCCGTCTATTTGAGCTGTATCTATGAGTCCACAAAGCGCCAGATAAATAGTTGCCGAATAAACATTTCCTACCTGAGTACAGTATGATAACGAAGGTACAACCCTTCTTCTAAAATCCTCATCAATTTGCGCCGGACTCCAGCGTAGCAATTCACGCATTATTTTTCTATGGGCTCCTTTAACCATTCCGGCAAAGGGAGTATGAAAAACAAGGTAATCAAATGTATCTGCAAAATCTGCTCCTTCCACCTTATCAGCATAAGCTGTATAGCTATTTTCAAGACAATCCAAATATGATAGCAGAGACAAATCTGCATCTCCGGTTTCTATTTCCGGAAGCGGACGACATGTATCCATTACCTCAAATCCATAATATCCATTTGCCCCAAAGTCCAGTTCAAGAATTTCAGGTTTATCACTAACAAGCAATGCTACTGCACCAACAGCTTGTGACGGCTCTGCATAAGTTTTTTTTGCTGCCGCTCTAGCAACATCTGTGCCAATAACCAACACCTTGGCACCGGGTGAAGCCTGCGAAGCAACAAAACAGCTAGCCATCTGGAATGCAGCGGTACAACCATAACAAGCCTGTTTAACCTCAAAAAGTCTTACATTCCTGCTCAATCCTAGATAATCATGAATGTATGTACTTAAAGATTTACCAAAATCAAGCCCGGATTCACTTGAAGTTATAATCATTTCAATCCTTTGCCTGTCTGCATCACTTAGACTGTCCACAATCGGCTTAGCTGCATTCACTGCATTTGTAACCGGATCCTCACATGGTAAACCTACTGATTTCTTTTCCATTAGAAGGTTCTCAAATCTGTCTAAATCCAATCCCCTTTCACGGAATATAGTTTCTACATCAATATATGCAGGTCCACCGTAAAAGTTCACAGCTTCAATTCCTACTGAAAGTCCACTCATAATTCAACCCCTCTTTTTATAATAATACTTGTGTTAATTCCCCCAAATCCATAAGAATTGCTTATTGCTATATCAATCTCAGCACTCTGACAAATATCTGGACAATAATTCAGTTGTATGTCAATCGGTTCCTCAAGATTCAAATTTGGATGAACAAAATTTTCATTAGCTTGAACCACCGTTGCTACAGCTTCAATAACCCCGGCTGAAAAAAGACAATGTCCCGTCAAAGATTTTGTGGAATTAACCAGCACTCTTTCCACTTCATTTCCCAATACTCTGCTGATTGCTTTCGCTTCTGTTATGTCACCCATAGGTGTTGATGTACCGTGAGCGTTAATATAATCTACTTGAGTTGTATCCACCCCTGCTCTCTCAAGAGCCTTAATCATTGCCTTCACTTCTCCGTCTTCGTTTGGATTAGATAACCTGTTTGCATCAAGAACAACAGCACCACCGACCAGTTCCGCCAGAATCTTTTGTCCTCTACTCCTTGCAGATTTTAACGATTCTACTACAATACATGCACTACCTTCACCATAAATAAACCCATCATGCTTTTTATCAAAAGGTCTGCACACTTTTTCCGGCAACCCATTAAAACTTTTGCCACCAATTGCACCCAGATTGTAGAATCCCATCCTTTCAACATCGGAAATCTCTGTAAGAGGCCCAACTACCAAACATGCATCAAGCAAGTCCAATTCTATCATCTGCATTGCCTTTATTATTCCAAGATTTCCACTTGCTGAAGCCCCTCCTACAGTAAAGCTTTCTCCTGATATTCCAAATATTTCGCTCATAGTTCCTACATGATCGGTATCCATAAACTGGAGTGAATAGCTTGGAGAAACATACTCAGGAGATTTTTCAAATTTCCTGAAAACATTATAATTAAAGTTCTGTGAAATATTGCTTCCACATACTATAATCCCAGTTCTCTCAGCACTCACCTTTGAATCATGAAATCCTGAATTCCCCCATGCCTCTACTAGAGAAAGCACCGAACACTGCAATGACTTTGAAGACCTTCTGGTAAAGTTTCTTGCCCTGCTTGCAATCTCCAGATGTACTTCATCCAGCATTCTTAACGAGGATTCAAAAGAAAAACTGCTGATACGGGCTGCAACTCCCAAAGCCTCAGGTAGTCCTTCTCTAGGCTTCTCATAAGATACACCACTTTTCCCTTTTTTAAGAGAATCAGAGAACTCTTTAAGGTTATTACCAATTGAAGAGACTATGCCCATTCCTGTTATAACACTTCTTAAACGTCCTTTTGTGTAATCATCATCCCAATTCCACTTTCTTCTCATAAAGCAAGTCCACCAATCCCTGAATATTTTTAATATTCCCGAACTCCAGCATAGGTATTTTTATCCCCAGAGTTTCCATAGATTGCACTACTACATCCATACGGTCTATTGAGTTTGCTCCTAAGTCTTTCAGGCTCTTTTCTATTAAAATATCACCATCGGATATATCCGGAAGGATTTCTATTATACTTTCCTTAACAACTTCAAATACATTTTCCTTAGTCATTTAATATTCCCCCTCATTAATTAAAAATAATAATCTCATTTCAATAGAATCATAGCTGCTTCAGTCATCAATTTTCTGCCGATCTCATCCACATTTCTCATTCTCCAATCCTCAAGAGCAGTTCCTTTTACCCATTGATTAAATGCTCCTAGTGCAGGACCACAATGCACTTGATAATCAACACGGCTATCCTTATCGCCATTTAGTGCTAAGCGTGTGGAATATCCAAAATACCATCTGAATATAAGAGCCATTTTATGCTTAGGATTTCTTTCTGCTTTTTCAATTTCATCCTTCGAATAGTATAACTTGATATCATTATAAACCTGCTCAAAGCTTTTTTTGAAATACTTCTCCTGTATCTGCTTTTTAGTCTTTTCATCAATTTCTGCTATGGAATTATACTGCCTGTATAGTTCAAAAAGTTTATTTGCCCGTGCGGGAAAGAATACACCCTTTTTCATAACCTGCACCTTTGCTCCGAACTCAAACATGTCTCCTGCAGGCGCATATTCTGTATCCTGAACATTTATCTGCTGCAGCATATCTTTTACAGTATCACTAGTTCGTGCTTCAACTGTGCATTGATTAATAGAACCCGTCATTACAAATTCTGCTCCCATAATAAAAGATGCAGCAACCGCTTCAGGAGTACCTATTCCACCTGCAGCTCCAACTCTTATCAGTTTTTTATAGTTATACTTATTCATCATTTCATCCCGGAGGCGAATCATTGTAGGTATTAAAGCATAAGCTACACTATGATCCGAGTGTCCCCCCGAATCAGCTTCAACACATATATCCTCAGCTACAGGCAACTCCTTTGATAATTCTGCTTCTAGAGCAGTAATTTTGTTGTCATTGAGCAATTTTTCAACTATCCTGCCAGGTGCAGGACTTAAAAAAGCTTCTGCAACTTCAGGTCTTGAAACCTTTGCAATAATTTTGTTTACAGAAACAACTCTTCCTGTCCTGTCCTTTTTTATCCCTTTTAATCTATATTTTACAAGGGCAGGAGTCATGCTCATATAGGCAGAAGCCTCAACATTCCTTATTCCATATTTCAAATAAAGATTTACCATTTCTTCCTCTTTACCAGGTTCATTCGGACTATATAGTAAGTTCATTCCAAAAGCTTCACCATTGTCCAATTCATTTTGTAGATACCGGATAGCTTCTTCAATCTCTCTCAACTCAAGACCTCCCGAACCAAAGAAACCCATCATACCTGATTTACCTATTTTTGCAACCATTTCCTTAGAGGCAATTCCTTTATACATGGCACCTGCTAAATACGCATATTTCAGTCCATAATCCACCTTAAAGCTTTCACTCCCAAGCTTTTGAGCAATCTGAGCATCTCCTGATCTATCAACAGTTACCTCTGATAAATCAACTGAATTTGATTTAATACTGTTGACTTCTTTTTTGACTGAACCATTCCCATTGTCCGAAGATTTTATTTCATCTTCTTTAGATACACTTTGTTCATCTTGATGAAAATCTCCTTCATTTTCTACAAAAATTGGTTCAGCCTCTCTTTTAATACTTTTTATCATCCCCGACAAAACATTACCTGGACCTATCTGTATGAAATCTGCCTCACCTTTTCCCATCAGATATCTGATACTTTCGGTCCATTTTACCGAAGAAGTTATCTGGCTGATCAATGTACTTTTAACATCATTCTTTTTATATGGTCTTGCAAAAACATTTGATATTACAGGTATTTGGGGAAGATTAAATTCGAACTGTTCCATATACTTTTGAAATTCTCTTCTTGAACTTTCCATGTATCTTGAGTGAAAAGCTCCGCTGACCTTAAGTAATATATAGTTTCTTGCTCCCGAGTCTTCAAATATACTTTTAGCATTTTCAATATCAGATTGCTTCCCTGAAAGAACAATTTGAGTAGGAGTATTTAAATTGGCTATATCTATTGTATCAAGCTTGTTTTCAGTTAAAACCTTCCGGACTTCTTCCTCTTTCAAACCTATTACAGCTGCCATTCCTCCTCCCATTGCCTGTCCCATCAGTTCACCTCTTTTTTTAACAAGTTGCAATCCTGTTGAAAAATCAAAAACTTCTGCGGCCAGTAATGCATTATACTCTCCAAGACTATGTCCGGCAACATAATCAGCTTTTATTCCATTCTCCTGTAATTTCTTATAATAACTCATTGCATTCACTACAAATAGCGCTGGCTGTGTATACTGTGTAAATCCAAGCCGATTTTCTGGATCCTCCAGACAAAGTCTACGAATTGAATAACCAAGTATGCCGTCAGCTTCGTCAACAAGTTGCTTAAACTCATCAAAATATTCAGCCCCCATGCCCTTCTGCTGAGAGCCTTGCCCCGGAAATAAATAAACTATCATTAGTAATTCCCCCCTTGTATAACTTATACTATAATTTCAAAGTCTGCTATTTATATATTTTTTTATATTTTCAATGTTCTTCTGCTCTGTATTAAACTGACTAATAATGCTAAATAAGTGCGTATCTTTTTTTATAATGCCTTTTGCAATATTGGCAAGAGTCCCGGCAGGACCCATATCAATAAATACATTAAATTCGTCATTGTTAAAGCTTTGCAAAATCGTTGGAAACTCAATACTTTCTCTAACAATATCCCATAGAAACTCTGACTGTATTTTTTTTAATCTATGGGTACCTTTTATTGAATAAATATCAAACCGAGACTGTTTGATAGTGATCTTCTCAGCTAGTTTTAGCAATTTCTCGTATGCAGGATCAATATTTTTAGAATGGAAGCCGTAACTAACAGGAAGCCTGAAATATGTAATTTTATTTTCCTCTAAAAAGCACTCAACAATATCAATTCCTTCAATATGTCCTGAAATAACAAAATGGTTATCATGACTTATTGAAATCAGTTCTGCATTATTATACATTACGGGCATATTACAAAAAAGCCTGTAATCGTCCAAAATTGCAATCATTCCGCCACATCTGCAATTCTGTTCAATAATCATTGCCTGTCTTATAATAAACTCCAGCATTTCTTCAGGCTTAATTGCCTCTGCTACCGAGAGGCATGTATACAAACCAAGACTGGATCCTATTATTTCATCAGGTCTGATACCATCGTTCATAAGCATTTCTGTCAATGAATATTCTACCATAAAAATAGCCGGATGTGTCAGTATTAATTGGTCAAAGGAATGGCTCAAGGTCTTTCCACTGAAATACAGTTCACGTATCACCGACCTTCCGACGACTCCTTTAACTATCTTGTCAAGACTTTCCATGCTTTGTCTGAAAATAGAATTTTCCTCATAAAGAGATCTTGCCATTCCATAGTACTGGGAACCTTGTCCAGAATACATAAAAACAACACTCTTATTGGTATTCTTAAATATATTTTTACTAACTGACAAGTCTAGAATATCTGTCATATCCTCACCAAATTTATTTAAAATCAAAAATTCCTTTCTGGTTTTTTCTTTGTCTGAATTCTATAAACTTATCCATATTATTGATCTGAAAATAAATATTATTTTCAAGTAAATATTTTAGAGGATAACCTGGAGATTTTCCATAGGAATGCCCCGGAAAAATATGTGTATTCAAAGGTATTCTTGACTTTATTTTCTGTATGCTTATAAACATATCTCTTGCTGAAGCACCTTTATATGTACAAACACCACAGCCTTCGATAAATATAAAATCACCTGTAAACATACTGTCATTTATAAGGAAGCAAGCACTTCCTACAGTATGTCCCGGTGTATGAATACACTCTATAGCAGTATCTCCAAATTTTAGTATATCTCCATCATAAAGAGAATTCAGTCTTTTACAATTAAACTTATAATATTCTATTTCTTTATGTAACATATAAATATTGGCATTATACTTTTCTGCAACCCGCTCTGCCAGGTTTGTATGGTCAAAATGAGAGTGTGTTAATAAAACGCTGGTTAGCTCAGCATCAAGTTCTGTCATTTTATCCGTTATTTTGTCAAATTCCCACACTGGATCTATTATTACAGCCTGCCTGTGTGCTTGATCAAATATTATATAGCTGTAGTTCACAAAATTAAAAAAACACAATTTTAGTACATGTATGCTTTGTTTTTTATCCATTATTTCACTTCCATAGATTTATGCTGTTGATGAATCATTCCTTAAGCCAAATACCTTTTCCATATTGTTTAAATTTAAATTAATTTCAGTACCACGAGGATATGCAAGGGAAAATACATACTTTCCGATTATTGAAGAAAACGCCTTATAATGTGGAAAATTCTTAAATGTACAAAGAAAATACCTGTCATATACTCCAATACCATCAATTTCAAAAATTTCCAAAGGAGCAATAAATCCAGTCTTCAATACTTTCGACAAAGACTCCTTTGCTGCCCAGAAAACTGCACTTAAATATTCAGTTCCATTAAAAGTATCATTAATTAGTTTTTTTTCTGAAGGAGTAAGTTGCTTCTCCATAATGTAAAGATTCTTATCGCTAATATTTTCCAAATCTATTCCCAGTGGATAGTCTTCTAAAAACGTCACAGCCATGCCTATATGATCGCAATGTGTTATGCTGACCTGAATATTGTCCCCGCAACCACAACTCACTATAGGATGATTAAAAAGACCGTTTCTTATATGTATAGAATTCAAATTTTCCCGACCAATAAAATCTGCTACAGCCAACTTTGCACAATATCTGCCTATAGTATAGTCTTTTATTCTCTTCTTAAACTTCAAGTCGCTATAATAGCTTTTTTCGTTTGGATGAAAATACTCCACTACTTTCTCATAATAATCAGACGAGTCACAAAAATTACATACACCTAAAAATGCTTTATATGAATTCTCTTTAATTCTCAAAACTATTTCTTCGGTATATGCAACATGTGAATGTTCCTTCATTTTTGTACCCCCTACACTTTCAACTATTTTTGCACTATAACTATTTTGATGCTACTAAAAGCTAAATATGCACTGTATCTTTTTAGAGGCTATATGGCTTTCATAAGGATATCCATAGGCATTGTTAACATACAATATCCCATCCATTTTCTTGCACAGATTAATATGGCTGTGCCCATAAACATGTATCTTAGAACCAAGTTTTTTTATCTGCTCCATCAAAAATGCACTTCCCAATACAGGGTTAAAAAAATATTTGCTACCAAACTCATTTGCCTTTATTAAATTAAGCGAAGGCAGAAAATGTGAATATGATATTATAAACTCGTTAGCTGTTTTCAAGCTATCCGTATTCATCAATAAAAATTTTTGACAGATAGTCTCAATACTATATCCTTCTGGCCAGCAACAATAAAAAAAATCTGACCAACAAGCCATTAAATCATTATGAGGTTTTCCAAATGTATAATCATACCATGAATACAAAGGTACAATTGATACTTTTCCGCAAGTCCATGGATTAATATATATACCGCATGAATCAGCAATCTGTAAAACATTAAAAAACTTTTCCATGGAGTCTTTTTTTTTATCACGTCTTATCCATAAATCATGATTTCCGGGAAGAAAAAAAACCTTATGAAACCTTTTTTTAAAGGCTATAAGGGTTTTTTCAAGCAAGTATAAGTCATCCGAGATATCTCCGGCAATAATAATAATATCATCTGTGTACTCAAACTTGGATAAGTTATTTATCCAAGTTCTGTTTTCACTATAGTCAGCATGTATATCTGATATCGCATAAATTCTCATAAACAATTCTTTCATCTTTAATAGAGTTTTTTAATAGCCCTTTTCAATAAATTCTATTTTAGCTAATCTTGTCAACAATCTCCAATGGAACACTTACAAATCTTTTACCTCCTAAAATCTCCAATTCTATGAGTGTCTGTCTTGTATGTCTGTTTACTTTCTTTATAGTACTTTCCAAACCTCTCAAAGGCCCTTCGGTTATATATATCCTGTCTCCTTCAATAATACCTCTTGATGATTCTATACAGAAATAGTCATTACATAATCTCAGCAACAGCTTTTTTTCGGATTCCTTCATGGAAATCTCATTTTCTGAGTACTTGAGTATACTAATTATATCATGGGAAGCATATACCGGAATACTAACCGCTTTTAAAAATTCTTTATCCGGTATTCGTGTTTCAATAAAAACATAACCAGGAAACAATGGTTTCAATTCCTTTTTTATCATTCCAGCTTTCTTAAAAAGTATCTCCTGCATTGGCACAAAAGGAAAAAAGATTTCTAAATCTAACTGCTCTTTTAAAAAACTCTCAACTTTATGCTCTCGGCCTGTTTGTACAAAAAGCACATACCAATACATATATACTCCCTCACAATTAATAACTGCATATACATAGCTTCGCCAGTTACTTACCTATTAGATAAGCTGTTATAGTTTAAAACAAATATTCCCATTCAGTGGTTAACGTGACCCTCCAACGATTAACAACCTAGTAAGTGCTTATAAACTACCCCTTCAAAATCATTATATTAAATACTCTAGCTTAATCTCTAGTAATTATTACTTTATATATTAGCAAAAGATGCATCATATTACAACAAAATTTTGGTTCTTAATAAAGTATTCAACAATAAATAAACAAATGAATTCCTACTATTTTCTTTTTTTCCTCATAATATATATACAAGCAAGAAAAACAATTACCACTCCTGCTATAGTCCATATTATCAATTCACTATCCGCATAACCTTTTTTGCTCTGCTCATTATTCTTCATATCAGGTTGCGTTGAATTACCATCCTTGGGTGTAACAGTTATCAAAGGAGTATCCGTTGAAACTGAAGAACTTCCCGCTATGCTTTTCCAGCCGAATCCGTCCTCCGAAGCAAGAATTATGCCCTCACCACCAACTGCAATATATCCGTTTTCTTCATAAAAAATATCTCTCAGTCGGTTCTTTACGGAACTTTTCTCCCTGTACCAGTAATATCCATCAATAGAAGAGATAACAACCCCGTCATCTCCTACAGCAAAAAATCTATTATTCCCCCATACAACTCCATACAGATTAACATCAGAATCAATTCCCGTCTGTTCATAAACCTTCCCGCTATCCGTCCATTCACTGCCATCCTCTGAAACAAATATTCCTAAGCGGTCGCCTGTAATTACATATCTGGTGCCGTTCCACGCTATACCTGATAAGTTGTCTGATGACCTGTCCGAGATAGGCTCTTCCCACGTAATTCCATCTTCTGAAGTCAATACCTGCCTTCCTCCTCCGGTTACTATATATCTGCCATTTAACCATATTACGCTATGAAGACGTTCCATTGTCGCCATTCTTATTCTCATCCATTTAGCACCATCATCCGAAACAAGTACTGTTCCTGTATTTCCAACCGCAACAAACCGACTGCCGTTGCAAGCTACACCATAAAGGTCGACATCCGAGTCAACACTCTCTGATTCCCACCCCTTTCCATCAATAGAGGTCAATACCGTGCCAGCCTCTCCTACAGCAACAAACCTATTCATGGCCCATGTTACATCGTGCAGGGTTTTATTAGTATCAGACTCTTGAACAATAAAATTCAATCCCTCTTCAGATACCATTATAGTACCATTTTCTCCTACAACTACATACATACCTTCACTATTTTGTGAAATACTATATAATTCAGGCTCATTATGTGATTTTACTGTGAAAACAAAAGAACCATTAAATATTGCTGCAAATATAATAACAAATATAATCTTTTTCATTTATATCTACTCCCTAAACACTTCATTATTCATTCCTTTATAAAAACCACTTAAAGATATATTAATACAAATATAATCAATAAACAACAATCTATATTGAACGCCTACTAAAAGTCCAATTAATATTCATTTTTTTTGTTAGAAGTATCCTCTAAAAAAGGAGAGTACATCATAATTGCAGAGTTTTTTACAATCAGTTGTTCATTAATCATTTTCCCTTTAAGGTCAAATATCTGCTGATACAGTTCATTATGTCTGCTGTATCCTCCCCAATACTCACTTTTCATTTTATGATTTTTTTCAATTACCCCAAATGTATATTTAGGTTGGGATGATATACGCCATTCCCCTTCAAGATATTCTTCTCCAACAGATACAAAGAGTTGATATGTATCCTGTGTATTGTTTTGAATCATCAAATCACCATGTGGATAAAAGCAAGTTGCCCCACTACCAAAAGGCTGTGTTCTATTGGAATCAGGAAACACATCATATCCATGTCTGTGGCGTTCAATAACTGTAAGTGGAGTGTGAATTGTCATCCAAAAAATCAAGTTGGATAATTGACACAAACCACCACCTTTACCTACACAAAAAGTTCCGTTTTTTAAAATCATTCCGTCAACATAGCCTTTATTTTTCGATGGTTTTCCAATTAGTCTCCAATAGCTAAAAATTTCTCCCGGGCGAATTAAAACACCATTAAGTTTTTTTGGTAGCTATTTCCAAATTAATTATTTTATTATACTGCAACCACATATCAACATCTTTTAGTTTTCGGAGCAATATTGTTTTATGTGAAAAGTATGAAAAAGGCAATCTTTCTTGTTGGTAATCAGATGCAAATGTTTTGCTCATTCTAACCCATAAAATTTTTCGTAGCATCCCATAATATAACCTGCCTAATTTTAATCTTACATATGAGCGTTTTATTGGTTTTATAATTTCAGACATATTTCACCCCACAAAATAGCAAATCCAATAATTCCTATTATTCTACTAGGCACCGTCAACATTTTGCTGATGCGTATTTATCCACTATTGTTCATTATAACATGTTTTCCCATAGACATGGCTTGAATCCAGCCAAAAAGGGTACTGCACTTTAACATTAAGTTGCAATACCCTTTTTCATATTAGTTAATGACTCAACTTTCCCACAGTATTTCTGGGCTCTTTGCTACTAAATCAGCATTTCGGTTATACATACATCCATGTTTAGTGTATACGCCTCTAATTTAATCGGAGGACGCTGTCTATTAACGTCGATTATCAATCTGAGCCTGTGCAGCTGCAAGTCTTGCTATAGGAACACGGAAAGGAGAACATGATACATAGTTCAATCCAACATTGTGGCAAAACTTCACAGACGAGGGATCTCCTCCATGCTCACCGCAAATACCGAGCTTAATGTCTGGCCTGCTTTGTTTTCCAAGCTTGACAGCCATTTCAACAAGTTTGCCTACACCGTTCTGGTCAAGTCTTGCAAACGGGTCGGATTCATATATTTTCTTGTTGTAATACTCTTCTAAGAACTTGCCTGCATCATCACGACTGAATCCAAATGTCATCTGAGTCAGGTCGTTGGTTCCAAATGAGAAGAATTCAGCTTCTTTAGCTATTTCGTCTGCAGTAATTGCAGCCCTTGGAATCTCTATCATTGTACCAACTGTATACTCAAGTTTTATACCCGATTTTTCTATTATTTCGTTTGCTGTAGTTACAACAACATCTTTAACATACTTCAATTCCTTGATTTCTCCAACCAACGGAATCATTATTTCCGGTACAACACTCATACCCTGTTTGTTAACATTTATAGCTGCCTCTATAACAGCTCTTGTCTGCATTTCAGCTATTTCAGGGTAAGTTACCGCCAAACGGCATCCCCTGTGTCCCATCATGGGATTGAACTCATGAAGGTCATTTACTATACCCTTAAGCTCTTCAAATGACATTCCCATATCCTTGGCCAGAGATGCAACATCTTCATCAGCTTGAGGCAGGAACTCATGCAAAGGCGGGTCAAGGAACCTTATCGTAACAGGATATCCCTTCATTTCTCTGAACAAGCCCTCAAAGTCTTTTCTCTGTATCGGAAGGAGTTTGTCAAGGGCTTTTCTTCTTTGTTCTACTGTTCTTGCAACAATCATTTCCCTCATGGCAGGAATTCTGTCCGATTCAAAGAACATATGCTCGGTACGGCAGAGTCCAATACCCTCAGCACCGAATTTCATAGCCTGAATGGCATCATTCGGTGTATCTGCATTGGTTCTGACCTTAAGTTTCCTTATTTCATCCGCCCAACCCATCAGTATTTCAAAGTCTCCTGTCATTTCAGGGTCTACTGTCGGCAGTTGTTGTCCATATACATTGCCTGTGGAACCATCAAGGGAAATCCAATCTCCCTCAGCATACCTTTTGCCATTTTTATCTGTAAAATATTTTTCTTCTTCATTAATCTTTATCTCACTGCATCCAGCTACGCAACAAGTACCCATACCACGGGCAACAACAGCGGCGTGTGATGTCATACCTCCGCGCCCTGTGAGAATACCTTTGGAAACATGCATACCTTCAATGTCTTCAGGAGATGTCTCAACCCTTACAAGTACTACATTCTTTTCACCATTCTTAAATGCATCAACTGCATCTTCAGCCTCAAAGTACACTCTTCCCGTAGCAGCACCAGGTGATGCAGGAAGTCCCTTTGCAATCGGTTCAGCCTCTTTTAGTGCCTTCGGCTCAAAGTTCGGGTGAAGCAACGCATCCAGTTGCTTTGGATCAACCTTCATTACAGCTTCTTCCTTGCTTAACATACCCTCTTTTTCGAGGTCGACAGCTATTCTTAAAGCTGCAGCAGCAGTCCTCTTACCGTTTCTTGTCTGGAGCATGAAAAGCTTTCCTTTTTCAATGGTAAACTCCATATCCTGCATATCTTTATAGTGTTTTTCAAGTTTTACAGCAATATCTGCAAACTGATTATACATATCTGGCATAATATCTTTCAAATGTTCTATTGTCTGAGGAGTTCTGATCCCGGCAACGACGTCTTCTCCCTGAGCATTCATCAGAAATTCTCCGTATAATTTTTTCTCACCGGTAGACGGATTTCTTGTAAATGCAACACCTGTACCCGAATCATCTCCCATGTTTCCATAAACCATTTCCTGAACGTTTACGGCAGTGCCCCAATCACCCGGTATGTCATTAAGCCTTCTATACACTATGGCTCTTGGATTATCCCATGAACGGAATACTGATTTTACTGCTTCCATGAGTTGAATCTTAGGTTCCTGCGGGAATTCAAAACCTTTTTCCTTCTTGAAAAGTTCCTTATATCTTCTGACTACTTCTTTTAAATTATCAGCAGTCAAATCATTATCAAGATTTACACCGTTTTCTTTCTTAACCCCTTCAAGAATTTTTTCAAACTTTGGCTTTTCAATTTCCATAACAACATCGCTAAACATCTGAATGAATCTCCTGTAGCTGTCATATGCAAACCTTTCATTATTTGTCAATTGAGCCAACCCTTCAACAACTACATCGTTTAATCCGAGATTTAGTATTGTATCCATCATACCAGGCATGGAAGCCCTCGCACCAGAACGCACCGATACAAGAAAAGGATTTTTGGGATCACCAAATTTTTTGCCTACTACTGCTTCTGTTTTCGCCATCATAACGTATATTTCTTCTTCAATTTCCTTGGCAATAATCCTTCCGTCTTCATAATACCTTGTACAAGCTTCAGTTGTTACTGTAAACCCTCTTGGAACAGGAAGACCCAACGTTGTCATTTCAGCCAGGTTGGCACCTTTCCCACCAAGAAGATTTTTCATAGAAGCATTTCCTTCACTAAACAAATATACATACTTTGACATTTAAAAACCTCCTATTTTATGTAATTGTTTTTATATTAACATTAAAAAATATTTCAGATATTATACTTCCTTGCTTTACTCAAAAAAATTCCTACTAACTAAATTAAATGCAATAATCATTTTACATTTTCAATCTATAGCCCATATAATTATAACATAACAAAAAAAATTTTCACTACATTTTTGCTAATTTATATTAATCACGAAAATGATTCTACATTTTACAATTATAACCCAACTTTCCCACAGTATTTATGGACTCTTTGCCACTAACGCAGCATTGCTCACCGCGGTCAAAAAGTAAACTTTTTGACCTTAACTTGTGAGCAACCAGAGCATCAAAATACTATAAGTAGGAAAGTTGAGTTATAATAAATAATTTTGCCAGAAAGCTTTTATTTATATCTTTAGCTTTTTATCCACATCACATAAAAGTTGTAAATTAATAATCGTTTTATTAATTTACAACTTTATACTTCAAAAATTGCATTTCACATTACAAAAAATGCATTTCACACAAAACACCTTTATTTTTATTGCTTTATAATGTAAAATATTTATATAGATACATATTTTTTATAGAATGTTAAATTATAGAACCCCATATTGAAATAGAGAAGTCTGTTTTTTTATCCTGTTTTATGAGCAATTATAGCCTCATAATCTTATAGGTGGGAAAGTAGAATTATTTGCATTTAACAATAAATCATGGAGACTTTATTTATGTGTGTTTGTCTTAAAGACAAAAAATACAATAAGCTGACCTTTTCATTGCAATGGCATATTACTGCAAAATGTGACCAGCACTGTAGGCATTGTTATATGTATGATTCTGATTCATACATGCCCGAGATGGAAAATGAACTGTCGTTATTTGATTGCAAGTTAATTGTTGATGATTTTATATACGCCCTTAAAAAATGGTCAAAAAAAGGAAGTATTGTCTTTACAGGCGGCGATCCCCTATTACGCAAGGACTTTTTTGATTTGCTTATATATACAAGCTCAAAAGATATTTACCCTATAGGTATCGCCGGAAATTCGTACAACCTTAGTACAGAAATTGCCAAAGCTTTAAAAAAATACGGAGTTTCCATGTACCAGATAAGCCTTGACGGTATGAGAGAAATACATGATTCACTGAGAAAACCTGGAAGTTTTGAAGATGCCTTAAGGGGCTATGAAGTGCTTAAAGAAGCTGGAATCAATCCTATGTGCATGTTTACTTTAAGCAGGTACAATATGCATGAACTTATAGATGTTATAAGACTTGCAACAGAACTTGATCTTGCTGGATTTGACTTTGACAGACTTGTTCCCATAGGTAACGGCACTGATTTTTTGGAAGAAATGATTTCTCCTGATGAATACAGAGAATTGCTTCTAGAGGTAAATAGTGAATATAAAAAACTCCGTAAAAAAGGTTGCAATACACTGTTCGGCTATAAAGACAACTTGTGGGCTCTGATATTGAAAGAAGAAGAACTTATTTCAAGCCACTCAGTTATACCTGAAGGCTTTGAATTGAAAAGAGGATGCCTTATTGGACTTGCCGGACTTGCCATACTTGCCGACGGAAGTGTAATGGCATGTAGAAGGTTGCCGTTAATAGTTGGAAAACTCCCAGAACAAAAAATAACAGAAGTTTTTGAAAGCTCACCAAAACTGAATGAACTAAGAAAAATAGATAAAATAAAGAAATGCAGTTCATGCAGTAATATAGATAACTGCCGTGGGTGCAGAGCAATAGCCTACAGTTGCTCCAATGGGGATTACTTCTTCAAAGACCCGGGGTGCTGGCTTTAAATTTTTTAAAGGGGTAAGTAACAAATGTTTATACTTGAAAAATTAATAAACTTCATGCTCATAAGCATTAGAAATAATGTAAATGGCATGAATGACGAGAAGCTTGAGGTTATATATTATGGCCTTTATCTTTTCTTGTCCGATATAATTAAAATTTCTGTTATTCTGTTTGTAGCGTTTGTACAAGGCTTATTTATGCATGTTATTATAACGCTATCATGTCTTGGTATTTTACGTACTTTTGCAGGCGGAATTCACTCTAAAACTTGGTTGGGATGTTTTGTTGCCAATTGCCTTATCACCTTTGGAACAGTTTACCTGGCTATATTTCTATCATTTATAAAACCAATTTTGATATGCCTTTTGGTGATGCCCGTTTGTTTTGCTATAATACATATCTATGCACCATCTGATCACGAAAACAAGCCTGTTGTGAGCATAAGGCAACGAAAAAGATTAAAACTGACTTCAAATATTATTTTGATTCTAGAATTCATTATTGCATCGTTCCTTGTTGGACAACCCTATTCAAATATTATTATTTTTACAGCTTTAGCTACTTCATTACTTATGCTTCCTATAGCTTACAAAATTACTGACAACCACCATGGAAATTGGAAATAAACTGTTAGTTGAGATCACAGTTAACTATCACAAAGTAAAATTTAAGAGGAAGGAGGATTATTCATGGATAAAGCATTGTCGTTCAAAAATCTGTTAGTATTAGCTTTAGGAACAATTGCGGTGTTTGCAACTTTTATTGCTCAAACGTCAGCAAATGCATGTATGGCATGGTGTT
Organism: uncultured Oscillospiraceae bacterium; assembly: GCA_964409165.1. GTDB lineage: Bacteria > Bacillota > Clostridia > Acetivibrionales > Acetivibrionaceae > CAYPCH01. The sequence continues at coordinate 35,351 of CAYPCH010000005.1, read as the reverse complement.
TTGAACAGCCAAAATTACCGAAGTCACTCATAAAAGTTGACTAGTATAGTGTGTTCTTAAATTGCACTCCTTAACATTTACTAATTTACAGTATTCTATGGTATTAAGAACGTAGATGCAAACTTTTTAAGAGCACTCCATTCTTAAAAAAATTGCTACTAAAAGACAATTTACTTCTATATATGTTGCAATATCATAAATCAATGTACGATGCCTATTGCAAAATATATAACAGCTATCGTTATGTATCTCAGAGTGAAATAAAATTGAGTACCCATCGAGGGTACTCAATTTTGCCTCTTTCATTTCATTCCAAGAGACCTAATAAAAAGCTTCGGGGCATCGAGTCCCAAAGCT
>CAYPCH010000005.1:0-34894 GCA_964409165.1 uncultured Oscillospiraceae bacterium | reverse complement strand
TAAAAAGCTTCGGGGCATCGAGTCCCAAAGCTTTTTGCTGGATTTCCTTTCAGGAAATGATCCTAATAAAAGAGGTCAAATTGAGTATCAGAGATGAGTGCCCAGTTTGACCCCTTTTATAATATTATCAACTCCTGTTTAAAACTTATATTATCAGCTTGAGTATTAAGGGAAACATTTTCGTATTTACCGACTATCTTTTTTACAACCCAGAGACCAAATCCTCTATCCTCACCTTTAGATGAAAATCCCTGCTTAAATATATCATTGATGCTTATTTCATGATTCATAGAGTTTTCAACAGAAAAACTTACTATATTTTCTTTTTTCGTAATAATTATATCGACTGATTTATTATCGCTTTCACTTGCCGCTTCTATGGCATTATCCATAAGTATTCCCAAAACTTCACACAGTTCGGAGATTTTCATATTCACTTCTCTTACCTCATCAGTATTCAAAATTTTTATGTTTACCCCCTTCTCCTGTGCATACTCCAGCTTGGACATAATAAGCCCCAAAATACCTGCACTTTTTATGTTCAATGATGTCAAATTAGATAAAGAGCTTATAGAATTCAAATCTGAACATACTTCTGAGAAATACTTTTCGAGTTCATCCCACTTCTTGATCTTGATATAGCCTCCCAATACAGCCAACATGTTACTATGATTATGCTTAATTCTTCTCAAGTCGTTCATCAATGCATCCAATGCTTTGTTATAAAATATCTGATACTCAAGTTCATGACTTTTGGATTCAAGCTTAAAAAAAGTATTAGTATTTATTATGCTAAAAATCAAAAAACCTGCTGAAATAAATATATTTATGATAAAATTCACACTGCTGAAATAACTGTTGTATTTCATAAAACATGTATTGGCTACAGTAATTATTACGAATGCAAACACTATATACCCTAAATTTGTCCAATAAGTTTTAGTCCTTATATCATGGGGCAGTGTAAAAATCAATTTAAAACATTTTATAAAAAGTATTATCACCAAACTTACAAAATAGATTACCAAATAAGCAAATATCTGCATCATAGTACTTGATTTGAAACTTTCGAGCGAATATCCTCCTAGACTGGCGACTGCCTGTACAATCGCATTTCCTATGCCTAAGATGATAAAAAACATCCCATAAGCAATGGCACTTTTGATAAAACTTATTTTATAAAACACCTTTAGCAAAAATACACCAATGGAAAAAGTTAATAAGGTTTTCACAGTCATTGCAAAAATAATTGAGTATTCAGTCAGCACAAATTCTGATATGTTAATAATAGTTCCTATTGACACGGTCGCACTTAACGTATATAACACTGTGCTTCGCAAATTAAATTTTTTATCGTAAATGAACTGGGTAAAAACTCCCACTAATAATGCATCGAACATTGCTACAAACACATAATTGACTAAAACAATAATGGTAGTATTCAAGCCTTCCCCCCCCAATTTTAACAATCAAACAATTAAAATCAATTCTAGAAACAAATTCTAATACAAGGTACTGCAACAAACCTATTACATTCACAATTTTACAGTACTCTAATTCACCAATATAATAATATTATTATATTACATTTTTTTCAACACTTTGTTTGCATTTTAATAAACAAAATTCATTTTCCTATGTTATAAAAATCTTTCTCTTATAAAAAGATTGCGAGAAAATCAGCATTTTACCATTACTTCTTTCCTCACAATCCTATAATTCCATTTGCATTATGTCTCTTGTAAATTTATCAATATTGAACACACAATACTGATTTTAAACCTGACATAAAATAATTCACAAACATTAAAAATCAAATTTTCCATGGAAATAGCTTTCGAGTTCATCTATCTTTACCCTCTCCTGCTGCATGGAATCTCTGTCTCTTATTGTAACGCTTTTGTCCTCTAATGAGTCAAAATCAAAAGTTATGCAGTAAGGTGTTCCTATCTCATCCTGCCTTCTGTATCTTTTTCCTATGCTTCCTGTCTCATCGTATTCGCAAACATAATTTTTTGTGAGTTTTTCATATACCTTGCAAGCGTCATCTCCAAGCTTCTTTGAAAGAGGCAATACAGCTATTTTTACAGGTGCAAGGACAGGATGAAAGCGTAGAACAACCCTGACATCTCCTTCTGCTACTTCTTCCTCATCATATGCCTCACAGAGGAAAGCAAGTACTACCCTGTCTGCCCCAAGAGAAGGCTCTACACAATAAGGTACATATTTCTCATTCGTTACCGGATCAAAATATGAAAGGTCATCTTTTGAGTGCTCCATATGTTGCTTCAAGTCAAAATCTGTACGGTCAGCAATTCCCCAAAGTTCTCCCCAACCAAACGGAAATTTGAACTCAATGTCAGTGGTAGCATTGCTGTAATGAGAAAGTTCCTCCTTAGTGTGGTCACGCAACTTCAAATTTTCCTTTTTCATTCCCAGGTTCAAAAGCCAGTTGTAACAAAAATCTTTCCAGTAATTAAACCATTCAAGGTCTTTTCCAGGTTCACAGAAAAATTCAAGTTCCATTTGCTCAAACTCTCGCGTTCTAAAAGTAAAATTACCAGGAGTAATCTCATTTCTAAAAGATTTTCCTATTTGCCCGATGCCGAAAGGTATCTTTTTCCTTGTAGTTCTCTGAACATTCTTATAATTTACAAATATGCCTTGGGCAGTTTCGGGTCTTAAGAAAATTTCAGCTCTTGAATCCTCTGTAACCCCTTGATATGTCTTAAACATAAGATTAAACTTTCTTATGTCGGTAAAATTTGCCGAGCCACAATTCGGGCACTTGACAGCCTTTTCTTTTACGTATTCCAAAAGCTGCTCATTAGTCCATCCGTCAACCTGGACATTCTGATTGTTCTCCATATTCCAGTCTTCTATCATTTTATCAGCTCTGTGCCTTGTTTTACAATTCTTACAGTCTATAAGCGGATCACTAAATCCTCCTACATGACCTGATGCAACCCAAACCTGTGGATTCATAAGTATTGCACAGTCAACACCGACATTATAAGGACTCTCCTGTATAAACTTTTTCCACCAGGCCTTTTTAACATTGTTTTTAAGTTCAACTCCCAGCGGACCATAATCCCAGGCATTTGCCAACCCTCCATATATATCCGACCCCGGGTAAACAAAACCGCGGTTTTTTGCCAAAGAAACTATTTTCTCCATTGTTTTTACAACTTCCATCAAGAAAGCCTCCTTTATGAACTTTATTTTATAATAAATATAGCATCATGAAAATCAAATTTTTCAATTTATAATTATTTACGCAACATATACACAAACAAATTCTTTTACGGGACACTAAGCCTTTTTAATTAACAGGGCTTCATCCAGTATTCTGTGTGCTACCTCACCTTTACTCATTATTGGAAGCTCAATCATACCATCTCTTTTTATAATTCTGACAATATTTGTGTCGGTTCCGAATCCAGCACCTTCCATTGTTATATCATTAGCTACTATCATATCCATATTCTTTTTGCTCATTTTATGTGTTGCATTATCAAGAAGGTTCTCTGTTTCTGCACTAAAGCCTATAAGTAGCCTGTTACCCTTAACCCTTCCAAGCTCTTTTGCTATATCAGGATTTTTTATAAAATTTAATAAAAGTCTGTCTTCCGACTTTTTTATTTTACTTCTGGCAACAACCTCACACCTATAATCGGCGACAGCCGCAACCATGACAATTATGTCATACTCCCCATATCTTTTCAACACCTCATCATACATTTGCTGGGCACTGACAACATTTACAAGCACTGCCTTTTCAGGAGGACTTAAGCTTACCGGTCCTGAAACCAAACAAACATCCGCCCCTCTTTCAACCGCCGCTGAAGCTATCGCATAACCCATCTTGCCTGAAGAATGGTTTGATATATATCTTACAGGGTCAATTGCTTCCCTTGTGGGACCAGCCGTAATCAGAACCTTAAGGCATGCCATATCCTTCTTTCCAATTAAAAGCTCTTCAATCCGGTTTACAATAAACTCCGGTTCAGGCAAACGCCCTTTGCCGAATGTTCCTTCAGCCATGCGTCCCGATTCCGGTTGCATGAAAATATAGCCCAATCCAGTCAGCCGATTTATATTGTCCTGAACAATAGGATTATCATACATGTTATGATTCATGGCAGGAACAAAAAGAACTGGCGCCTTGGTAGCCATAATAGTAGTTGAAAGCATATCATCAGCAATACCACATGCAACTTTACCTAATATATTGGCTGTTGCAGGTGCTATTAAAACAAGATCCGCTTTCTTTGCAAGGGATATATGCTGTATATCCCATACTTTCGGTTCATTAAACATGCCGGTTATAACAGGTCTGTGAGTTATCGATTGAAATGTAAGGGGTGTGACAAACCTAGTCGCATTTTCAGTCATAACAACATCTACGTCTGCTTCAAGCTTTACCAGCCTACTTACAACTTCAACTATCTTATATGCTGCAATACCACCGCATACACCAACTACAACACTTTTCCCCTTAAGCATAAACTTCTTCCTTCCAAAAAAAATCTGAGCCACTTTGAGCCTCAATATATGAATACACTAAAAGAAGTTAAGATTCATGGTCTTATTTTATTCCGCTCTTTGTCCTAATGTATGTAATCTTCTGTTCGTCAATTTCATTTATCGCAATAGTTACAGATTTTTCAGAATCGCATTCGGTAAGCTTATTAGCTCCTTCTGTCAACTGCCTGGCCCTTTTTGCAGCCACTACAACCAGTGTATATCTGCTATCCACTTTATCAAGAAGAGAATTTATACCCGGCTCAATCATTGATAATTCTTTATTAACGATTTCTTTCATATTACCTAAAACCTCCCTTAGATTCAAGCCAATTTTATAACTAAATGCTTGTAAACATATTAATTGTTTATGTCAACGTTTTCAATATGTCTTTATTTCTTTTAAATTTAAGCCTTTCAGCAACCAATATACTCTGTATACTTTGTACCGCATTCTCTATATCATCATTAAGCACAACGTAATCATATCTGCCAACAAATTTCACTTCATTTTTAGCCCTTTCGAGTCGCTTCATCACAACCTCTGCACTTTCAGTACCTCTGTCTTCAATTCTTCTTTTCAGCTCTTGAAAGGAAGGCGGAAGAATGAAAATCGAAACACTTTGCGGATAATTCTCCTTTATATTTAAAGCACCATCTACTTCTATCTCTAGCAGGCAGTCAAAGCCTGATTCTACAGTTTGTTCTATACCCTTCTTCGGAGTACCATAGTAATTATCACAGTACTTAACCCATTCAACAAGCTTACCTTTTTCTATCATATTGCTGAACTCATCCTGCGTCTTGAAATAATAGTTTATACCGTCAGTTTCGCCATCTCTCGGCTTTCTTGTTGTAGCAGAAACTGATAACCTGATATTATGCTCTCTTTCCTTTAGCAGGTTTATAACGGTTCCCTTTCCTGCGCCAGAAGGACCGGAAATCACTACTATGAGACCTTCACGGAACATCAACCCGTTCCTCCTATTCTTCCGAAACTTCTGCTTCAACAACATCAGCTTCTTTGGCATTAAGCCTGTGTGCCACCGTCTCCGGTTGGACAGCAGATAAAATAATATGGTCGCTGTCTGTTATAATAACTGCTCTTGTTCTCCTTCCATATGTTGCATCAACCAACATGCCTCTGTCCCTGGCCTCTTGGATTATCCTCTTGATAGGTGCTGACTCCGGACTGACTATTGCAACAAGCCTGTTAGCTGATACAATATTTCCGAATCCTATGTTTATCAACTTCATTAATATTCCTCCCAACAATTATTCAATATTTTGTGCTTGCTCTCTTATTTTTTCCAACTCACATTTTATTTCTACTACATTCTTCGTTATATATAAATCATTAGCCTTAGAACCTATTGTATTTATTTCCCTGTTCATTTCCTGTATTAAGAAATCCAGTTTCCTTCCTACAGGCTCTTCCATACCAAGTGCTTCTCTCATCTGACTTATATGGCTTGCAAGCCTTACAAGTTCCTCATCAACACTACACCTGTCTGCAAATATTGCAATCTCAGTTGCTATACGGTTTTCATCCACCACCTGTTGTTCCAATAATTCTTTCAGCCTGTTTTCAAGCCTGTTTTTATATTCTTTTACAACATCAGGTGCTCTTATGCCGATTTCTTTCACAACATCTTCAATATGTGAAGCTCTCATCAGCAGATCAGTCCTTAAACCTTCACCTTCAGACCTTCTCATGGTCAACAATGTATTAAGTGCATTTTTCAAGGCTTTCTCCAGTATGCTCCATATTTCTTCCTCATCCTGTTCAGCTTTCTCGACTTTTATCATATCGGGAAATTTAGCTACCAGAGAAACTGTTATATCATCCTTAAGCCCATACTTATCCCTTAACATCTCAACACTTTTTATATATGTTTTTGCCAAACCCTCATCAATTAATACATTTTTTGAATCTTCTCCAAAATCCTCATAGTTAATAAATACATCAATCTTACCGCGTGATATATTTTTACCGATAGTCGCCCTAACTTTTTCCTCAAGGAATGCTATCTGCCTAGGCATCTTTATAAAAACATCACAGTATCTGTGGTTAACGGTTTTTATTTCAACCAGGAATTCCTTACCATCTTTTTGGGATTTTCCTCTTCCGAAGCCCGTCATACTTTTTATCATATTTATCTTCCCTTTACATTTTCTTTTAAGAAGCCAACAAGAACATCTTTTTCTCCATTTTCTTGTTTCTTATATATAATATTTCTATGTTAGGTTCCATTAGGTATTATAACACACTCAATCACAATTTAAAGACTATTTCTCTAAATTATAATTCAAAATAAAAGCTCCAAATATACATTTTTTTAATGCAGATCGAAGTTCGCTTCTTCCTTAAGGAACATCCGTTAATTATAACTCAAGTTTCCAACACATTCTTTATAGCCTGCAATACCCTTGTCTTTTCAAAAGGCTTTATAACAAAATCCTTTGCTCCATGCTTTATCGCTTCAATTACCATGGATTGCTGTCCCATTGCAGAGACCATTATAATTTTCGTGTCGGGACTGCATTTCAATATCTCACCAACTGCCTGTATTCCATCCATGTCCGGCATGGTTATATCCAAGGTCATTATATCAGGTTTATGGAGTTTAGCCTGTTCAATTGCCTCAAATCCATTGGAACCTTCTCCAACCACCTTGTATGTATCTGTTTCCTCTATCATTTTCTTTAGCAAAGTGCGCATAAAAACTGCATCATCAACAACAACAAAGCTTAAATTATTCATAGCCCACATCCCCCAGTTCATACATGAGTATTGACAAAACGGTAATTCCAGCAGTTTCTGTTCTTAGTATCCTCGGTCCAAGGGTAATAGCGTTTGCACCGTATCCCAGTGCTTTTTCCACTTCTTTTTCAGTAAATCCACCTTCAGGTCCTACTATAACGGATACACTTTTTATATCGATGTTATTCTTTAAAATTTTCTTAAAACTGCCTGCTGTTTCTTTCTCATAAGGTATAATTATCAGATCCGAGTCATTCATATGGTTAAATGCCTCTTCATAGCAAACAGGCATGCTTACCTCTGGAACAAACCCCCTGTTGCACTGTTTTGATGCTTCTAAAGAAATTCGGTTCCATCTTTCATGTTTCTTCTGTGCATCTTTTTTATTGTCAATTCTTACTATAGTCCTTTCTGTAATAACAGGAATTATTTTTCTTACACCCAGCTCTACGCTTTTTTGAATTATAAAGTCCATTTTGTCAGATTTCGGCACACCTTGAAAAAGTACGATGTCAATCGGAGGTTCTGTTAAATTGACCATAGTGTGAATTATATCGGCATATACGCAACTATCGTCGATTTCCTTTATTTTAACAAGATAATCCGTACCGCAACCATCACTTACTATTATAGTATCTCCAATCTTCAATCTCAATACTTTTTTTATGTGAATAACATCTTCTCCGGTAATACAAACAGCACCGGAATCTATATCCTGCCGTTTTATAAAGAACCTAGACATTTAAACACTATCGCCACCCATTCACCAAGTTCTTGAACTTCCTCTTTCAAAAAACCTTTTTTCTCGTATGCATCAATTACTTCACAGCTTCGTTCCTTTATTATACCTGATGTTATGAGCAGTCCACCTTTTTTCAAATATGAACTGACGCTCCCTGATACATCTATAATAACATCTGCAATAATATTTGCAGTAATAATGTCATATTCTTCCTTCTCTATGTCATTCAATACACCCTTCTGAACATTAACTGATGTAGTTGCATTGTTTATTTGAATGTTTTCCTTTGCTACCCTTACTGCAACCTCATCAATATCAACCGCTGTAACAAATGAAGCTCCCAACTTTGCTGCTATAATGGCAAGAATTCCCGTACCGCAACCCACATCAATAATCCTGTCGCCTTTTTTCATATATTTTTCAAGTAAAACTGCACACATTCTGGTAGTTTCATGAGTTCCGGTTCCAAAAGCCATTCCGGGATCAAGCTCGATTATTATTTCCTCATTACTTTTATCGTAACTTTCCCATGATGGCTTAATAACCAACTTATCTGTCAAATGAAGAGGTTTGTAGTATTTCTTCCATGATGTACCCCAATCTTCATCGTCAACTTCTGTGTACCCTTCATATCCTTTTCCAACATTAAGGAAATTACCGATAAATTTGATTTTTTCTTTTATCAGAGAAGTAAGCTCTTCAATATTATTATCTCCATGAAAATAAGCCTTGATAACCACATCTTCACCAAGACTATCTAAAAATTCTTCATCAGCATAATCCAGAGTATTCGGTTTTAAAATTTCCTGCCTGATATCATTTGGGTCTTCTATGGAAGTACCACCTGCTCCGGCTACAGTAAGCATTTCAGTAACCGCATCACTGGCCTCCTGAGTAGTTATAACTTTTATCTCAAACCATTTCATTAGATTTTCCTCCGTAATAATCCAACTTACATCACTTACATTCCAAGAGCATCCTTCATCTTATCAAAGAAACTTTTCCTCTGTTCATGAACCTCATCACCACTGAGTTCCGCAAATTCTCTCAGCAACTCTTTCTGCTTATCATTTAGCTTTTTTGGTACTTCAATGTTGACTCTAACACGTTGGTCTCCCCTGCCACTCCCACGCAGGAACGGTATGCCTTTCCCTTTCAACCTGAATATTGCGCCGGTTTGTGTTCCCTCCGGAACAGTATATTTGACCTTCCCATCAAGAGTAGGAACCTCCATTTCAGAGCCTAACGTAGCCTGAACAAAGGTTATGGGCATTTCACATATTACATCGTTTCCCTGACGCTGGAAAATTGGGTGAGGTTTTACCCTGACCATTATATTAAGGTCTCCCGAAGGACCGCCTTTCGTTCCCGGTTCCCCCTCTCCCCTTAATAAAATTGTCTGTCCATCGTCAATGCCTGCCGGTACATTTAATGATCGTTTTACCGATTTTCTTACCCTTCCTTTTCCGTTGCAACTATCACAAGGGTCTGTTATTATTTTCCCTTCCCCATGACAAACGTCACATGTCTTAATGTTTACAAACTGGCCAAAAGGTGTTCTCTGCTTATACTGTATCTGACCTGTTCCACTACATTGACGACAGGTTGAGGACTGGTGACCCGGCTTTGAACCTGAACCTGCACATTTTTCACATCTTTCCATTCTGTCTATCGAAACCTCTTTTTCAACTCCGAAGGCTGCCTCCTCAAAACTTATTTCCATCGAAAGCTTAATATCTGCACCTTTTTGCGGACCTCTTCCGGTTCTCGAAGTTCTTCCACCAAAACCGGAACCACCGAAGAAGGTTTCAAAAATATCACCAAAACCGCCAAAGTCAAAATCCCCAAAGCCGCCGTTGAAACCTCCGGCATTCATACCCGCATGACCAAATTGGTCATACTGCGCTCTCTTTTGAGGCTCACTCAAGACCTCATAAGCTTCGTTTGCCTCTTTGAATTTACCTTCTGCAGTTTTATCCCCGGGATTCATATCAGGATGATACTGCTTTGCAAGTTTTCTGTATGCTTTCTTTATATCAGCATCGGATGCACTTTTATCAACCCCGAGGACTTCATAGTAATCCCTCTTGTCAGCCATCCAACCAACTCCTTCAAATAAACTTTTTATAGAATTTTTATTATAGCTTAAAACATCCAGTCAATTATACCACATCGCAACAAAGCTGCAAACTATGTAATTAAAACTGAACAGATAAGCACTAAATCTAAACAGCCAAAGTCATTTTTCAATGACTTTGGCCATAAAACATCTGATAATAATATTAAAAATTATTCGTTATTTATTATCATCGTCAACTACTTTATAATCTGCGTCATATACATTTTCCTGTTCTTCAGTCGAACCTGCCTGAGCATTAGGATCTGCTCCCATATCAGAACCCTGTGCTGCATCGGGATTCTGCTGGTATATCTTTGAGGAAACATCATAAAAAGCTTGAGTCAAAACCTCATTAGCCTTTTTAATAGCTTCAATATCCGTACCTTTCAAAGCTTCTTTTACTTTTTCTATTTCTGCTTCAATCTTTGCCTTATCTTCACTGCTTAATTTGTCTCCTAAATCCTTTAAGGTCTTTTCAGACTGATAAACCATTGAATCTGCATTGTTTCTGACGTCTATTTCCTCTTTTCTCTTCTTGTCTTCTTCTGCAAATCTCTCTGCATCCTTCACAGCATTGTCTATTTCCGAATCTGAAAGGTTTGTTGAAGCTGTAATTGTAACCTTCTGCTCATTACCTGTTCCAAGATCCTTTGCCGATACGTGCACAATACCGTTTGCGTCAATATCAAATGTAACTTCTATCTGAGGCACACCTCTAGGTGCAGGCGGTATACCTGTGAGCTGAAATCTTCCTAGTGTTTTATTGTATGCAGCCATTTCCCTCTCGCCCTGAAGAACATGTATATCAACACTTGTTTGCCCATCAGCGGCAGTAGAAAACGTCTGGCTCTTCTTTGCAGGAATTGTAGTATTCCTCTCAATAAGCTTTGTACATACTCCTCCAAGAGTCTCAATCCCAAGGGACAACGGCGTAACATCAAGGAGCAGAAGATCTTTTACTTCACCGGTCAAAACTCCTGCCTGTATAGACGCGCCTAGCGCAACACATTCGTCGGGGTTTATTCCCTTGAAGGGCTCTTTACCCAAATACTTCTTGACAGCTTCCTGAACAGCCGGTATTCTTGTTGAACCACCAACTAGAAGAATCTTGTCAATTTTATCAGGTGAAAGACCTGAATCACTAATAGCCTCTCTTGTAGGCTCCATTGTTTTTTCAACAAGGTCAGCTGTCAACTCTTCGAACTTTGCCTTTGACAATGTTATGTCAAGATGCTTCGGACCTGCTGCATCAGCTGTAATAAAAGGAAGATTTATATTTGTTGTTGTAACTCCGGAAAGCTCTACTTTTGCTTTCTCTGCAGCCTCCTTTAGCCTTTGCATAGCCATTTTGTCATTTTTAAGGTCAATACCATTTTCTCTTTTAAAAGTATCCACCAGATAATCCATTATTCTTTCATCAAAGTCGTCTCCGCCAAGCTTGTTATTTCCTCTAGTAGCAAGAACCTCAAAAACGCCATCCCCTATTTCAAGTATGGAAACGTCGAAAGTTCCTCCACCAAGGTCAAAAACCAATATTTTCTGATCAGTTTCCTTATCAAGTCCATATGCAAGAGCTGCGGCCGTAGGCTCGTTGATAATCCTCAGAACCTCAAGACCTGCTATTTTACCTGCATCCTTGGTAGCCTGCCTCTGGGAGTCACTGAAGTAAGCCGGTACAGTTATAACTGCCTGACTGACTTTCTCTCCAAGATAACTTTCTGCGTCAGCCTTTATTTTCTGGAGTACCATAGCAGATATTTCCTGCGGAGTATACTCTTTATCGTCAATCTTCACCTTCTTGTCGGTACCCATATCCCTTTTTATTGAACTTACAGTTCTCTCAGGATTTGTAATAGCCTGCCTTTTTGCTACCTGTCCAACAAGTCTTTCCCCTGTTTTGGAAAAAGCAACAACTGATGAAGTTGTCCTTCCCCCTTCTGTATTCGGTATAACAACCGGCTCTCCGCCTTCCATAACAGCCACACATGAGTTGGTAGTCCCCAAATCTATTCCAATTACTTTTGCCATAATATTATCCTCCTTACATTTAGATTAGTATAATTCCCTTAATTATTATTTTTAAATTAATATATTGAATGCGATAAAGCTTTTACATCGCACTTCAATTTATTTGTGCAATCATTTTCGTAATATAGACAAATCAGTTAGCAACCTTAACCATACTATGTCTTATAACCTTGTCCTTAATCAAATAACCTTTTTGAAACTCTTCCACTACAACACTTTCGCCGTAACTGTCATCTTCCACATGCATAACAGCATTATGCATGTTCGGATCAAAGCACTCACCTAAACATGTTATCTCCTCGACACCAAGCTTCTTCATAACTTCCTTAAATTGTCTGTGCACAAGTTCAACACCTTCTTTAAGTGCCTTGTTGTCAGTATCACCTTCAGAAGCCTGTAGCGCACGTTCGATATTATCAACAACCGGCAGAAATTCGGAAACAACATCAATAATCGCTTCAGAATATAAAACGTCCTTTTCTTTAGTAGTTCTTTTCTTGAAATTGTCAAACTCTGCAGCAGTCCTTTGTAACATGCGAAAATATTCTTCGCACTGTTTTGTCTTTTCATCAAATTTGTTTTTTAATTCATCCATTTCCTTTATACAGAGCTCTTCAGTGCTTTCTACCTTAACATCATCAAATGATGCATCCTGCTCTTCAATAAAGGTCTGTTCCTTTTCATTTAGTATTTCTTTATTCTTTTTCATAGAAACTATCTAAACCCTCCTTACCCATATATTTCTGATTAAACAGCTTGCTTGGTCAAATTTGTCATCATAATTATAATGTTTCATGTCAAAGAAAGTTAAATTTTAATTATTGCCAACTTCAGTAATTGCTCTTATCAGGACTTTCCCCTAAAAGTTTTTCAATCTGCTCATTAATCGTATTCCTAATATATTCCATAACCGTAAGAACTTTTGAGTATTCCATCCTTGTAGGTCCTATTATTCCAATAGTCCCAATTACTATGTCACCTAAATTATATGTTGTTGTCACCAGACTGCATTCTTTCATTTCCTCGATGTTATTTTCTCGACCTATTTTTATGTTTATATTGTCATTACCCTTGCCTATACCACTTAAAACTTTAGACAATATATCCTTCGTATCCATCATGTTCAAGAAATCCCTTGCCTTGACAAGGTCGTTAAACTCCGGATAATTCAAAATATTTGTCATTCCGTCGAGATAAACCTCGGGAGAATCTATCTGATTTATACAATCTGTAACTCCACTTAATATAGGCAACAGAATTTCCTGGGATGAACCCAACAAAACCTCTATTTCCCTTATCACAGGCATATTTATCTGCTCTATTGTAAGACCACTCAGCTTTTCATTGAATATATTCGATACACTGATTAAAAACTCCGGTAAAACTGTTTCAGGTATTTTTACAAGACTATTTTTAATAATACCTGCATTAGTTATAACAATAACAAGCGCCTTTCCTCTTTCCACAGGTACAACTTGAACAGCTTTTAAAGTATTGCCTTCCTTCTCAGGTGTTAAAGCTAACGAAGTGTACTTTGTTAGTCTTGACATAACAACAGACGCCTGCTTTAACAACTGACTCAGTTCGCTTATATGCATTTCAAGAGCGTACTTGATACTTTCAATTTCTTCTCTTGACAATTCACCTGCCCTCATCAGTTGATCCACGTAAAACCTATATCCTTTGTCGGAAGGAACCCTTCCGGCTGATGTATGCGGCTGTGCCAGATATCCCATTTCCTCCAGGTCAGCCATTTCATTTCTTATAGTAGCAGAACTTAACCCCAGTTCATGCTTTTTTGCAATAGTTCTTGATCCAATGGGTTCTGCTGTACTGATGTAGTCATTGATAATAGCCTGTAGGATTTTCCTTTTTCTATCATCTAAGAACATCATTCCATCCCCTTTGTTAGCACTCTATGTTATTGAGTGCTAATTATATTTTAAAAATACCATCCTATTCTTAATTTGTCAAGATGTTTTTGGTTATAACAGGTTAAAAATTGGCTATACAAATTCCATAAAAGCCTGATTGGCAATGTCCAAACCAAGTGGTGTAAGTTTTAGAAAGTTATCCTTAAGTACAGCCAATCCTTTGTTTGTAATATTGAAAATTTCAGTTTCGAACACCTTGAAAACATCTTCACCAAATCTATCCCTGAATTCCTTCGTATCAACACCTTCAATCAGCCTGAGTCCAAGCATCATAAACTCACACATTTTATCCCTTTCAGATATTAACTCCATATTCTCTTTAGGCAGTTTGTCCATTCCTAAACTTTTAATATATTCTTTTAAATCACAGGCATTGTTGTATCTTTCACTATTTATAAAAGAATGGGCTCCTGCCCCTATACCCACATACTCATGCTCTTTCCAATAAACAAGATTATGTCTGCATTCAAACCCTTTCTTAGCAAAGTTGGATATCTCATAATGCCGGTACCCCTCTTCTTTCAAGTTTTCCACCGCTATCTTATACATCAGTCTGTCATCCGTATCATCCACAAGTTCAAGATCTCCTTTTTGAAACCTGTCTCCCAAAACTGTCCCTTCTTCTATTTTAAGGCTATAAGCCGATATATGCGAAGGCTTCAATTCTCTTATATAGTTTATAGTCCCGATCCAATCATCAATGCTCTGACCGGGAATTCCAAATATCAAATCAATGTTTACATTAGTAAAACCAATTTTCCTGCACAGATTGTAGTTATCTGCAAATTCCTCCACGGTATGAATTCTGCCTAGTTCCTTCAGCAAGCTGTTCTGTATGGCTTGCAGACCTATACTCAGTCTGTTTATACCCAACATTTTGTAAGCAACAAGCTTTTCGTGAGAAAGGGTTCCAGGATTTGCTTCTAATGTTATTTCAGCCTTTTCATCAATATAATACAGCTGATTTACCATTTGCATAATCTCATATATATTATGTGCACTCACATAAGAAGGTGTTCCACCTCCAATGAAAACCGTGTTGATCCTGTAATTGCCTAAAATATCGCCATAAAGACTTATCTCTTTTTTTAGCGCATTAAAATATGCAGGAATAATATCATCCCTGCATACAAAAGAATTAAAATCACAGTAAAAACACTTTGATTTGCAAAAAGGTATATGAATATATAGACTCAAATCTTTTTTAATATTCTGCATAACAACACCATCTTTACTACGAATCCAGTTTAAGAACACTCATAAATGCTTCCTGTGGAACTTCTACGCTTCCAACCTGACGCATACGTTTTTTGCCTTCCTTTTGTTTTTCCAAAAGCTTTCTCTTTCGCGAAATATCTCCGCCATAGCACTTAGCTAAAACATCTTTCCTGTAAGCCCGTACTGTTTCCCTTGCAATTATTTTTCCTCCGATGCACGCCTGAATAGGTATTTCGAACTGCTGCCTCGGGATAGTCTCCTTTAATTTTTCAGCTATTCTTCTTCCTCTCGTTTCAGCCTTTTCTTTATGAACAATAAACGACAGGGCATCGACAATTTCACCATTTAACATAATATCCAGCTTTACAAGATCAGATTCCTTATATCCTAAAAGCTCATAATCCAATGAAGCATATCCTTTTGTTCTTGATTTGAGAACATCAAAGAAATCGTATATTATCTCGTTAAGTGGCATCTCATAAGTTAGTATTACTCTTCCCTCATCAATATAAGACATATCCTTGAATACTCCCCGTCTTTCCTGGGATAATTCCATTATATTACCTACAAACTCGGTAGGGGTCATTATAGTGGTCTTTACTATAGGCTCTTCCATTGAATCAATTTCAGTGGAAGGAGGCATATTTGTAGGGTTATCTATATAAAATGTTTCTCCTTTGGTTTTTGTTATCCTATAAATAACACTAGGAGCAGTAGTAACCAGGTCAAAATCATATTCCCTTTCCAACCGTTCTTGAATTATCTCCATATGCAAAAGCCCTAAAAATCCACATCTGAAACCAAACCCAAGAGCAATCGAAGACTCCGGTTCAAAGGTTAAAGATGCATCGTTCAATTGAAGTTTTTCAAGTGCATCCCTTAAGTCTCCATATTTTGAGCCATCAGCAGGATAAATTCCGCAGAAAACCATGGGATTAACTTTTTTATACCCCGGCAAAGGTTCTTTTGCAGGTCTCTCTACCGAAGTAACTGTATCTCCAACCCTTGTATCACTGACATTTTTTATGCTTGCAACAATGTAACCTACATCACCTGCCATAAGCTCGGAGCACGGAGTCAATCCTCCTGGCTTGAGATAGCCTATTTCAGTAACTGTAAATTCCTTTTTGGTATACATCATTCTTATCTCATCGCCCAGTTTTACTTTACCCTCTTTTATCCTGATATATACTATAACACCTTTATAGCTGTCATAATAAGAATCAAATATTAGTGCACGCAAATTACCGTCTTCGTCAGCTTCAGGACACGGTACAGATTTTACAATATACTCCAAAACCTCTCCTGTATTAATTCCATTTTTAGCTGAAATAAGCGGTGCATTTGACGCATCAAGCCCTATTACATCTTCTATTTCCTTTTTTACGTAATCAGGCTGTGCACTTGGAAGGTCAATTTTATTTATTACGGGTATTATCTCAAGATTATGTTCTAGTGCAAGATAAACGTTCGCCAAGGTCTGAGCCTCAATTCCTTGAGCTGCATCCACTACCAATATGGCTCCTTCACAGGCTGCAAGGCTTCTTGACACTTCGTAATTGAAGTCGACATGCCCGGGAGTATCTATAAGATTTAGGATATACTCCTGTCCATCCTGAGCTTTATAAACCATTCTTACCGCCTGAGCCTTTATGGTAATACCTCTTTCACGCTCTATATCCATAGTATCGAGAACCTGAGCCTCCATCTCCCTTTTGGTCAGTACCCCCGTCAACTCAAGCAATCTGTCAGCCAGTGTTGATTTACCGTGATCTATATGTGCTATTATACAAAAGTTCCTTATTTTCTTTTGTCTCTCGCTTGCCATCAAATTCATCCTCCTGCTGTAAGAGCAAGTTAAATACTTTTACTATATTGAATGCGATAAAAATTTTACATCGCATTTCAATTTCCTTAATACGATATCGCGAAAACTAAATTTTTCAATGTAAAATCATTTTCGCGATTTATATATATATCAGCATATTATTATAACATAACTTTTTTTTTATGAACAGAAAAATTTGAAAATGAACCCGACGCATTTGACACAAAAATCATTCTTTATCCTTGTGTTCAAACAAATCCTTAACTTTTGCAATATCCCTTATAATGTATTGAGTATCTAAAGCAATACTCTTACCTAAAACATCTATTTCGTAATAATAATCCCCATATTGCTTTATGTAAACCATCCCCATGCCACTTTTTTTGTTCATTAAATCATTTAATGAGCAATCAACAATGAAAACTCCCGATACAAAAAGTAAAAAAGAAAACAAGAGGGTAAAAAGGCATCTTTTACGTGTACGTCTGATTTGCCTGAATCTATCCACTCTTTTCATTAGTATATTCCCCTTTATTAGTAAGTATTTGCGTGTTTTTATACAGAGCACCATATACTTATTGTTTCCGGAAAATAACGATTTATAACTCTTTTATTATTGTCCACTTTCATTATTGATAAATTCATTTATCATTTCAGCAAGATATTTTGTAGTTTCGAGTGCTTCACCAATAAGATTTCCATCCCCTCCCACCTCAATAATCAATGAGCTGTTGGACAAATGCTGATTATATCTGTTCTCGCTTATATAAATCGGTCTTGTAAGTCCGGAATACTTTTGGTTAAGCTTTTGTTGGAAATTCAGTGCCAGCTTCAGATTCTCCTTCCACTTCGGATGCTCGAGACCTGTACTATCGGTCCCTACAACAAACATTGCCTGTGCAACATTTTTGTTGTTAATCTCTTTTACTACCCTCAGCTTTTTGTCATTGCTTATAGCGTCTCTGTGAAGGTCAATAACCAATTGAATGGAAGGATAGCTTTTCAATATGTTTGCAGCTGTGTTAAGAGACCTTGCATATGCCCCTGTATCGGATGGATAATTATGTACTGTGGCATTATGAATTACTCCAATGCCGTATTTGTTCTTTAAAACAGCAGAAAGTTCCTCACCTACCCTTATAACACTATATCTTTCATCTCTTGTTCTAGATTGTATACCACTCTTACCAATCTCTCCCGCATCCTTTAAGTAGCCTTCTGTAGTATGTGTATGGTAGATCAAAACCTTTGGTCCCTTTTTTTCAGGTTTCAGCTTAAACGGCTCCTTTAGAAGTTCCTCAATATTAATCTTATAGTTGGTTTCATTATTGTTTATTTTTATCTGCCCACTTGTTACTATTTTATCTGGAGGTGGGTTCTGAGTTCTTCTTGATTCCTCATCTTCACTAAAGGCAACGCTGCTTGCAGGCTCATCATAATTTTTTGCCGGTTCCTGCTCTTTAGGTTTGTCCTGCTCTTTAGGTTTATTCTCCTCTTTCGTTTTATTCTCTTCTTTGGCAATATCCGCAAAATTAATATAAGGTGTGTTCCATCCACTCTTCATGGCAATATACTTCTGATAATCACCGTAATAGTAGCTTAGAAATAGGGGTGATTCTGCACTCAATATTGTTACAGGTCTTGTTACATCAAAATGAAAAATGCTTTCAATCAGGTCTTTTACCTGTTCTATTAGCGACATGCTTATATTTCCGCTGTTATAAATAGTGTCAATTATCGGCAAAGAATTGTTCAATATCTTTCTGAAATTCTCCACATCAGCTTTACTTATTATCTTTTTGTCTGAATGATATAGTATATCTCCCCCAACTGTTCCAATTTTTATAGCCAGAACTGTTGCAATTATAATTGCAAATACCTCCAGAGCCAGAGTAAACCCTGCTTTTAAACTTCTAACATTGTTTTTTTTCATAGCTTATCCTCCGTTTAGTTTATTACTCAACTTTCCCACAGTATTTCTGGGCTCTTTGCTACTAAATCAGCATTGCTCACCGCGGTCAAAAAGTAAACTTTTTGACCTTAACTTGTGAGCAACCAGAGCCTCAAAATACTATAAGTAGGAAAGTTTAGTTTATTACTTAATGATTATATTCCTGTAAGTTTTCATTATGACTATATTCGGTTTTTTACATCTCCGCTCTGTAATAATTGTGTAACATAATTGAAACATTTTTGAAAAAAACACTAGCTTTATCTTATGGTCTATGCTATAATATAAATGAGATTCTAAGTATTCTTAATCCTCCAAATCATGTGAGGATTTTTTTTGTTTTCCTTAGAAATTTCTAATACTCGCCCTCTGTTCGAACTTTTAATTGTCATTTGTTTATCCATTCTTTGTAACTTTTATATTCCTTTTGTATTTACGATAAACTAATTGTGACTTTTTTAAACTAACTGTAACTTTGTAAACTATCTGTGACACTTTTTGCACTTAACATAATTCGCACTGTTGCTTTTTTTAAAATATTTTGTCGAATTTTGTGAAGTTATCGCGTAATGTTACATTTTTCTACGTTTTGTATTATATTAATTATAGTAATTTTTTAAAAGTTACTCCCCTAAATCCCGTGGCATTCTCCCTTCTTCTTTGGAATGCACGGGGTCTTTTTTTTATATGCTCTTTTATTATATATGTCACAAAAATCATATATCTCTTAAATTGCTATATTGAATATCTAAAATCAATGTAAAATGTTTATTGCAAAATATATACAATAATTTTCTGATTAATATAATTTAAAAAGCTTATATTTTTAGTATAATAAACATGTAATTCTTTTTATATCAGATATATTGAGTACGATAAAATTTATACATCCGCTTCAATTTGCACAAGACTAATTACGAAAATTAATTTTTGACATGGAATCTTTTTGTGATTAATTTAAAGCAGAAAGGAACTTATAATATTTATGGACAAGATTAAAACTATAATTATGCCTGAAGAAATAAAATATATAATAGAGATATTCAAGAAAAATAACTACCAAGCTTTTATTGTAGGCGGCTGCGTACGGGACAGTATAATGTGCAGAACCCCCAAGGACTGGGATATATCCACCGACGCACCTCCTTATGATACAAAGCGCCTGTTTTCAAAAACTATTGACACCGGCCTTAAGCACAATACCGTCACTGTAGTTTTAAACAAAAAAAATTTTGAAATTACCACCTTCCGGTCAAAACCGTCCAATAGCATTCCAAATATAGAGGATGATCTGGCCTTAAGGGATTTTACAATAAACGCAATAGCCTATAATCCTGAAAGTGGTTTTATAGATCCCTTTTCAGGTATAAAAGACATAGAACATTCTATAATCCGTGCAGTGGAAAATTCCAATGACCGCTTTAGGGAAGATCCTTTGAGAATGATAAGGGCTATTCGCTTTTCTTCAACCCTTAATTTTGGAGTGGATTTTTCAACTCTTAAGGCAATTGAAGAAAACAATTCACTGATAAATAATGTTAGTCCCGAGAGAATAAGGGACGAACTTACTAAGATACTTGTTTCACACCAACCCATGAAATTTACATTATTGAGGGAAACAGGTCTTTTGAAGCACATTTTGCCCGAATTCGATATATGCTTCGAAACCTCTCAAAACCATCCCTACCACATTTATAACGTTGCTCTTCACTCTCTTGTGGCAGTATCAGAGATAGAAAACAACAGTGTTTTAAGATGGACAATGCTCCTTCATGATACAGGCAAAGCTTTAACAAAAACAACTGATGATAAGGGAATTGACCACTTTTACGGACATCCTGAAAAAAGCGTATATATTGCTAAGAATGTTCTTCAAAGGCTTAAATTTGACAATAAAACCATTGACAAGGTATGTACTCTGGTAAAGCATCACGACAGAAGAATTGAACCTGCTTATAAATACGTAAGAAGGGCAATGAACATAGTCGGTGAAGAACTGTTTTTAGATCTTATAAAGGTTAAAAAAGCAGATAAGAAAGGACAGGGCACCCTGCACCTTAATGAAAGATTGAGCAATCTCGATATATTGAAAGAAATGTATTGTGAGATAAAGGAAAACGACCAGTGTGTGACACTAAAAAGCCTTGCCATCAATGGAAACGACCTTAAAAACCTTGGATTTGATGAAAGCAGGGAAATAGGTTTTATACTAAAAAAACTTCTGAATGCTGTTATAGATAATCCCGAGCTCAATTCAAAAGAAAATTTGATTGGGCTTGTAAATGAAAGAAAAATCTATAAGTAGAAAATTATAATAACTTATTGATACTTCCGGAGGAAAAGTTATGAAGCATGAAACTTTAACCTTTATTGCTCACGATGGTATTGAAATATTTGTAAACAAATGGTCCCCTGAACATAAAGCAAAAGGAATTGTACAAATTGCTCATGGTGTCTGCGAGCACTCTGGCAGATATGAACACTTTGCAACAAATCTTACCCAAAAAGGTTATGTTGTCTATGCAAATGACCATAGGGGTCACGGCAATACTGCCGGAATATCGGAAAACATGATATACTTGGGTGAAAACGGCTGGAATTCAATGGTACGTGACACTTACGACCTGACATGCATAATAAAAAACACACATCCCCGTCTGCCATTATTCTTTTTTGCCCACAGTATGGGTAGCTTTGTTTTAAGGCAATACCTTTATGAATACCCGAATAAGCTCAAAGGCGTGATACTCTCTGGAACAGGCAGCTATGACCGAGTTTTGCTGAACACAGGAGTACTTATTGCCAAAAGACTGGTCGAAAAAAACGGTGCAAGAAGAAGCTATTATCTCAATAAAATGGTGTTTGCAAGTTTTAATAATAAAATCAATAATCCAAAAACATTATTTGACTGGTTAACCCGAGACGAAGACATAATAAAAAAGTATATGGCAGACCCAAAATGCGGGGCCCATTGCACCAACAACTTTTTTTACGAACTGCTTAAAGGCTTGAGAGAATTGCAAAAAACAAAGAATTTGGTCAAAATACCTAAAAACATCCCTATACTGCTGGTTTCAGGTGACAATGACCCTGTCGGGCACTGGGGCAGTGATATTCCGTTTTTGGTGAAGCAGTACAAGCATTTTGGAGTAAAGGACGTCAAAGCCTATATTTTCAAAGGGGCAAGGCATGAGATTATAAACGAAATCAACCGTGAACAGGTAATGGAATATATAATCAAGTGGATTAATTCACATAATAACCATAGCATCAAGAGCTATGGCACTCTTAATAAGGAATGCTGAAAATATAATGGCGAAGCATTATTCTACTGCCCCATAGCAGAATTGGTCTCTAAGAATGTGGCACAAACAAAAGAAGTGCCTTTTTAACATTATGAAAGACTATAAACCAATAATGTTAAAAAGGCACTCCGGTAATGTTAAAATGCACTAATTGCTAATAGAATAGATTTAGTGAATCGATTGCCTTCTGGTTTTTAACCAATTGATATTCTCTTTTCAATTCCTCAATATTTTCAGAAAACCGTTGCCTTTGCAATGTTATCCTAATTCCATGTATTTGGTCTTCAAAAGTAGCGTTCTTGATATATTTAATAATATGAAAACCATAATCAGTTTTTACAATACCAATATCTCCTTCTTTTGCACTAAATGCCCACTTTTCAAATTCAGGCACCATTTCTCCTTTTCCAAAAGTATACTCTCCGCCGGTATCTTTCGAACCACCGTCTTCTGAATACTGTTCTACCAAGCTTTCAAAATCTTCACCTGATTCTGCCTTTTGCAAAATTTGTTCAGCAAGCCTTTCCTTTTCGGCAACTTTATCATTAGCAAGAGGTTGTCGGGTTATGTTGTCCCGGGTTGATACAAGTACATGCTTTACAGTTACCTTATTATAATTATCCTTATTTTTTTCATATTCTTCTTTAAGCTCACTGTCACTTATTTCAATTCTAGAAGGTTGGGACATACTATAGTTAAAATAGCCAAGGGTATATTCCTCATACATCCTCTTATATTCATCGAGACTGACACCATTCTCTGCATACATTGCTTTCTCAGCCTCTTCTCTGTTGCCATTCCCTTCATTTTCAATATAATCCTCTATGCTTCTAGCTATACCATCCGATTCATCTTGTAACAATTCTACATTATCTTTTTTAGCAGCCATAAGTAAAATTTTAAGCTCTGTCAAATTCTTAAAAGTTCTGTCTATAAGTGCCTGCTTTCTGTCAGTATCCCCTTCTTTTGTGCTCCAGAATTTTTTCTTTTCTTCAATACTCTTATCTGCTATTCCAGCATCTTCTTCCATCATGGTTTTTTCCAAATTGATGTAGTATTTGAATTCTGAAGCAAGAATGTTCTCATCGCCAACCGTTCCCACAATATCTAATGAATGTGTATCCTTCTCCGGAATGTTTACCTTCTTATTGCAGGCAACAAGGCTAAATAACAGCATTACACCAACTGCCAGCAATATATTCTTTTTCAAGTTCATGATTAACCTCCATAAAACCATATTGATAATTAATAATTAAAAAACTATTTTGTTTTTTTATATTATAACATATCTTTTTTAAATATAATTAATGCAAAAGAAATTTATATTGCATTCACACATGGCTTTAAGTGGTTATTACAAACTTCAAGCTTCAAATACAAAAGTGCATTTTTTATTTATGTATCACGGGATTTATTCCAGCGTAAAAGATGCCAAGCTTGCACCACCTTCGCCTTTATATTCAAAATACAAAGCCTGAATACCGTCCGGAATTACAATGTCCGCTGAATACTCCGTCCATATATTAGTAAAATTAACAGGTATTCTCCCAAGTTCTTCACCATTCCATGATGTTTTTATCACAAAAGCACCTCGGCAATATCCACGCACCTTGATTTTTACTTTCTTAATCCCCTTGCAGTAAAAATATTTGAATCCAGCTGATGCAGAATCCCTCATATTGGCTATATAGCCAATTTCCTCATCTCCATCTTTTCCATCCTGCGTAATCTTGGGGAAACGACAGTCCATCCATTCACCAGGGAATCCTGTATACGGTTCCTCATCCTTGCAAAACAAATTACATGCAAGATATGCAGGATACTCACCCAAACCCTCAAGTGCTCCCCCATTCGGTCCACAAGATGTCATCTCTACCTGAGGAATAGTACCGTCATCATTGAATTCAATCTGTTCAATACAGCCCTGACGGCTAAAATTAGCTCCATTGGTATGCCTATGATAAAAAACATACCATTTCCCATTAATCTCTACAATTCCACCGTGGTTGTTACCGCCGTAATACATAGGCTTTTGTGCAGGCTTGTATGTATCAATATGGAGATCATTATTGCTCACAATAACTCCTTTGTATACAAAACCTTTCGTTGGATATTTGCTGACCGCATAACACAGTTCGTGAAAAACAATAGAAGAATACACAAAATAGTACGTATCCCCTTTCTTCCTTATAGAAGGCGCCTCAAAAAACTCATGCCCTTCAAACCCGCTACCCTTGCTGTAAGGCTCGCTCGGTGATATAAATACTGGCTCTTCCACAATAGTGAGCATATCAGCTCCAAGTACGGTTACCATTGCACCTTTTCTTGATTTGTCACCAATTGGGCAAAAACCGGTATACAGATATGTTTTATCTCCTTGTGTCAATACTCCCGGATCAAATTGGGGCTGATCGCCCTCTCTTTCCCCTAGACGTAAGCCATTAGAATAATGCACATACCCGTAAAATTCATATTTGCCTGCTGGAGTGTCACTGACAGCTACTGATACAATTGAGACCTTGTCAAGAACATAGTACAAATAATAACGTCCATCAGTCCCAACAGTTACATCTGGTGCATAAAGACACATTCTGCCGTCAGGATTTAGCGGGTCATCTGTTTTTTTATAGATCACACCTTCATACCGCCAGTCAGCAAGATCTTCAACCGGTGCCGACCAGCAAACATAATCATTCAAACAATATACATGTCCGTTAAAACGGTCATGAGAGCCATAAACATATACTCTATCTCCAAACACATACGGTTCTCCATCAGGTATATATTCCCATGATGGCAGGTAAGGGTTAAATCCTTGTTTTTTCATATACATATGCTCCTTAAATTGATAATTTATTATTACACCCATTCAAAGTTCTCTTTGCCCGCACCAACCTCAAAATGATATTTCACAATACCAAGATCAGTACCGGTAAAAATGCCGTTACTACATGATATAGATACCTTATTTGCGTCCCCTTTAATCATAAATGCTTGCTTGTTCAAAGCTGTAGGAGCAAGAAGTGCCGCCTCCACACCTTTTTCAAACCACTCTGGCACAGTCCCCTTGTAGCTACTGACACCCTCCGCTTTCTTCGACTTATGCGGCTTTCCTTGCTCTGCGCCATAGCCGATAGCAATGACACCCGTCATTTTTTCATTATCTGAAACACCTGCAATTCGAGAAACTTTTTTCTTACTAAATGTTCCACCAACCCACCAGGAATTTAGTCCTAGTGTCTGTGCAAACAACGCAACATCAATGCCACAGTATCCAAGTTTCTCATCCACATCGGGCGTATTCTTACCAGTCAAAACAATATAGTTACGAACACCCTTTGCCAGAATCAGTTTAATAAGGCCTCCAAATGCATCTGTGTTTTCCGTAACAAGCTGCACATGGAGTCCATATTTTTCATTATTTTCTTTAATTCTTGCGTTCAGTTTTTCGATAATTTCTTTCGGCAACTGACGATTCATGTATTTGCGAACTGTATGTCTTTTCTTCATTGCCTCTAACACTGTCATAGTTTTATTCTCCTTCAAAAAATATAATTAAGCAAGTATATAAATTTCCTGTTCTATTACTACAAATGCTTTCCATAGTATTTTCTACACAAAACAGGAAAATCCTTTAGTTTCCCGCATGTGGCTCAAAATCAATAAAATTAGGTTGCAAACCAGTATCTTCAATATGAAACATTACAGATCTCGAATCTATAAATAGTAAACGGTTTGTTTTAATATAATCTATGTTTACAGCCTTATTAGCACCTTTTATTTCTATAACATCAGAAAGTCTTCTTGATCACGTTAAGTATGTAATAATCCACTGAATCATAGGTGTATTCAATTTCCTTGGCTTATTTCCCTTCTACAAAAACTTAATATTGACAAGACTGTCTAATTGCGATAGACTGATTATAGTCTAACACTATTAGACAGGAGGTTTTTATATGGAACAATATAAGCTTGGTAATATGGAACTACAGTTTGCCGAATTGATTTGGAAGCATGAGCCTGTCAGTTCCCGCACTCTTACCGAATTATGTGCTGAGGCCTTCAATTGGAAGCGAACCACCACTTATACAATGCTAAGGCGTTTATGTGATCGTGGGTTATTTCAAAACATTAACGGCACAGTAACCGCTTTGATGTCCGAAGCTGATTTTAGGGCTGGGCAAGGAGAGCAATTCCTCAATGAAACTTTTGGTGGTTCTTTACCCCAATTTTTTGCCGCATTTACCCGTCGTAATAAGTTGAGTAAAAAAGAAATGTACGAGATACAGCAGCTGATTAATGAGCACAAGGAGGGATCGTAATGCTTGAAAAGATATTCTTGCAAATTCTTAATATGAGCTTTACTGCCAGCTTTGTGATAATTTTTGTACTGATAGCAAGGCTACTCTTGAAAAAGTCACCTAAAGTTTTTTCCTATGCCCTTTGGGGTGTTGTTCTGTTTCGTCTAATCTGCCCTTTCACTTTTGAAAGTATGTTTAGTCTTTTACCTGCAAAAACAAATGCTATTTCTCAAGATATCGTTTACGCAACTGTTCCAACAATAGATACAGGCATTTCGACAGTCAATCATGCAGTGAATTCATCACTGCATGCAGCAACCCCGACTGCAAGTATAAATCCCCTGCAAGTTTGGGTTTCCATTGGCATCATGGTCTGGTTACTGGGCATTACTGTTTTGCTGGTTTACAGCATTATCTCCCTTGTGAAGCTTCAAAGATGCCTTAAAAATGCCGTTAATGAAAGAGATAATATCTATCTTGCGAAGCATTTAGAAACTCCTTTTGTTATGGGTATTATTCGACCTAAAATTTATCTACCCACGTCCCTTTCAGATGAGGAAAAAAGATATATCCTATTGCACGAAGAGATGCATATCAGGCGGTTTGACCATGTGGTAAAGATATTATCCTTCTTTGTGCTTTGCCTGCACTGGTTTAATCCTCTTGTATGGGCAGCATTTTTTGTTAGTGGCAGGGATATGGAAATGTCCTGTGATGAAGCCGTCATCAAACAGTTAGGCAGTGATGTGAAAAAGGAGTATTCCACCTCGCTGTTAACTCTTGCAACAGGCAGACGCATCATTGGCGGTACCCCTCTTGCCTTTGGTGAAGGCGATACCAAAGGGAGGATAAGAAATGTACTGAATTATAAAAAGCCTGCCTTTTGGGTAGTAGCCTTATCGTTCATAATTGTGGTTGCACTTGGTATCGGTTTTGCAACCAATCAAAAAGCAGAACGAAGCTTTGAGATGTCCGGAAATTACTTATCCGATATACAGCCAGATGAAATTGCCGGAAACATTGCTAGTAATAATTCTGCCGATATTATAACAACGCCATCTGAAACGATCAATTCAGAATATTCTATTATGAAACTTGGCAAAAACGGTGAGGTACTTTACGAATCCTCTTTGGAAACCCAGTCACTTGCTCAAGCCATTATTATGGACTCTATGGTCAAGTCTGCGGCGTGGGAGGGTAGCGATATTAGCACATTGGAGGAAAGCTATCGAATTCGTCAAAACTTCCCCAAAGTTTGGGAAAGTCACGACTACTACGCCTATCGGCTGGCTGACGGACGGTCTGTTTTGCAAAGTGAAGAACTGGGAATGTACACCATTCTCTCCGACTATCTTTATTCTCAGCTTGTGGCTCTTTTTTCTTCGGAGAGCCGCCTATCCTTCTGGGTAAAACCCGATGAATCGCCACAAGTCATTGGCAAGGAGGCAGCCATGCAATGGCTGAACAGCTATATGGGTGAAAAGGTCTCCCGCTCAGAACGCATATCGGATTATACCATAGACCGGGTTACCGTTCTTGGATCTGAGAGATCAGAAAGTGACGATGGAATAGAGGCTTATACCATTTACGCTCGTATCCAATACGAGATTACCACTGCTACGGATGAGTATTCCTCACCGGAGGATGACATTTCAGGAAAAGGCACCTTTAGTGGGCTGTTTCGGGAGCTGAATATTAAGATGTTGGATAATAACGGGAACTTTGAGATTGTAAGTGTATCCCAGGGTAAAACAGCGGTACTAAAAGCAGAATTGGAGATTCTTAACAAATTAGGAATCCTAATTCACTTACCTGAAAATGGAAATTGGATTGGCGACCCTACTTATAGAGTACTTGATGAAACAATTGCACAAGTGGAATACTTTGATAAAATCATTGAAACCGATATGGTGTTGCGTGCAGGCAAGGAAAACATTAAGACTTTATCCGGAATATCGTATTCCTTTGATGTGGAACGGGAGGAAAAATGGTTCGCCGAAACCATGGAGGACGGAAGCCCTATCGACATTAAAGTACAGTGTATCATTTCTGGAAAAGATATGAAAGGTGTACTTGCCGGTTGGAGCTATAAGGGATTTAATTACGCCCTTTGGACAAGTACCTCTGACAAAGAGGTTGATATATCTCCTATTGCCAAAACAGCTGTATATATTGCAAAGCATATGCGATAAAATCAATCCTAAAATAGGCATGCAATATTCATTTATTAAGCTTGATACTACGAGAAAGTAAATGTGTGTCAAAACTATTTATAGGAAGCAAAAACTCCTCATCACGGTTTTTAAAAGAATCTGTGGTGAGGAGTTTTTGTTTTTATAAAAATTGTAAGATTTTACAAGCCATTCATGTGTCGGAATTTCACACAAAGGAGTGTTTTATTCGCCACATTCATCATGATGCTGATGCTCATGGCAAACGGAACCAGTAGATTTTAGAGAGCCTTGCAGGTACGCCTCTACCGCTGCTTTGGCATTACCTCTTGCTCCAACAATAACCTCAATGTTTTTTTCATTGAATATGTCAATAGCTCCACCGCCCATACCACCTGAAATAATTACATTAACACCTAGGTCATTCAAAAAATTGGGCAAAAACCCAGGTCTGTGTCCGGGATTGGCAATAGTTTCACTTTTAATAATTTGATTATTTTCGGCATCAAAAATCATAAACCCTTCGCAATGTCCAAAGTGCCCAGTTACCATCCCATTATCACTTGCTACAGCAATTTTCATCATTTTAGTTTTCCTCCATTTTTTCTAATATTTTTGCAACCGGCTCAAGCCAATTGCCATCGAAAAGCTCTATCATACCCTTGTCACATGCAGCTGAAATTTTCGGGTCAATAGGTATTTTAGCAAGAACCTTTAAATTATGTTTATCAGCAATTTCTTCAATATGGCTTTCTCCAAATATATTATAATCCTTGCCGTTATCAGGACATTTAAAATAGGACATATTTTCCACCAAACCAATAATAGGGATATTCATCATCTCAGCCATCTTGACTGCTTTTGAAACAATCATCGATACCAGTTCTTGTGGTGAGGTTACAACGATAATACCATCAACAGCAATAGATTGAAATACCGTAAGGGGAACATCACCGGTACCTGGTGGCATATCAATAAACATAAAATCTACATCAGTCCAGATAACATCAGTCCAAAACTGTTTGACTGTACCGGCAATAATCGGTCCTCTCCATACAACCGGGTCAGTATCGTTTTCCAAAAGCAAATTGACTGACATAATATCAATACCGGTCTTGGTTTTAACAGGAAATAGTCCAAATTCATTACCTGTGGCCTTTTTCTTGATACCAAAGGCTTTAGGAATAGAGGGTCCTGTAACATCTGCATCAAGAATGGCAGTATGATAATTCATTCTATTCATAGTAACTGCAAGCATGGAGGTTACAAGTGACTTGCCGACTCCTCCTTTACCACTGACAATGCCAATTACCTTTTTTATACTGCTCATTTCATGTGGTTTTTCGGAGAAGTCATTCTTCTGTTCTTTTCTTTCTGCGCAGTCCTCCGAGCAACTGTTACAGCTTTGATTGCAATTTTCGCTCATAATATTGGCTCCTTCATTTTAGATTGTTATTACGTTGCCTGCTGACAGATAATCAATGCTATCAGCCATGGCAGATTTCAGCCTTTCATAATTTCCTATGCCTGTGCAGTGGCAGGTATAATACTTTGCTTTTGTACCCATCAGGTGTCTACCAACTTTATCTATCGTATCAGAGTCCTCGTTTCCGCCAGAGCGGCTGGAAAGATGGAATCCGCCTATCACATAATCAGGCATTCGTCCTTTGATAAGGTAAAAATGCTCAATTATATTAACAACACCATTATGGGCGCAACCTGTTAACAATAGAGTCTTACCATCGTCCTCGACCACAAGATTTTGTTCATGATTAAAGGTGTCGTCCACCGTTTGCCCATTTTGCTCAGTTAACAAACCACTATTTGATTTTGACCGAGGCTCTTTTTGTATTATATTTGAGAACAACCAAACCCCTTTGTCAATAAAATAATCATTTGAAACATTTGGAACATTTGAAACAAATACAATTTGCTCATTCTGCTTCAAGTCCTCATCTAAACCGATAAATTCTGGTTTACCAGTTGAACGCAATGCATAATGCTTTTCAAAGGCCTGTTGATGAAGATATATTTTTGCTGTGCCATTTTCCCGCAAGAATGCCTTTAATCCACCGCCATGGTCATAATGTCCATGTGAAATTACGAGAAAATCGATACCCGCAATATTTACATCAAGTTTTTCAGCATTTTGAAGAAACAACTCGCTTGCACCTATATCAAATAATATTTTGTGCTTCTTTGTTTCTATATACAGGCTAAGGCCATGCTCGCTACCAAAGTCTTTTGATATTGATGTATTTTCCACTAAAGTTTTAATAATCATGACTTCTAGCCACCACCTTTTTCAAAAAGCAGATTCATTGTCTTGTGGTAAACCTCTTTAACCGCTGTTCCCGATGTACATGCCATATCTACAATGGTTTGAGCATTATTGATAGCTTTTACTGCGTTTGAGTCAAACGGTATTTTGCCGATAAAGGGCAGTCCCTGTTTTTTACAAAACCCTTCAATCTTTTCTGTGTTTTCCATGTTGGTATCATATTTGTTTATACATACTGCGGTCTTTGTTCCGAATTTCGCCGCTGTATTTATAATACGCTCCATATCGCTGATACCTGATATGGAAGGTTCTGCTACTATCAAAACCATATCCACACCACTGAGTGATGCAATAACAGGGCATCCTATTCCGGGAGAACCATCAATAACAGCTAATTCAACATCAACCGCTACCAATTTCATCTGTTTTTTCACCTCAGTGACAAGCATTCCGGAGGTGCCACTTCCCATTTTAAGCTGTGCTGTTGAAAACACTTTTTCTTTATCAGAATACAGCATTAATTCTCCATCCACTGCTGGTTTCAAAGTTACCGCCCCCGCAGGGCAAACATACTCGCAAACACCACAGCCTTCACATGCAAAAGAATCCACTTTATATTTTCCATCTATTGAAATAGCGTCAAATCGGCAGTTTTGTCTGCACTGATCGCATTCAATGCACAGTTCAATATTTATCTCGGCTTTTGGCAACCCATAATAATCTGTTTTTTTAGGTGCAGAGTTCCATCCGGTTATAAGGTGCAGGTTGGGGGCATCCACATCACAATCCGCATATGCCTTGGCGTCAGCAAGTTTTATAAATGCACTTGCTATTGTGGTTTTTCCGGTACCACCCTTTCCACTAAGGATTAGTAATCGTTTCATGTTGCACCTCCTTTGTTACTGTTTTGAGCAGAGCACAAAACATATCCCGGTACTTTTCGTCTTTACTAACGGCAATTTCTGCATTTGAATTCAATGTTCCAAGGTTGGTGTCAAATGGAATCCGCCCTAAAATCTTAATATTCTTTTCCAAGCAAAACTTCTCTGCCGGGTTTTCTTCTTCCAAACATTTATTAAGAACCACCCCAAACGGTCTATTAAATAACTTGACCAGTTCGTATACCATATTGAGGTTATGAACACCAAATAATGTCGGTTCAGCTACCAACACACAATAATCTGCATCTTTGATGCTTTCCATTACTACACAAGCACTTCCGGGAGGACAGTCAATAAAAGTCTGTTTATTGATTTTCGGGTTTTCGCCAAGTAGCTTCTTTATAATAGGAATACCCGAAGCTTCGCCGGTGTTTAATATTCCAGTCCATACCGTCACCATGCCGGAAACCCCTTTTTGGACTTTGCCAATAACCTTTTCTTTCTCTGTTAGTGCCTTTTCAGGGCAAACCAAGATACAGCCGCCGCATGAGTGGCATACCTCGTCAAAGATAATCAATTTGTCTTTAGTATAGGCAAGAGCATTAAATTTACAAAAATCAACGCATTTTCGACACCCATTGCATAGTTCATTATTCACTTCTGGAATCTTTACTGATATTTCTTCTTCCTGAACTCCTTCAGGCTTAAAAAACAGGTGCCCATTTGGCTCTTCGACATCACAATCAATATACGTTGATACTTTCGCTACCGCTGCTAAATTTACTGATACCAATGTTTTTCCTGTGCCGCCCTTACCACTTAGCACAGCGATTCTCATATTAATTGCCTCCGTGTCCATGAAATCCAGCATGAATTTCATCCAGCAAAGGCAGTTTCCCATCAATAAAAGCAGCAATATTATCCTTTACTGAAGCAGATGTCGTTTTATATATTTTGATATCAGCAGATTTGATCACGTCGGCAGCGTTTTGTCCACATCTAGGTGTCAACAAGGCATTGGCTCTGTTGTCCACTATTGTTTGTGCAGCCTTGATCCCGGCACCACCTGTACTTGTTGCTGCACTGTTATCAATAAATACACTATCCTTTGTTTCTGTATCATAAATAAGAAAATAGGGAGTACGTCCAAAGGATACACATACATTCGACTCCAAGGTTTTCTCATCTACTGGAATTGCTAATTTCATAAAAAACCCTCCGTTCTATATTAGTTTTCAATTGTATTACGTAACGCACCCACAGCTAAATTTGAGGGCACATAAAATATTTAATTACACATTCTTAATAAATAATCAACCTCCTCTATCCTCATCATCAGTAAAGCATCGACCACGCCTATGCCTATGACAGCCGCGACCACAACCATTCCCCAATCCATCACAAAGTCGATATTCACCACCCTCAATTGACAGTACCCTTCCGTTAACCAATGATTCAGCCAGCTTTTTTCTGGCTTCAATATAAATGCCTTGAACGGTACTACGAGCTACATTCATCTGCATGGCACACTCTTCTTGTGTAAAGCCCTCCAAATCAATAAGCCTTATGGTTTCATACTCGTCAACAGTCATGTTTACATGGTCTTCTGCCTCTGTAGGTGAATCAAGAGGTCCGAATCTATTGCTCTCAGGCAAGCAACATACTTTTCTCCACTTCATTGGTCTTGCCATAATTTATCACCACCTTCATTCTAATCAGTGCAATAAAAAGCTTGGGGATATCGAGTCCCTTGCTTTTTGTCGGATTTCCTTTCAGGAAATGACTCTAGTCAGGGATAACCGGAGCGTCCTCCGGTTATATCTGATACCCATTATAAGTTCTCTAATTGCTTATCAATAACTTCGAGTCGTTCTTGTAACATGGTTTTTTGTTCATGGAGCAGCTCTTTTTGTGTTTTTGAGGATTAGTTCCTGTGCAAAGTCCTAACGCTCTTCCAGTCATTGTTCCCGCACCCATTGGGCCGGTTCCATCCCTTCTTGCCATATTATTCACCTCCATTTAGTTATTGACATATGACATCTATTCTTATTATACTTTATTTATGGCATATGTCAATAACCTTTTCTCTTTTTTTAATAAAAAATATGAATGCTGTAGATAAAATGATATTGTATAATAATAGGCTATTGAGATGGATTATAATAATGGACTGGCTGAAGGTAGTGTAAATAAACTGAAGGTTGTAAAGCGAATTATGTTTGGCCGCAACAGTTTTAAACTTTTAAAGATCAAACTATTGCGGCTTGAATTAAAACGTTAAATCAACCAACTCTGGAAAAAACCTAATAATACTTGACACGAAGTCCTAGAACTAAAAAAAGAAGCTGCAGATGGTGAATTTCCATATATCCCCTGCGAGCGTACAGTGTATCGGATAATGGAACGTTTGGGGATCGTGCACACCCCCAAGCGCAAGCCCAATGGAATAACAAAGGCAGACAGGAAAGCCATGAAGTCGGATGACAAAATCAAAAGAGACTTTACAGCCGAAAGACCGCTTGAAAAGGTCGTGACGGATATTACGGAAATTCAGACTGCCGATGGTAAGCTTTATATATCAGCAATTGAAGATTGCTTTGACAATGCTGTTTTAGGAATTTTAATGGCAGATGACATGAAAACCGGATTATGCGTAGAGACTTTAAAAAGTGCAATTATGGCTTATCCGGGATTAAGAGGGGCGATTATCCATAGTGACAGGGGAAGCCAGTATACCAGTGGGGAGTATCGCCAACTCTTGGGTTAGCGTTGAATTCTGTAGCATTTCATGTCCACAGCCAAGCCGGACGGTGCGACACGAGGTCGCACAGATAAATGTTTAACTAC
>CAYPCH010000004.1:0-61333 GCA_964409165.1 uncultured Oscillospiraceae bacterium | reverse complement strand
GCTGTTATGCATAAACTTGTTTTCATCATATTTGCAGTTCTTCGAGATAAAAAACTATTTGAACTTAGGGAACCCGAAGAGCATGCTAAAATGCTGAATAAAAAGGCTTCGTAAGCATTACCTTATGTTTGCTTAATATTTAGTTTTCAATGTTCATCTTACTAAGTTGAACCAGCTGTTTTAGGTCAACTCAATTGGGGGGGTTAAAGTTATGCACTTTTTTAATAAATAATTTTTTTTAACTTTTTTCTTAAAAACACTTGACAACAATTAGCTGGTCTTGTTGTACTAATTTTTTACTCCAGTAAGATTTTATATGAACTTAAAACAAACTGTGCGCGCACTGGTTAATTATACAAATATAGTTTAGTATTGTAAATAGTGGTTTTAAACAAACAAACAAACATTACAATGATTTTGTTTAGAATGACGAATATTATCATTTTTATATTTCTGTGTTCCATACATTTTTCTTTCATTCAGTCCGTATGTAAAGCTATGGAATGTTTTACATTGTGATTTCTTGTGTATGTAGTATGGTTGCCAGTAAGGGTGCTTTCTAGGGTTTGATAATAAATCAAAGAGAGAATAAGCCCTTTTGAGGACAAAAAAGTAGTTGCGTTGGATGTGATAATAAGGATATGTGAGCAAAATGTTTAATCAATAAGAGCAGAAATTGGGAAAAAATAAGTACATTTCCAAGAGTAAGTCATATTGTATCATGGTCACGGTTCGCCGCGTTGCGGCATAAGTTCGGCATAGCAACACGAACGAAAAGCAAGCCAGTCTAAACGACTGAACTGTTCTGATATTATCAAGGGTGAAAGTCACTTGCCAGTGTAGAGTCAATACCTATTGAAAAGTAGCGGTTGAGGGAGGTGTTACTAGAGCTAATACTCCCCTATGCCTAGAGTCCACTCGAAAAGCATATGCTTCTGAGAAAAACTCACTTCTTCTTTGGTTTGCTCCAATATCTTCAGAAATATCTTTAACCTGAGTTATTCATGGAAAGATTTATAATTAATATAGTCCATAATTTTGACCTTGCTAGCTCAAAACTTGGACATAAATCCAGTTTTGTGTTAAAAAATGGCATGCTTATCCTGCAGTTTACAAGTATTTCTTTCACATTTTGAACTTATCAAGGTACATTATTACTTGCTATTCCAGCTTAATTTTTATATTTCGGATGTTTTCTAACGTTTCATAAAACTGCTTTTTATAAAGACAACTACTGCAAAGTTTAAACGTTATATAACGAGCACTTTTCACTATACGGGATGCTGTTTTTATAAGTTTCAGCCTAAATGTTTCTATTTGGAGTTTTTGCATTTTCGCTGGAAGTACCATTCTTCTGAACCAATTAAATAGATTATATGCTAATGTAGATATCTGTAGTCGGTTTGCATTTACTATTTTCCTTTGGCTACTCATGGAATCAAAGTCAAATCCATTCTTCGATTCCTTAATAAAATTTTCCATCCTACCTCGATTGCAGTAAAACTGAATTAACCTTTCTGGGTCTAGTTCCATGTTTGTTACAATAAATGTATACATATGATAAAGCACGAATTGGGGTAAAGGGACGAAGCGTGCAATACAGATTTTATAGTCAAAAAAATGTTCATGCTTCAGCTGTGCCATGGGTGGTCATGATTTGACATTATGATTTGAGGTGTAATATAATGATTTATTATGCAAATACTATTTTACGGGAATTTGCATAGAGGTCATTATTTTTATGAATGGTGATTTTTTATGAGAAATAGAATTGCAATACTGAGCTTGATATATGTTTTATTTTTTATCTTTTCAGCATGCAGTACGATTGAAACCGTTCCGGTTGAAACCGAAAAGTTTGCTATGGGCACATTTATTATACAGAGGATTTACAGTGATGATGCAGAAAATATCAGTAACAAAGTTATTGAAAGAATTAAAAAAATAGAAGAGGACATGACTATTAACAAGCAGGGAGGAGAAATAAACTCTCTCAATGGTTCGGCAGGAAAAGGATACGTTAACTTAAGTCAGGACACTTTGTATGTTCTTGCAGAAGCCCTAAGGATTTCGGAAGCAAGCAACGGTGCTTTTGATGTAACGGTAGGTCCACTGGTTAAAGCCTGGGGAGTGTCAGACAAAAACCCGATAGTCCCTTTAGATAATGATATTAAAAATCTTTTAAATCTGGTAAACTATAAAGATTTGCAGATTAACATGAATGAGTCAAAGGCAAAGCTCAATAAAGAAGGTCAAATCGTTGATGTTGGGGGCATAGCCAAAGGTTATGCTACTGACGAGGCTTTGGATATATACAGGGAAAACGGTGTGAAGTCGGCTTTGATAAGTCTTGGAGGCAATGTAGCGGCACTTGGGTGTAAACCTGACGGAAGTTACTGGAGGATAGGAATAAGAAACCCTAGGGGGGCTGAAGGCTCATATATTGGTGTTGTTAGTGTTAAAGACCAGTCGGTTGTCAGTTCGGGTGATTATGAGAGAAATTTTGAAAAGGACGGCATAATGTATCATCATATTATCGACCCTGAAACCGGTTATCCGGCAAAGTCAGGGCTAATAGCAACAACAATAGTCTCAGATATTTCAATTGAGGCAGACGCTTTGTCGACAACTGTGTTTGTTTTAGGACTCGATAAAGGAATGGAGTTTATTGAAGGACTAGACGGAGTAGAAGCGGTTTTTATAACGGAAGATAAAAAGATATATATAACCAAAGGATTGAAAGATAAATTTAAAATAGAGGATGAAAGCAAGGAATTTGAATATGTTGAAAAAGGGTGATATTATTATTGCCGCGGTTAGCATATTAGTTGCTGTTGGTTCATTTGCTGCGGTTTCGTTATATAAGAGTGCTGGTAATAATCTACAGAGAATTGCAGTAATCAAACAGAACGATCAAATAATCAGAAGGATTAATTTGGAGACATTTGAAGGTTCAGAAGAAATTAATGTATCTGGAGACTATGATGAGGTAATACTTGTAGAAAATGGACGTATAAGATTCAAGAAAGCTGACTGTCCAGACAAGGTATGTGTAAAAACCGGGTGGCTTGAACAAAATGGTGATATAGCGGTATGTCTTCCCAACCGTGTTATGATAAAAATTGAGGGAGAACCAGCGGATGTTGATATTGTAACCTATTGATTTGTGTTTTTTAGGATTCGGTTTATACAAGGAGTATAATGTGAACAGTACCAGAAAGCTTGTCCTGCTTGCATTGTTTGTTTCGCAAGCATTGGTTTTATCAATAATTGAATCAAGAATACCTGTTCCTGTATCGATACATGGAGTAAAGCTTGGTCTTGCCAACATAATAACATTAATAGTAATAGTGTTTTTTGGTTTTAAAGAAGCTACAGCGGTTGTTTTTGTCAGATGCATACTATCGTCCATTTTTGTCGGACAGGGTATGTCGTATTTCCTTTTCAGTATCACTGGAGGTATTTTGAGTACTATAGTCATGTGGATGTTGTACAGAATGAAATCCAATTCTTTGAGCAATATTGGAATCAGCCTGGCCGGTGCTGTTTCACATAATATCGGACAAATTGCTGTTGCTACTTTGATAATGAGAGATTTAGATGTCATTGCATATCTGCCGGTACTTATTGTATCTGGTTGTGTGACAGGAGTTTTTGTCGGATTGGTGGCAAGTTTTTTAGAAAAAGGATTGAGAAAAGCCAATATATTTTCTTAAGGATCGGGGCAGAACCATTATGTGGTCAAATTATTCTGAAATTAAGGAAGCAACAGAACCGTCCCCTTGCTTCCTTGTTAGAAAACGCTTGAAAACATTGGTGTTTTGTATTATCGTATAATAAACAGAATAAACATAGAGAAGGGAAGATGTGGATGATTAAGGTTATATGCGGAGAAAAAGGCACAGGTAAGACCAGAAAGCTTGTAGAAACTGCAAATGGACTTGTATCCTCAAATACCGGTGATGTGGTTTTTATTGATGGCAGTAGCCAGTTGATGTATGAATTGAATCATAGAATACGGTTTATAAATTTATCTGAATTCCCTGTAAACGTAGGTAGTGCATGTACACTTCTCGGATTTGTCTGTGGTATTATTTCTGGGAATTATGATATAAACGGAATTTTCATTGATGATATAACAAAAGTAATAGATACTCAATCAGTTGAGTTGAATGAACTTTTTGACGGAATGGAAAAACTTTATTCTAAATTCAAAATAGTGTTTCATGTTTCGATAGAAGGAGACCCTAATTCAATGCCTGCGTTTATCAAAAAATACTTTTAAGTATAGACGATGGGAATAGAAAGGCATATCAAAATAAAAATAATAGGATGGATACAGTTGAAAGC
This sequence comes from uncultured Oscillospiraceae bacterium, assembly GCA_964409165.1. Lineage (GTDB taxonomy): Bacteria > Bacillota > Clostridia > Acetivibrionales > Acetivibrionaceae > CAYPCH01. The sequence continues at coordinate 56,983 of CAYPCH010000004.1, read as the reverse complement.
ACATTAGAGCTGTCAATGTTTAGGTCTCTTGGAGTGAAATGAAAGAGGCAAAATTTCGTGCCCTATATTGAATGCGATAAAGGTTTTACATCGCATTTCAATTTCCTTAGTATAACATCACGAAAATGATTTTTCAATATAAAATCATTTTCGTGATTAATATCGACGGGTACGAAATTTTATTAATAAGGGGTAATAATGGATAATATAGCTTCGGTTGTTTTAAGCAGTTCAACAAGAAAATTTGATAAAGAATACCATTATGCTATACCTGAAGGCTTTCAGGAGAAAATACAGTCTGGTATGAGAGTTATTGTTCCCTTCGGTAAATCCAACAAGCATATTGAGGGATATGTGACCGGTATTTGCGGGGAGGCGGAGGTGGAAGAGCTTAAGGAGATATACCGCCTACTTGATGAAAAACCTGTTTTAAGTTCGAAAATGCTGACATTGGCAAGTTGGATGAAAGAAAGGTATATTTGCACATATTCCGATGTGATAAGGTGCATGTTGCCTCCGGGAATAGGGGTAGTTGGCTCAAAAATTATCAGGCTTATAAAAGACGATAATAGTCTGAAGGGCAATTCTTTGAAGATTGTTAGCAAGCTCAAAGAGTCAGGAGGAGAGCTTTTATTAGACGAGCTTAAAAAAGAAGTAAGGGTGATCTCCCGATATTTAAAAGAACTCGAAGAGTCAGGGATTATAGGTGTTTATGAAGAGTTTGCTTCGAAAATAAAGGCAAAAAGTATTAAAGCTGCATATCTTAAGATGCCGGTAGAGGAAGTTATTGAAGATATTGAAAACAACAGAATTAAAAATATAAAGCAGATAAGAATACTTGAAATGCTTATAGACAATGAATTTATAGGCGTTAGTGATATTGTGAGATTTGCTGGTGTTTCGCCGGGGGTTTTAAAAACCTTGAACAAATATGGTTATATTGACTTTATGGATGTTGAAATAAGAAGAGATCCATTTATAAACAGGGAGATACCGCAAACCTTGCCACTTGTGCCTACAGCGGAACAAGAGAATGTTATAAATAAAACAGTCAAGATGATTGAAGAACACAGATTCGGGGAAATTCTGTTGCATGGAATCACAGGAAGCGGAAAGACTGAAGTGTACCTGCAGATTATTCGGCGTTGCATTGATAATGGAAGACAGGCTATAGTTCTGGTACCTGAAATATCACTTACTCCCCAGATGGTGGAAAGGTTCAGGGGACGCTTCGGGAATGACGTAGCTGTACTTCACAGCAGATTGTCATTGGGTGAAAGGTATGATCAGTGGAGAAATATCCACGAAAGCAAGACAAAAGTTGTTGTAGGGGCAAGATCGGCAATATTTGCACCCCTCGAACATCTTGGATTGGTTATAATTGATGAAGAGCATGAGAACTCATACAAATCCGAATTGACACCTAAGTATCATGCAAATGATATTGCAAGGGAAAGGTGCAAAATTGAAAATGCCATACTAATGTATGGTTCGGCAACACCGTCGGTAGAAACCTACTACAGTGCAAAATCAGGGCAGATTGAGCTTGTGGAGATGACAAAGAGGGCTAATAATATGGTTCTTCCCAAGGTGCACGTTGTAGATATGAGAAATGAGCTTGAAGAAGGCAACAGGTCTATGTTCAGCAGAAAGCTTCGTGAAGAGATAGAAAAGAATATAGAAAAATCCTGCCAGACAATTATTTTTCTGAATAGAAGAGGGTATGCGTCTTTCGTTTTATGCAGAAGTTGCGGTAATACATTGAAATGTCCTTACTGCAATGTTTCACTAACCTATCATGCCTATGAAGGTAGACTTATCTGCCATTATTGCGGGTATACAGTAAAAAGCCCGAGCAACTGCCCAAAATGCAATAGCACCCATATAAGGAGTTTTGGAACGGGAACACAGAAGATTGAAGAGGAGCTGTTAAAACAGTTTAAAGGTTGCAGCGTTTTAAGAATGGACATGGACACTACAACATACAAAAACTCCCATGAAGAGATATTGAAAAACTTCAAGGATAACAACATAAATATTTTGGTAGGGACGCAAATGATTGCAAAAGGCCATGATTTTCCTCGAGTCACTCTGGTAGGGGTAATTGCTGCTGACAGTCTTTTGAATTCAGGGGATTACAAGGCAACCGAAAGGACATTTCAGCTTATTACCCAGGTAGCAGGAAGGGCAGGCAGAGGCAAACTTTCCGGAGAGGTAGTTATTCAGACGTATAACACAGAAAATTTCAGTATTATATGTGCCTGCAATCAAGATTATATTTCTTTTTACGAACAGGAAATCATGCTTAGAAAAAAGCTTCGCTATCCTCCTTTTAGTCATCTGGCATCTGTAATGTTGAGCGGTGTAAATGACAGAGCAACATTAGCGATGGCAGTCAATGTAGGGAAAGAAATTAAAGATTATGCTTTGCAAGTGGAGAATATGGAGGTGTTTGGTCCTGCAAGAGCTCCGATTTCAAAGATTAAAGGAAAATATAGGTGGAGAATTATCATAAAATGCAAGGAATTGGATATGCTTTTAAATATATTAACAAAAGTGTCGGATGGATTCTATTTACACCATTTTACGAAGAGAACTCCGGCAGAAAATGGGCGGGAATCAATGCCCTCGGGTTTTTATTCAAAGGAAAGGAGTTCTGTGAACTTAAGTGTGGATATTAATCCTGTCAATATGTTATAATACTATATACATTTTGTAATAATAAGAAGCTTGGGGGGCTAATTATGGCTATTAGAAATATAAGAAATGAGGATGACGAAATACTTCGGAAGATATGTAAAAATGTTGAAGTGATAGACAGCAGGATTCTGGCTCTTTTAAAGGATATGGCAGAAACTATGTATGATGCAAATGGAGTGGGTTTAGCTGCACCGCAGGTAGGTATTCTAAAGAAGCTGGTTGTTATTGATGTTGGTGACGGGCTGCTTGAGCTTATCAATCCTAAAATAATTAAAAAAGAAGGAGCTGTTGTTGATATTGAGGGGTGTCTGAGCGTACCGGGGATTACTGGAGAAGTGGAAAGACCGCAGGTTGTTGCAGTTGAAGCGTTGAACCCCAAGGGTGAGACCATAATGGTAGAAGGAAAAGACCTTTTGGCAAGGGCATTATGTCATGAAATTGACCATTTAAACGGTACATTATTTACAGACAAGGTGATAAGGTATCTTAGCAAAGAAGAGCTTGAGCAAAGAAGAGCCTGAGCAAAGAAGAGCTTGGGAAAGAGAATTTAAGTGCGATGTAAGATTTTTATTGCATTCAATATAGGAGGAGACATAATGAGGATTGTTTTTATGGGCACACCGGAGTTTGCTATTCCGAGTCTTGATATGATGGTTAATGAAGGGTACGATATAGTTGCTGTTGTGACCCAGCCGGATAAGCCGAAGGGGCGGGGAAATAAAGTTTCTTTACCGCCTGTAAAGGAATATGCGCTAAAAAAGAAAATATGTGTACTCCAACCTGAAAGTCTGAAAAATTCAGACTTTACGGAAAAAATTAAGGAATTGAAGCCGGATTTACTGGTTACTGCTGCATATGGGAAAATACTTCCTAAGGGTGTTCTTGATATACCCCCATTAGGATGTATTAATGTGCACGGTTCACTTTTACCCAAGTACAGGGGAGCTGCTCCTGTACACTGGTCTATAATAAACGGTGAAGAGGTTACGGGGATTACAACCATGTTTACAGATGTAGGCATGGACACAGGTGACATGTTGTTGAAGTCCATTATTGAAATAACTGACGATATGACAGCAGGAGAGCTTCATGACAGGCTATCGGCTTTAGGAGCGGATGTTCTGAAGGAAACACTGGAAAGACTAAAAAACGGGACTTTGGAAAGAATACCGCAGGCTCATGAAGAAGCTACATATGCCTGTATTATTGAAAAAGACATTAGCAAAATAGATTGGTCAAAAACCGCGAAAGAGGTACATAACCTTATAAGGGGTACAAATCCTTGGCCCGGTGCGTTTACATATTATAAAGGCAATAAAATGAAGGTTTGGATGAGTAATGTTGTTGATGAAAATAGTCATGATTATAAACCAGGCACTATTTGTCGTGTTGACAAGAACGGTTTTTATGTAACCTGCGGTTCAGGAGTGGTTGATATAAAGGAGGTTCAATTTGATTCCTGCAGGAGGATGTGCATAGGAGACTATATATGTGGTCATAAAATGGACGAGGGTGAAGTTCTTGGATAAAAATTTTAGAAAGTTTATTTTTTTGATAGGTGTTATTATTTTTATTCTTTTGACTGTATTAATTGTTATTGGTTTTTTATATAGGTTTTCCACAATAAATACATATAACTTGATATTATTAATTTTAATGCTACTGACAATAATAATAATACTGTTTTATACGGTTTGTGCCCTGACCATTTTTTATGTATATAAGAAAAAGAAGGCGAACAGATTTTTTTTATCAGTGGCAAAGGTTGGAATCAAGGTATTGCTTCCTCTGGTGATTTTTTTATCAGGTGTTTTTAAATACAATAAGGATATTATCAGGAAATTTTATATAGATTTTAATAATCTGGTTGTAAACATTGATGGCAAAAGGTACAATTCTGAGGATGTACTGGTATTGCTTCCGCATTGCCTGCAATATTCGGAGTGCAGGAATAAGATTACCAACGATATAAATAATTGTGTAAGGTGCGGAGCCTGTACAATAGGAGAAATCATTTCGGTTTCTTGTCAAAAAGGTATAAAGGTTCAAGTTGTAACAGGGGGTACGGCTGCAAGGAATATCATTTATAAACAAAGACCGAAAATTATTCTTGCTGTTGCTTGCGAAAGAGACCTTACAAGCGGTATAATTGATGTAGGGAAAATCAAGGTTATAGGGCTTCTCAACGAAAGACCTAACGGACCGTGCTTTAATACCTGTGTAGACCTTGATAAATTTAAGTCGATATTGGAGGCTATTCTGAAAAACTAATAGAAAATGTTATACAAGAAAAGGAGGAGATATTTATGTTTGGACGTTTATATGGATTTGATGTATATTACCTTATATTGGTTGTACCTGCAATTCTGTTTTCTCTATACGCTCAGAGTAAGGTTAAGAGTACTTACAGCAAGTACAGCCGTATAGCGAACAAAAGAGGTCTTACCGGTGCAGAAATTGCAAAAACCATATTAGAGAGAAATGGTCTTGTAGATGTAAGAGTGGAAGCGGTTGCAGGTGAACTTACAGATCATTATGACCCCAGGACGAAGGTTGTAAGGCTATCCCAGGGAGTATACGGCAGTAGTTCGGTTGCAGCTATTGGTGTTGCGGCTCATGAAACAGGTCATGCCATTCAGCACGGTGAATCATATGCACCTCTTGTACTTAGAAGTACGCTGGTTCCTGTTGCGGGTCTGGGATCAACCCTTGGGTTTCCGCTGGCTATTGCAGGAATTATATTCAGTTTTGGACCATTAATAACTATAGGAATACTTTTATATACCATTGCAGTTGCATTCTATATGATAACGCTTCCGGTTGAATTCAACGCAAGTAGCAGGGCAATACGTACCCTCGAAGATACTGGTATTCTTGATTATGACGAAATAGACCCTGCAAAGAAGGTTCTGAGAGCTGCTGCGATGACATATGTAGCTTCTGCGGCTGTCGCACTTGCAAACCTTCTTAGACTTCTGCTTCTATCAAATAGAAGAAGGTAATCGGCATGACTGTTGATTTACCGAGGGAAGCGGCACTTAAAATAATATGTGACATAGATAAAAAGGGTGCTTACTCCAATATTGCACTCAACAAATACTTTAAGGGTCATGATTACAGAATACTTGATAAGGCATTTATTACAGATATGGTATATGGTACTTTGAAGTGGAAGCTTACAATTGATTTTTTTGTGGAGAAGTTTTCTTCCGTCAAAATTAAAAAGCTTTCGCCTTGGATACTTAACATATTGCGTTTAGGTATCTATCAGTTGATATTTACCGATAAAATACCTGAATCGGCAGCCTGCAATGAAAGTGTAAAGCTTGCAAAGAAGTACGGTCATATGGCTAGTAGCAGGTATGTTAATGCTGTACTTAGAAACATTGCACGGAACAGGGATAACATAGAGTATCCCGACAGGATGAAGGATATAGAAGGCTATTTGTCAGTAAAATATTCTCATCCCCAGTGGATGGTAAATGGATGGCTCAATCGTTTTGGAGAGGAATTTACAGAGGGGCTTTTAATAAGCAATAATGAAACACCTCCATTTATCGTAAGAGTCAATACTCTAAAGATTTCATGCGATGAGCTTATTGCTGAACTTAAAAATAAGGGTTTTGAAGCAAAAAGAACAAGATATATGGATGATGCTCTGGTTATCGAAAATCCGGCTTCAGTATTTGAATCTGAGACCTATAAACAAGGTTGTTTTCAGGTGCAAGATGAGAGTTCAATGCTGGTAGGTAGAGTTCTTGGTTCGAAGCCCGGTGAGTTCGTAATGGATGTGTGCAGTGCTCCGGGGGGAAAATCCACCTATATAGCACAGATGATGGGTAATAAGGGAGATTTATTGGCCAGGGATGTGCATGAGCATAAAATAGCTTTGATTGATGAAGCAAAAAAAAGATTGGGACTTGATATTATAAAAACAGAGGTTTTTGATGCTACGCTTTTTGATAAAGAGCTTGAAGGCAAGGCGGACAGGGTGCTTGTAGATGCCCCTTGTACCGGTTTTGGAATAATAAGGCGAAAGCCGGATATAAAGTGGTCGAGAAATTTAGAAGACAAAAGGGAAATTATAAAACTTCAGGAAAAAATTCTTGACACTTCATCAAAATATGTAAAGCCCGGAGGTGTACTTGTTTATAGCACATGTACAATAGAACGGGAAGAAAATGAAGAGGTTGTTGAGAATTTTACCAAAGCCAACAGAGAGTTTGATTTAGAAGATATTTCGAATTATCTTGCTGAAGGGTTTTGTAAAGAAACTGCAAAAAAGGGATACATTCAACTGTACCCGCACATTGACGGCACAGACGGATTTTTTATAGCCAGAATGAGAAGAAGGAGTTAACATAATGCGGGAAAAAACAGACCTTCTTAATTTGAAAATAGAAGAGCTTGAGATATTTCTTTCGGAAATGGGACAGCAGAAGTTCAGAGCAAAACAAATTTTTCAATGGACAAATAGAGGAATAAAAGATATTGATGAAATGACAAACCTCTCTAAGAGTTTGAGGGAAAGCCTTAAAGAAAAGGCATATATAAACAGGTTTGAAGTTGTTGAGAAGTTTGTTTCCCGAATAGACGGTACAATTAAATACTTATTCAAACTTGTTGACGGAAATGTTATTGAAAGTGTGCTGATGAAATATGCACACGGATACAGTGTCTGTATATCTTCACAAGCTGGCTGTAAAATGGGATGCAAGTTCTGTGCTTCAACTGGAGCTGGTTTTGCGAGGAATCTTACGGCAGGCGAAATGCTCGACCAAGTTTTAATGATTGGTAACGATGCGGGTTTAAGAATCAGTAATATAGTTATAATGGGCATAGGTGAACCTATGGACAATTATGAAAATGTTGTTGGATTTCTAAGACTTGTTAACCACAAAGATGGTTTAAATATAGGTCTTAGACACATTTCGGTTTCTACATGCGGACTTGTACCCGAGATATTGAAGTTGTCAAAGGAGAATATGCCTGTGACACTTTCTATATCTTTGCATGCTCCAAATGATACGATACGTGAAAAAATAATGCCTGTTAATAAAAGGTATTCTATTGACAAACTGATTGAAGTATGTAAGATATATACTGAGACCACAAAAAGAAGAATTACATTTGAATATGCGTTGATTGACCAGGTTAATGACTCGAATGATAATGCAAAGGAGTTGGCAGCTCTTATAAAAGGCATGTTGTGCCATGTTAATCTGATACCTGTGAATACTGTGTCGGGTGGAGAATTTGTAAAGAGCAGGAAGGAAAAAGTTGAGGAATTTAAATTTATACTTGAGAAGCAGGGTATTGAAACTACAATAAGGCGTGAACTGGGAAGTGATATTAACGCGGCATGCGGTCAGCTCAGAAGAAGTCTTATAAAGCAATAAATCCGGTAAGAAATACAGCATTGAGCTATTATTCCATATAACATTTTCTTAAGCTAATCTGGGGAGTGGTATAGTGAGATTTGCATTTGAAAGCGACAAAGGAAAAGTCAGGGAATTAAATGAAGACAGCTGCAAAGTAATTATCGGTAAGAATGGTGTGCCGGATACTTTTATTATAGCTGACGGTATGGGTGGTCATAATTCAGGAGAAGTAGCCAGTAGGATTGCAGTTGAGTTTGCTCAGGAGTATCTTCAAAATAATGCGGAAAGCTTTACAGAGGAAGAAAATATCCTGTCTGAAATTGAAAAGCTTATGGAAGCGGCAAACAGTACTGTATATCAAAAGTCGAAAGAGTCTGAAGAAAATGCTGGCATGGGTACCACGTTTATTGTTACTGTCATTTTTAACAGCAAATTTTATATTGGTCATGTTGGAGACAGTAGGGTATACTTGATAAGGGAAGGAAAAATTGAACAGCTTACTACAGATCATTCCTTTATAGAGGAATTAATAAAAAATGGTTCGTTGACAAGGGAAGAAGCGGAAAACCATCCTAAGAAGAATATTATAACAAGAGCATTGGGGTGTGAAGAAAATATTCTTATTGATACCCTTTCAATAGGTGTTAATAAGAATGATACATTTGTTCTATGCACCGACGGTTTGTCTAATATGCTTACTGGGGACGAAATACTTTCAGTAATCGCAAACAATGATGATATAAATGTATCATGCGGTGAATTGGTGCGCTTGGCTAATGAAAAGGGCGGAGAAGATAACATAACGGTTATTATTATAAAAAATGACTAATTATGTGAATTTTGATAACAATTTAATTATATATGGATTTAACAGTATTACAGGTCAGATGTAAATTGTTAATGCTATAATAAAGCAGGGGTGCTGTTATGGTAGGTAGAATACTTGGAAATAGATACGAGTTGATTGAAAAAATAGGTGGGGGCGGAATGGCTTTAGTTTATAAAGCGAAATGCGCTCTTCTTAATAGATATGTTGCAGTAAAGATTTTAAGGCCGGAATTTACCGATGATGAGGAATTTGTAATGAGATTCCGCGTTGAGGCTCAGGCAGCGGCAAGCCTTTCGCAACCTAACATCGTATCTATTTATGATGTGGGACATGAAGAAGATATACATTACATTGTGATGGAGTATATCAATGGAATAACGCTTAAGGAATACATTGAACAAAAGGATCCATTGGACTGGAAGGAAGCAATTAATATATCCATTCAAATATGCCTTGCTATTGAGCATGCACATAAGAATCATATAGTTCACAGGGATATAAAACCCCATAATATATTAATTACAAAAGACGGTGTAGCAAAGGTTACCGACTTCGGTATAGCAAGGGCTGTAACTTCTTCTACAATTACAATGGCAGGAAGTACGATAGGCTCGGTGCACTACTTTTCTCCTGAACAGGCAAGGGGAGGGTTTACCGATGAAAAATCCGATTTGTATTCGATAGGAATAGTTATGTATGAGATGATGACAGGGGAACTGCCATTTAACGGAGAAAGTCCTGTGGCTGTTGCGCTTAAGCATATACAGGATGAGCCAAAGGAGCCTCTAAGCCTGAGAAGTGATTTGCCTAAAGGCATAAACAGTATTATTATGCGGGCGATTAAGAAAGACCAGACAAAAAGATACCAGAGTGTATCAGAACTATTGCAACACTTATATAAGGTGCTCAATGAACCAGAAGCCGAATTTTTGCAAAAAGAAGATATAGATTCAAGCCCTACTGTAAGAATGCCTTCTATTGGTGATAAGGAGATAAAAACGGTAGATGATTCAAGTACTAAAGGTACTAAAGCAGGTGATGAAAAAATGAAGAAAAAAAAGAAGAAGAAAAAAGACAGGATGACAACAATAATTGCGGTTGCTGCATCGTTAGTAATTATAATTGTTGCAGTAGTTATGTTTTCAAATTTTATTTCAGGTATTCTGGAAAGACCGGAGGATTTTGTTGTAGAAGACTATACAGGTAAGAACTATGATGATGTTAAGAAGCAACTAGAAGAAATGGGTATTACTGTGAACGCTATAATACAGAATAATGATGTTTATAAAAAGGATACAATTATAAATCAGGATAAAGCAACAGGTGAAAGGTTAAGACGCGGTGCTGTGGGATATAATACAATAGAATTTGTCGTAAGCGATGGTCCTTTGTTTATAAAAGTACCTGATTTGAGGGGACATGATTACAGGGATGCCCAGACAACATTAAGGCTCTTAGGCTTGGAATCGGAAATACAGGATGACTACAGTGATACCGTTACTACTAATTATGTAATAAAGACAGAGCCAGACACAAACTACGATGTAAGACCCGGAGGAAAAGTAACAATATATAAAAGTTTAGGACCCGAGATTAAGCAGGTGGAAGTACCAGACCTAACAGGGCTTACAAGATCGGAAGCGTTTAACCGTTTGTCATACAAGGGTCTGGCGGCGGGCGAAACATATCCCCAACAAATGACCAGCTATATTCTTGATAAAGTTGTAAGTCAGAGTCCAATATCAGGCACTATGGTTGATGAAGGTACGCCAGTAGATATACATCTTCAGGATATAAATCCTGACTTAAAGAAGATTTATAAAGTAATAGTGCTGGATGATAAAGATTATCAGGAAAATATTAGGGTTTTAGTGAATGCTACAAGGTCGGATACAAATAATACCGATACACTGATGACTGGTGTTGTAAAGAAGAGTGATTTTCCGATTACTGTGCAGGTTTCTGTTCCGAATGGAGGCAGTACTCAGGTTAAGGTATATCTGAACAGTAAGATATATATGGATTTTACCGAGCGTTTTTAATTTGTAAAAAGCTTTTTAGAGGAGGTAAATAGTTTGCCGTCAGGTGTAATCATTAAAGGCATAGGGGGATTTTACTATGTGAAGACCGAGGATGGAGTATACGAATGCAAGGCAAGGGGGATATTCCGAAAGGACAGTATAATTCCGTTGCCGGGCGACAGAGTTTCCATATCGGTTATAGACGGCATAAGAAAGATCGGGAATGTTGAAAAGATACTACCGAGAGATATACAGCTTATAAGACCAGCCGTAGCTAATATAACTCAGGTTGCTGTGGTTATATCTGTTAAAGCACCTTTGCCGGATTACGGACTTTTGGATAAGCTTTTGCTTTCAGCTACCAAAGAGGGTCTTGGTTGCTTTATCTGTTTAAACAAAACTGACTTGTGCAGTGAAGATGAATACAAACAAATAGTAGAATCCTATGCTAAATCGGGATATTCAATAGTTTTGTTAAGCACTGTATTGGATATGGGGTTTGACTGCCTTGAAAAGGCTTTAAAAGGCGAGGTAACTGTTTTTGCTGGACAATCGGGAGTTGGGAAATCAACAGTACTCAACAGAGTACTTAATGCATATGTAATGCAAACGGGTGAAGTTAGTGAAAGAATTGAGAGAGGAAAGCATACAACCAGGCATGCAGAGTTGATTGAGCTGAAGTCTGGGGGTTTTGTTGTTGATACTCCGGGGTTTAGTTCTTTTGATTTATCCGGGATAGAACCTGAAAAGCTTCAGTTCTACTATCCTGAGTTTGATACTTTTATCGGAAAGTGCAAATTTTCAGGTTGCAACCATGTCAGCGAGCCCGGGTGTGAGGTAAGGTTTGCTTTAGAAGACGGAGAACTGGATTTGGGAAGATACCTGAGATATGTAGAATTATTCAATAATTTAAAACAGCAGTATAAGAAAAAATATAATTAAAAGTTTTTTGGAAAAGAAACAGAAGAAAAGGGAGTGTCAAACTTGATAAAAATTGCCCCTTCTATACTGTCAGCTGATTTTTCCAGACTGGGCGAGGAAGTATTGAGGATAGAGAAAGCTGGTGCAGATTATGTGCATATCGATGTAATGGACGGACGTTTTGTTCCTAATATTACTATTGGTCCGCTTATTGTAAAGGCAATAAGGAAGTTAACGGGGCTGGTGTTCGATGTTCATCTTATGATAGAAGACCCTGATAGGTACATAGATAGTTTTGTTGATGCTGGTGCGGATATTATTACAGTGCACGTGGAAGCCTGTGCTCATCTTCACAGAGCGGTGCAAAAAATCAAGCAGCATGGAAAAAAGGCTGCTGTATCTTTAAATCCGGCGACTTCTCTGTCAACTCTTGACTGGATAATTGAAGACGTGGATATGGTTTTGCTTATGAGTGTAAATCCTGGTTTTGGAGGTCAAGAGTATATTGAATCGACTGCTGGGAAGATAAGAGATTTGAGAGAAATGATCAATAAAAGAGGATTGAATACTGACATTGAGGTTGATGGTGGCATAGATACCAACAATGTATATGAAGTCACAAAGGCTGGTGCAAATGTCATTGTGTCTGGCTCTACGGTGTTTACTGCACCTGACATTAAGGAAGTCATAAATAAATTTCGGGAAAATGCATACCGTAGCGAAGGTGGAAAATAAGGGTCGCAATGCAAGCTATGTAAATAGCAGAACAATATCCTCTAAAAAGTCTATTGAAAAACAAATTTTTTTTGAGAAGAATTGTATATAAGGAATAGGAATATTCCTTTGAATGGGTCGGTGATGGGTTAATGACAGCAATAATTGTTTGCAATGGAAGTATAAATGACTATTCCTTCTATAAGAAATATTTTGATAACGCTTCTTTGGTGGTTTGCGCCGACGGTGCCGCTTCTCATTTAATGAGGTTCGGAATAAAGCCTGATATTCTTGTCGGAGATTTCGATTCAATACTCCTAGATGTTCTTAAGTATTATAAAGAGCTTGGTGTTGAAGTACATAAATTCAAACAGAATAAGGATATGACAGATACGGAACTTGCAATACATGTAGCCATAGAAAGGGGTAGCAAGGATATTGTAATTGTCGGGGGTACAGGAACAAGGCTTGACCACTCATTGTCCAACATATTTCTTTTAAAGAGAATGTTAGACAAAGGTATAACAGGCAGGATTATTAACGAGCAGAATAAAATTGTATTAACCACCGAAAAAGTGAGGATAGAAAGGGAAGAAGGTTTCAAAATAACACTGCTTTCATTGACTGAAAAGGTGGAAGGTGTAGTTACAAGAGGGCTTTTATATCCCTTGAATGGAGATACTCTTTATATGGGTGAAAGCAGAGGGGTAAGCAATGAGTTTTTGGGGGAAGTTGCAGAAGTTTCTATAAAGAGTGGCATATTAATGATTATAAAATCAAAAGATTAAGGGACAAGGTACCTATCTCCTTGTCCCTCTCTTAGGTCATATATTTCGTTTTTTATGAAGGAAATTCTCCTATAAGCCCAAGTATAAATCGCTTCATAAGTGCGTAGTCTGTTGAGTTTATACTTGCGTTGCTGTCAACATCGGCGGCCAATTTGCCACTTTCATCAGGGAAATCAGCTATAGTCCCCAAAAGATATTTTTTAATAAGAGCATAGTCTGTAGAGTTAACGTTTCCATCATTGTTAACATCCCCCTTTAAAACTGTAGGCTTTGGTGTAGATTTAACCGGATCTGTAGTTTTAGGTGGAATTGTAGTTATAGGTATTGGAGTATTAGATGGTGTACTTCCGTCAGGTTCTTTACCGAATATAAGTGCACCATTATCATATATTGGTAGTTCGTATACTTCTTCGCCATCGCTGTTTTTAATTCCAAGGAATGAGAAGTCGTTGGAGCTATCCCATTCGGCACCAGAAGGAGGAGCAATCCTGAACTGTATCTCTTTCTTATGATCCATGTCACTGCCAGGGAAAACCTTGGTACCTGTCAGATCTATTTCTACATAGTAAATGTTTTTGGATGTATCATAGACTTTAGGACTGGAAATCTTGATGGATGATGCTGATGAATAGATTATGTCCGTCTCAATCTGAGCAGGATCGTTCCCAGCAGCTACATATTCACTGAGGTCAAGGAAATACCTGAAAGATAGTTTATCGCATACTCTTGCGGGCCATCCAGATTTATTGTGAAGATAAGATCTGAACTGTCCGTAGCTGGCGTCAGCAACTTCAGCTATTACATATATTTCTGTATTTGATATTTCTTCAACAGCTTTAAATCCCGGTATGGGATTACCACCGTATTCACCGTACATTTTAGCAAGAAGACCTACAAATCCCGCATTGTAATCACATGCAACTTCATTTGATACATAATCCCCTATGGAGTCGGTATAACTATCGTTACTGCTAGGACCGCCTACAAGAGCACCGTAAAGGGTGTGCCTGTGGTTTTTAGGCTCTTCTTGTGTGTCCCTCCATGAGCTGTGAGCTGTTCTATGATGAGGATGCTTCGGAGGATTTGTTCCAAATCCAACAACGTAGCTTCTTCCTGAACTTCCTAGTGCATAGTCGGCTTGCTGCTTTGCAAACTTCGTGTAAGTATCTACTTTAGAAGGAGAGCAACCAGACCAGTCAGCATATACGCATGCCAAAAATGCAGTAGTAGTGGAGTGCCTTAAAACACCCCAACTTGTCAGATGCGCAAGTCCCTTCGGTGTGTAAGTAATTTTCTGACCTTCGTACCCGACAGACCAGTAATCGAAATGCCTTTCCATACTTACCTTATATAAATCCTTGTTTGTGATTTTTGCAAGCAGTAGTTGGGCTCCATAATGAACATCATCCCAGCATTGTCCCCACTTGTATGCAATATAATCAGTCCGGTCTTCCAAGCCCCATTTACTCACATATTGTTCCGACTTGTCAAGGTATTCTTTATCGTTAGAAGCCAGATAAATCCATGCACCTGCCCAAGAAAGTTCATCCCACCAGCCGCTGTTCGAAGTATAAAAGTTTAGTGCTTCAGTATAGCCTTTATCACTTTGAGTTGTTTCAGCAAAATCAAAAAGATCTTTTGCATGCTGAAGACATGTAGATGCATAAGAGGGATTGCTATCCTTAAATACAGCAGCTGTTGCAGCAAGAGCTGCTGCTGTTTCAGCTGTGACGGTAGAGCCCGGATTTTGTTTGGTTACTTTAGCTGAAGGTCTTGCCGCCTGAACATCAATTACTTCTGCAGGTACCCACCACCTGTGGTCACCATTACCGTCTCCAACCTGATAGTAATATACATATTTCTCAGGATGACATTTTATCAGGTAATCTGATGCCCATTTTATCTGTGCCATTACGTAAGGTAGCTGTCCACTTTTTTCAAGCTCATCCTTGTACTCATAAACGGACCATGCCAGCATTGATACTGTATAAGCCATAGGCAGGTTGAACTTTACGTGATCACCTGCATCAAACCAACCGCCTGTAAGGTCAAGCCCCACATCACTTCCATCATTTAGGCAAGAGTCTCCGCGCCAGTTGGTACGCATGTCCGGAGGAAGTTTTCCAGCCATTTGAAACTCATAGAAAAGTATTGATTTCTGGAGTGCCTCGCCATAGTTGTAGTCCGCAGCAGATACAATCATCTGAGGTACTAAAAGAACCGCAAGTATTACTGTAATAGTAATCGCACTAATAATCTTTTTCATTTAATTCTCCCCTCCATAAAAATATAAAATACTATTTATAAAAATTTATTGGCATATACTATAGTAATTCGAAGAAACGACTGAATTTCAGGGGTTTCTATATCAAAAACAATCTTCCATTTAATGGTTCGGTAACTATTAAATCAGCTTAAAGTCCTTGGCTAAAGCTTCAAAAGCGGGGTAGGAATTTTTTATTGTATCCATGCTTACGCAATAAACCATCCTAAAATATCCAGGGCACCCGAATCCTTTTCCAGGTACCAGCAAAATGTTATATTTAAGAGCATGTTGGATGAATTCCACATCATCCTCAATGGGTGATTTCGGGAAAAGATAAAAAGCACCTTCAGGCTTAAAACATGAAAAACCCAGCCTTGTAAGGTTGTTATAAAGAAGGTCGCGTCTAACCTTGTACAATTCAACATCAACAACCTCATCAAGTGCTCCAGCTATTGCCCTTTGAAACAATGCTGGCGCATTTACATAGCCTAGAGTTCTGTTGCAGAAAACAAGCGAGTCCAACAGAAGTTCCATTTTTTCCATATTTGGATTAACGGCAATATAACCTATTCTTTCTCCCGGAAGGGAAAGGGATTTGCTGAAAGAGTTTACTACAAAAGAGTTTTTGAACAATTTTAATATTGACGGGATCTTAACACCGTCATAAACTATCTTTGTGTAAGGTTCGTCGGATATTACACAAATTGTAGTGTTGTATTCCTTTTCTTTGGACATAAGTATTCCGGCGATTTTCTTGAGAAGATCTTCGTTGTAAACACGTCCCGAAGGATTGTTTGGCGAATTTATGATAATTGCTTTGGTTTTTTCGCTAATTCGTTTACCTAACTCTTCGATATCAGGTTCAAAGGTATCTTTAACAGAAGGTACTATAACAGGTATTCCTCCATGATTGTCAACGTAGAATAAATACTCTGAGAAGTATGGAGCAAGAATAATTACCTCATCACTAGGGTTTAAAATTGTTTTTAGTACTACATTAAGTCCTCCAGCAGCGCCGCATGTCATTAACACGTGTCGGGGGGATAAATTGAGACCTGTTTCTCTGTTTACATGATCAGCAACTTTTTTTCTTACATCTTCGTATCCTGCATTACTCATATAGCGGTGGATGCCTGGTTTATCCTCAAGAATAATATTTTTCAATGTATTTTTTACAGATTCCGGAGGTTCGGGATCAGGATTGCCCAGTGTAAAATCGTAGACACTATCACTTCCGTGAATCTTTCTTAGTTTTTCTCCTTCTTCGAACATTGCCCTTATCCAGGAAGCATTTTTAAGATTTCGAACTATTTTTTCCGATAACATCAATAAAACTCTCCTTTACTTTATTTTCAACTCTTCTATTATATGCTCCTCTGGGGTAACAATAATAGTTTTATAATTAACATATATAACCATTCCTGGTTTTGCTCCATTTGGTTTCTTAACATTTTTAATCTGGGTATAATCAACCTCAATATGGGAGGAAGATTTGCCCTTGCTGTGATATGCAGCCAGCATAGCTGCTTCTAGAAGTGTACTATCAGGGAAATCACCCTTATTTTTTTTAATGATTACATGGGAGCCTGGAATGTTTTTTGTATGAAGCCACATATCGTTTGATGAAGACATCTTAAGGGTGAGGTAGTCATTTTGAATATTATTTTTTCCTACATAGATGTCATAGCCGTCAGATGACTTGTAAAGGTGTGGAGAAGATGCTTTATTACCTTTTTTTACAGCACGTTTTTTCCTTGACAATATGTATCCCTGCCCAATAAGCTCTTCTCTTATTTCCTCAATTTCATTAATAGATGCAACCGTTTCAAGGTTATGCAGGACACTTTCCAAATACTCAAGCTCCTTAATGGAGTTTTCCAATTGCTCACAAGTATAGCTGTATGCACTTTTTGCTTTTGCATATTTTTTAAAGTATGCCTGTGCATTTTCCTGTGGAAGCATGGTATCATCCATAGTTATTTCCATATACTCGTTGTTTTCGCTGTAATAATTCAGAAGAGATACCATTTTTGCGTTTTTGGGTATACAATGTATATTTGCGGTAATAAGCTCACCAAACAGCTTGTATTTTTCCCTGTCGGCAACTTCCCTTAGTTTATCCCTGTGAATTGATGTTTTTTTATTGCAACGGTCAATACCGTTATTAAGCACTTTTGTAATATCGGATCTTTTCTGTATAAGCCTGTCGGCGTTGTCTCTAGCGGCATAAAATGCATCAAGCACTGAACTTATAGATGGTATAGACTCAATATTCCCGTACTGCGTCATGGGCAGGGAATGAAAGTCTATCGGCTTTTCATGTTTATGATTGTTCCAGATAATATTGGGTGTGAAATCAGAAGATAGAATTTTGTTTATAATACTTTTTGTTGCTTGTTTCAGTTTTTCAAGAGCCTCATTAGAAAGATCAGAAACATAGGCCTTTGCGTCTATTCCAGCACGATAGCAAACTTCATCGCACAATAGGGGACTGAAACCTTTGATACGACTCAAGAGGTACTTTGATATGCGTATACTGTCCTGCTCTATTGCTTTTTCATACAGGTTGTCAATATCAAGTACGGCAGGGCTGGTTTTATCCTGCTGGGGCGGCAATATATAAGGTCTGGCGGGCATAACTTCCCTGACACTGCTAATATCGCTGTCGATATGCTTAATTGAGTCAATAATTTTATCTTCATTGTTCAGAAGAATAATATTGCTATGTTTGCCCATTGTTTCTATTACAAGTTTTCTTAAGGTATAATCCCCAAGCTCGCTGATGTTTTCAATATTTACAGTGACTATCCTCTCAAAGTCATGAAACTCAAATCCCATTATTTTTCCTCCTGACAGGTGCTTTCTCAGAAGCATGCAGAAAACAGGAGGAGTTGCAGGATTCTCTTTTGAATTATTTGTAAGATGAATTCTGGGATAACTCGCATTAGCAGAAAGTATAAGCTTAAAATTTTGTCCCTTTGCTCTTACAGTCATATAAATCTCATCAGATTCCGGCTGGTATATTTTTTCGATTCTCCCGGATATAAGGATATCTGATAACTCATTTACAACGTTTTTTACTACAACACCATCAAAAGGCAATCTATACACCTCTCATACAACAGTTTAAATAACAATTTAAGATTCACATAATAATCCATATAAATACCGCAACGTAAAATAGACATAGCAGTATACGTTGCGTTCAACAGATATTCTACAATCTATATTTTGCTTTTATAAGAGTAGTATACCATTTCAGAGTTGCATTAACAAGAAAATTTGTTTTAGCGAGCTTTGACAGGATTACTATACATAGGAGATTTAAATATAGGAAATCTAATTATAAATTTACTGCCTGCCATTTCCTCCGAAACAACTTCGATAGTTCCTTCAAATTCCTTGACGATTCCGTAGGTTATGGAAAGCCCAAGTCCGGTACCCTTTCCAACCTCCTTTGTTGTAAAAAATGGTTCGAAAACCTTATTTACTATGGATTCAGGTATTCCTATTCCATTATCGGCTATCTCAATTATTACATTTTCGCAGTTTGAATATACTTTTATGGATATTTGTTTTTTAAGATTGATTAACCATTTTGTTGCACTGTCTTTATCTTTGAGTCTGACACCTATACTTTCAAGCTCTCCTATTGCATCCCTAGCGTTCCCGATTATGTTGAGAAAAACCTGTTCGAGCCTGTTGTGGTCAGCCAGAATAGTAGGTAAATTGTCATCAATATCAAGTGCCAGGTTTATATTTCTATTGACCAACTGCTCGCCTATAAGTTTAAACGAATCAAAAAGAGGATGTTTTACGTCAACTTCTTTTTTAGTATCATCCGACTGTCTGGCAAAAGTTCTTAAATGAGTTATAATTCTGTTTATTCTTTCTACTTGCTCAACAATTGCATTCAATTTCTGAAAAAGAAGATCATCACTTAATTTATTGCGGGCTTTTGCCAGAATCAAACCCTGGGTAATAAGACTGATTCCTCCTAAAGGCTGGTTTATTTCATGGGCTATTCCTGTTGCCATTTCACCTAGTGTTGCAAGCTTCCCCGATTGAATGAGCTGAGCGTCTTTCTCCCGGAGTTGGTCTGTTCTTACCTTGACCATTTTTTCCAGGTTGTTTGCGTAATCTTCTATTTCCTCGACCAATTTCCTTCTTTGCAGACCTGCTGTTATTTCATTAGAAATAAGGCTTAAAATCTGAGTTTCTGTTAATAAAAACTTTTTTCGCGGGGTTGATACGATAATATGAAGTATACCTAAAAGGGAGGCATCCGAAGTAAGAGGGATATGAATTATTGTGTTATTCTCTTTTTTAAAATCCTCATTATCAATGCATGAAGAAATAACATGGTTTTCAAGCTTGCTTGAATTTATAGTATACTGTGAGTAAGTATCATAGCATCCTTTAACATTATCACGAACCATACTTTCATCTGAGAAATATCTGCAGGAGTGGGAACTGTATTTACTGCAAAGGCCGGTCTGAGAGTCTATATAAAAGTAATTGCTTGTATAGTCGAAAAGGCATATATATACCACAGGTATTTTCAAAAATGTACTTATTGTGTTGCAAACAGAGGTACACATTTCATGTATGGTATCAGAAGTATTTATAATATGGGATATTTCCAGAAGTACATCTCTTAGCTGATCCTGATAAATATTGCTGGAAATATCATGAGCAATGATGAGAAGTCCTATTGTTTCATTCTCTTTGTTTATTCTAGGTGTTACAGTCAATGAAACAGGGAGGTTTGAACCGTCTTTCCTAATAGCATTAACCTTATAGTCATTGAGGTTGGATTTAATTGTGTTGTCTACCATTAGGAAAAATTCATTATCAAGAGAGCCCTTTTTGTGCAGAGTCAAAGGGATTAAATTTCCGAGCATTTCACCGGAATTATAGCCGTAAATCAGCTCAGCGCCCTTGTTCCAGAGAATAACTCTGTTATCTGCGTCAGTTACAATAATGGCATATTCTGTGTAACTTGTTACTATACTGTTGAGTAAATCTGAAGCCTGCCCCGGGCTTATATATTCGCTGTGATTCATTTTGGTCTCCTTGTTCATTGATTATGGATTAAAACTGAATAAAACGCTATATATGTTGATAATAAATTTGTGCTATAAAATTCCTATGCCCATGATGGTTATGTCGTCGGCAAAATCTTCACTGCTGAAATCTCTAGCTGCCTTCATAATGCTATTGACAGTATCTTTTAAAGCAGTATTTCTATGCTTTCTGATGATTGCAAGAAAATTATCGTCCCCGAACATTTCATCGCCAGAAGTGAATTCTATTATACCGTCTGTAAACAGCCAGACTTTGTCTCCCGCACTTAACTGGTTTACACTGCAATTATATGTTGCATCTTCAAATACCCCAAGTATTGGACCTGTAGATTCAAGGGATATGACGCTATCTTTTTTTATAACATATTGTGTGATATGTCCAGCAGAAACTGTATACAATTTCCTTGTGTTTTTGTCAATGAAACCTAAAAGGAGAGATGCAAATACACTTTGGGCAGTGTTGTGCAAAAGCTCAAGATTAAGGTCTAAGACTATCTCGGGAAATCTTCTTTTATTAATACCTTGTTTGTAATTGTACTCAATATTCTGAAGAAAACTTTTTATTATTGTAGATATAACGGAGGCAAGAATACCGTGGCTTGATACATCAAAAACATAGAAGCATATATAATCACCTATATCGCTGACACCGTACATATCTCCTCCTACAGAGTCGGAACTTTTATACTCGACAATAAAATTGAATCCGGGGATTTCCGGAAGTTTTTTAGGTAGCATGTTTTGCAGTATTTTTTCAGCCGAATACTGTAGGCCAAGCAAAAAGTTCTTGTGCTCTAAGAGTTCTCTTTGTATTTTGGCATTTTCAAGAAGAAGATTCTTTTTATTAATGGCATTATTTATTGCAATGGAAAGTTCATCTGCAGTAACAGGTTTTTTCAGATACTCAAAGGCGCCTTCTTTCATAGCCAGAATGGCATTTTGAAGGTCACCATGCCCGGTAAGGATAATTACACTCATTTCAGGCATTATTTTTTTAATTTCGCGCAAAATTTCCATACCCGAAATATGGGGCATTTTCATATCGGTTATAACCACATCGATATCGTTAAAGTTTTTAGTAAAAAAGTCCAAACCTTCCTCGCTACTTGAGGCAGTAATTACTTCGTTATTATCCAGTTCTAGCACAAATTTAATATTTTCCAAAATTGTTTTTTCATCATCAATAACCAGTATTTTTGACATTGAGTATACTCCTTGAATATTGTAGTATGTTATTAATGTTTGCAAAGAAAGCTTAATTGCAAGTTATGCGAGGGAGTTAAGTTACTTGTTACTTATTCATTATATCAAGTTTTATCTTAAATTTCCACAGAACTGTTTTTTTTATGATATAATATATAGGCTGGCTGTAAAACGATATAAAACGCTGTTCTATGTAGTTTTATAAAGGTGGAGGAAGAAATGGTCATTGGAGTGTTAAGAGTAGTTTTATCTATAGATGAGGCTTTTTCTCTTAAAGAAAAAAGGCATATAGTAAGGAGCATTATTGAGAGATTGAAATCAAAGTTTAATGCGTCAGTTGCTGAAGTTGACCTCAACGACAAATGGAAGAATGCAGTTATCGGCATATCCTGTGTATCTAATGAGGTTGCGCATGCCGATAGCATGATGGCCAATATTGTAAATTTTATTGAGAAAGATGGCAGAGCTGTATTATTTGATTACAGTACCGAAACGATACATGTGGATTAGCGAAAAAATAAATTTTGGGTGCAAGAATATAGTGCAAAATTATTGATAATAAGTATTGTTTTAATTTAAAAAATATTGTAATATATATTGAGTGCGATAAAGGTTTTGCATCGCATTTTGATTAGGGTTATTTCCTTATGAAGGTTTTAAAATATAATTTCTACTACAATTTTCACTTAACGCTTATTTGAAGCCAAATAGCGAATTGAAAAGGGCAGAAGTAAATTTTACTCATTCCTTAACACAATATCACGAAAATTAGTTTTTTCAATGCAGAATCATTTTCGTGATTAGTAAGATGCACAGTAGAAAATTAAGTATACAGATATAATATGGGGCATTAGCGTAGCTGGGAGCGCATCACACTGGCAGTGTGGGGGTCAGGGGTTCGAATCCCCTATGCTCCACTGGATAAAATCCGTTAATCGTAATGGTTAGCGGATTTTGTTATTAGGGTCATTTCCTGAAAGGAAATCCTGCAAAAAGCTTTGGACTCGATGTCCCGAAGCTTTTTATTTTGTTTTATACGGCAGAGTAGTATAAATTTGATGACTATATCTGGCATAAAATATGCTTTTGCATGTAAAAGCTAAAATAGGTTCTAGGGGCAAATTTGAGCGTTTAGACTAAGGTGAATTTTTAAAAATACCCTTCACTATAATTTTTATATATGATATAATTTTACCCACAGGAGGACGGATTTATGGATGACAAAAGTTTTGAATTACTCACTAAAATGTATGCTGAAATGATGCAGAAGTTCGATTCTGTGAATCAACAATTTGATGAACTCCGTAGTGAGATGTCGGAACAAATTAACGAAGTTCGTAATGATATGTCGGAACAAATCAAGGAAGTCCGTAATGACATGTCGGAACAAATCAAGGAAGTCCGTAATGACATGTCGGAACAAATCAAGGAAGTCCGTAATGATATGTCAGAACAATTTAAGGAAGTTCGGAATGACATGTCAGGACAATTTAAGGAAGTTCGGAATGATATGTCGGAACAAATCAATGAAGTTCGTAATGACATGTCAGAACAATTCAATGAAGTAAGAGAAGATGTTAAAGGTTTAAAAAAGGATGTTTTAAGGCTGGAAAATGAGCTTGTTCCAAAAACTCAGGCTTTATTCGACGGTTATAAGCAACATGATATGAAGCTTGAGACCATTGAACAGAAGCTTGATGACCTTTCTGAAAAGGTTGACCGGCACGATATAAAAATTCAGGTGATTGAGGGAGGACGGAAGTAAGTTCCCTATAAAATATTAAAGGAATCGGATTCTATAAGTTCCGGTTCTTTTTTGTTTAAAACGAATACCACTGACTATCATCATGAAACTAAAAAGTATATGCAATAGCTTAAGACAAAAAAGTTAAAACCCGTAATCAGAAACGGGTTTTAACTATTGAAAATAAACTTGCCATATTGCGATTACAAGTATTTAAGTACTTTATCAGCATGGCCTTCAGGTGATACTTTCGGAAAAACTTTTAGAATACTACCGTCTTCATCTATAATAAATGTTGAACGTATGATACCCATAGAAGTTTTACCGTACATTTTCTTTTCACCCCATGAGCCATAAGCTTCTGCCACCTTATGATCTGTGTCGCTCAGAAGGTGGAAGGGAAGCCCGAACTTATTTTTAAATTTTTCGTGAGATGCGGTACTGTCAGGACTGATACCTATAACTACAGCTCCTGCTTCAATAATATCGTCGTATGCGTCTCTGAAGCTACAAGCTTGTTTAGTGCACCCTGGAGTATCATCCTTCGGGTAGAAGTACAAAACAACTTTTTTGCCTCTAAAACTTGATAAAGAAACGTTATTTCCATCCGCATCTGGAAGATTAAAATCAATTGCGTTATCTTTTTCTTTTAACATAGGAACCACCTCAATACACAATTATTTGTACTATACTTACCCTGAAAAACATAAAATAATAATTTTTTTTATGTTTTCAATTATTATTGAAGGGTATAAATAACATGAAAGTAAATATAATTTTAAAAAATAATTAATATAAAATCCAAGGAGGACAAATTTTATGAAAGCAGAGATAGCTTTTTTCAGATGTGAGGTTTGTGGTAATATGGTAGGGCTTATAAAAAATGGCGGAGGAGAGCTTGTGTGTTGTGGAAAGCCTATGACCAGACTTGAACCTAATACTACAGACGCCTCTACAGAAAAGCATGTTCCAGTTGCGGTAAGGAAAGACGGTAAAATTTATGTAGATGTTGGTTCTGCAACACATCCTATGACTGAACAGCATTATATTGAATGGATTGCCGTTGTATCAGATTCTGGAACTGAGAGAATCGCACTTTCTCCAAATGATGAACCTAAAGCAGTTTTCTGTGACAAGAAAAATGCAGAGGTATATGCTTATTGCAACCTTCATGGTTTATGGAAATCTGTTCTGGGATAGATTATATAAAAAAACAGCATTTTGCGTGTATTTAGGACTGGTTAGGTCTCTTGGAATTAAATGAAAGAGGCAAAATTGAGTAACCTCAACGAGTACTCAATTTTATTAGGGTCATTTCCTGAAAGGAAATCCAGCAAAAAGCTTTGGTACTTGATGTCCCAAAGCTTTTTATTCTATAATACTTGCATAATGCTGTTTTTGCTAATTTCAACCTTTAGCTATCCGAAAGAACCCTTAGCATTCAACGATAATACGTTTTTTCATATTCTCATAGATGCCTTTGTACATCTTAAATGTCTTATCAGCTTCCGGGTCGTCACAGTTCATATCGGGGTGATATTTCTTAATAATGCCGTTCCATCCGATTTTTAAAATTTCCTCTTGGATTTCGTTAAACTTTGATATCAGCTTTTTATTATTCTGTGCTGATTCCATAAACATTCCTCCCCAAAAAACATAACGAATATTTCAGATTTATTCCACAAGCTTAAGATATTATATCTTAAGCTTGTGGAATAAATAAATTGCTATTAAAATAGTTACTTAAGAGTGCATCCTGTTCCAAATTCTTGGAGGCAGTATAATTAATTATTTTTTCTTTTTTGATTTTACCTTAAGCGTTGAAAGGTTTTTGTCTACTGAACGCATCATAAGAAAAAATGAAATACCTAATACTGTGATTCCCCCAATTAGATATAATATATTTTCTGGCATGCCACTATCACCTCCACTGATAATAACAAAATTTTATCATATTTTATAGATAAAATCAATGTGCTATTTAGACTAAAAGGTGCTGTATCAGTGAACCTTCTAATAAAAAATGAAAAAAATGAAAAACTATAATATAAAATCATTTTGGTGATTAATATAATTATAAATATCATTTAGGAGTTTATTATGAAAACAGTAGTTATAGTTGGAGCAGGTTTTTCAAAGAATTCCAGTTTGCCTTTGCAGGCGGAGATACCCGCTTTAATTACAAATTACCATAAGAACAATGAATTTGAAAAAGCATTATCCTGTGTAATTGAAAGATTTATGAATGAAGTGTTCGGCTACAGTAGTGATAAGACTTATCCAAATCTTGACGATATGCTTACTTGTATTGATATTTGCACTAGAACTGCGCATCATATGGGCATACATTATCCTTACACCCGTCTTGGCGTAATAAGAAAGTTTATTGTATACAGGGTGGTTACGATTTTAGAGCAGAGTTACAAATATTCAGAAGAAGTAAAAGAATTAATCGGTATTTTAAGCAATAAATATGAAGAATTGAGTTATGTAGTATTGAATTGGGATACGGTTCTGGAAAAGTATATTTATATGTTAAATCCCGGTATATGCATAGATTACTGCAACAACGGAAAGTTCAAAAAGCCACTGGGTTTCATAAGTGGAGATAAGTGTAAACTAATAAAAGTGCATGGTTCAATCAACTGGCTTTACTGCAATAACTGTAGAACACTTATTAATGATATGTTCAATGATATAAATGTTGTACAAAAAGCAGGATTCAACAAGATGGATTTTGAGATGTTTGATGAATTTTACGGTATAAACAATATTAACGAAATTATCGGAAAGGAAAAGTGCAATATGTGTGAAGATTTTATATCTTCGCATATTGCAAGCTGTAGTTACAGAAAATCTTTCAGAGAGAACTCTTATCCTGATATATGGAGTGTTGCGGAAGATGTTTTATCAAATGCGGATAAATGGATATTTATAGGCTATTCCATGCCGCAGGCGGATTATGAATTCAAACACCTGCTTAAAATATCTGAAATGAAGTTTCGCCATAAGAGAGAAAGAAAACCTGATATTGATGCAGTAATTTTAAAAAGCAATTCTACAAGACAAAAGTATGAAAGTTTTTTTGGAAACAGCATAAATAGAATTTGCAACGGAGGAATAGCCGAGTATTTAGATCTGATTTAATATTGTTGGATTGAAAACAGTTAAATGCTATAATACTATGTAAAGGAAAAGCAATAAGAGGCATAATATTGATAAGGAGAAATAGCGTTGAATATAAATAATTCCAAGCATGTGCAAACGGCTGTAAGAAAAGAACAGTATCCTATAGAAATACTGCCAGAGGCAGCT
Source organism: uncultured Oscillospiraceae bacterium (assembly GCA_964409165.1). Classification (GTDB taxonomy): domain Bacteria; phylum Bacillota; class Clostridia; order Acetivibrionales; family Acetivibrionaceae; genus CAYPCH01. The sequence goes on along the minus strand of CAYPCH010000004.1, from coordinate 30,014 downwards.
TTTGTCGGAAGGTCAAATGTGGGAAAGTCTTCATTGATAAATACGTTGCTCAACAGAAAAAAGCTGGCAAGAGTGGCTTCTACACCTGGAAAGACCAGGCAAATAAATTTTTATAATATTGACGACAAATTATCTTTTGTTGATCTTCCAGGGTATGGTTATGCAAAAGTAGCAAAATCAACAAAGGATACATGGTCAGATATAATTGATACATATCTGACATCAAGGAAACAGCTTAAAATGATTGTAATGATTGTAGATATAAGGCATTCTCCAAGTGAACATGACATCATGATGTACAAATGGATTTTAAGCATGCAATTACCTCACATAATTGCAGCTTCAAAGCTGGACAAAATACCGAGATCAAAGATAAAGGAAAGGGTTCAAGACATAAATAAAGTATTGAAAACGGATGATGGTATAAAAATAATTCCCTTTTCTTCAGAGACAAAACACGGAAAGGACGAATTATGGAATGAAATAGTGATAAATACCGGGCTTATTGATGAATCCTCTGTAAACAATACGTAAAAAATGGCGTTTTTAATAATATTGTTTGACTTTACAGCAGTATATTAATGATATATAATGTCATCTATCACAATAAAATATGTATGCTAGGGGTGCCGGAAGGCTGAGAAAGAGATAATCTTAACCCTTTGAACCTGAAACAGTTAATACTGTCGTAGGGAAGCGTTCAAAAGAGTAATATGCACTTTTCGCTTACCCTGTTCAGGGTAGGCGTTTTTTGATGTATACAAATTTTTTGGACTAATGAAGGTAAATGAAGGTAAATGGAGGTAAATGGAGGTAAATGGAGGTAAATGGAGGTGGACGATGTTGAATATAAAACTTAACGGTAAACCGTTGGAACTCGATAATCCGGTATCTTTAATTGAATTGTTTGAGATGAAGGGGCTAGAGCCTGACAAAATAGTAGTTGAATATAATTTTGAGGTTCTTAAAAAAGAGGACTTTGGAAAAGTAGTTTTAAAAGAGAATGATAACCTTGAAGTTTTGAGCTTTGTAGGGGGAGGGTAAACTATGGAAGACAAGTTGGTTATTGATGGAAGGGAAATTTCAAGCAGGCTTTTTATTGGAACAGGCAAGTTTTCAAATAATAGGCTTATACCTTTGGTTGTAAAAAGCAGTGGTGCGCAGGTAGTTACTGTAGCTCTAAGGAGAATTGATTTTGATTCGGAAGATGAAAATATGCTCAACTATATTCCAAAGGAATGTATTTTGATGCCCAATACATCAGGGGCAAGAAATGCGGATGAAGCTGTGCGAATAGCAAGGCTTGCAAGAACCTCAGGATGTGGTAATTTTATTAAAATAGAAGTAATCTCGGATAATAAATACCTTTTGCCGGATAATTTTGAGACAGTAAGAGCAACAGAGATACTTGCAAAGGAGGGGTTTACGGTGTTGCCCTATATGAGTCCCGATTTAATGGCAGCAAAAAGGCTGAGAGATGCAGGAGCCGCTGCGGTTATGCCTTTAGGAGCACCTATTGGTACAAATAAAGGACTTAAAACAAGAGAGCTTATAGGAATACTCATTAATGAAATTGACCTGCCGATTATTGTTGATGCAGGCATAGGAAAACCGTCAGAAGCTGCAGAGGCTATGGAAATGGGAGCTGCAGCCGTTCTTGTCAATACTGCTTTGGCTACTGCTGGCGATCCGATTGTTATGGGGGAAGCTTTCGGTCATGCAGTAATTGCAGGAAGAAAAGCATTTCTTTCCGGAACCGGGGCTTTGAAGGAAAATGCAGAAGCGTCATCACCACTTACTGGTTTTCTTGCGTAATACTACAAATATATAATATATTGGGGAAATGATATATGAGTTTTTATGAAAGATATTTGGAATACATGGATTTTGATTTGGGTAGCTTTTTTGAAAGGCTTACTGAACAGCATATAATAAATGCTATAGGGAAAGAGAGGCTTACAAACCTGGATTTTTTATCGCTTTTATCCGATAAGGCTGCCAATTATCTTGAACTGATGGCTCAAAGGTGCAAGCAGTTAACATTGCAGCATTTTGGGAAGGTTATATTCCTATATACGCCGCTTTACCTTGCCAACTATTGTGTAAATCAGTGCGTTTACTGCGGTTTTAATGCGATAAACAAAATTTCAAGAAAGAAGCTGAATTTTGAGGAAGTGGAAAAGGAAGCAAAGGTGATATCTTCAACTGGTCTTCGGCATATTCTGATACTGACCGGAGAGTCGAGGAAGGAGTCGTCGGTAGAGTATATTAAAGAGTGTGTAAAAATCTTAAGAAATTATTTCACATCTATATCGATAGAAATATATCCTTTGAATACGGATGAATATGCAGAGCTTATTGATGCTGGTGTTGACGGATTTACAATTTATCAGGAAGTGTATAATCACAATACCTATAGGGAGCTTCACCCAAAAGGTCCTAAGAGGGATTACCGCTACAGGCTTGATGCGCCTGAAAGGGCATGTATGGCTTCCATGAGAAGTGTAAATATTGGAGCGCTTTTAGGTCTTGATGATTGGAGAAGAGAAGTTTTATTTACCGGTCTTCATGCCGATTATCTTCAAAATAAGTACCCGGATACGGAAATAAGTGTATCGTTGCCCAGGATGAGACCACATAGCGGTGAATTCATACCGAAGGCAGTTGTTGATGATAGAAGCCTTGTACAGATATTATTTGCATTAAGGCTTTTTATTCCAAGGGCAGGAATTACCATTTCAACCAGGGAAAGGGCAGAGTTCAGGGATAATCTCATAGGTCTGGGGGTTACAAAAATGTCGGCAGGCTCAAGCACTGAAGTGGGAGGGCATACACTTGACGACAAGAGCATAGGTCAGTTTGATATTTCAGATGGGAGAAGTGTTGAAGAAATGAAGCAGGTAATATACAGGAAGGGTTACCAGCCTGTTTTCAAAGACTGGCAGGCAATCGACCAGATTAGGAATTGCCAAAATACAACCTCCAGTATTGTTTTTGTATGAACAGCTATTTGAAGCCCCAAATAGAAATGCGATATTAATCTCGAAAATTATTCTACATTGAAAAAATTAGTTTTCGCAAGGAAATTAAAATGCGATGTAAAATCTTTATCGCATTCAATATAGAAGATGTTGTATTAGCAAAAGTATTTTGGAGGTCAAGTATGAATGAATTTGAAAAAGGTTTGGCAGGTTATATAGGTGAAGAAAGGTTGTTAAAGCTGCAAAGAGTCAAGATCGGTATTGGTGGGGCAGGGGGATTGGGATCAAATTGTGCCTTCAATCTTGTAAGAAGCGGATTTAAGAGGTTAAAAGTAGTTGACTTCGATGTAGTGGAACCATCAAATTTGAACAGGCAGCTCTTTTTTTTAGACCAACTCGGAGTTCCAAAAGTAAAAGCTCTTGAAACAAACCTTAGAAGAATAAACCCGGATATTGATGTTAAATCAGTACAGGGAATGGTTACGAAAAAAAATGTCAGTGGGTTATTTGCGGACTGTGATGTTGTGGTTGAGGCTTTTGACAAGGTAGAGTATAAAATATTGATTGTCGAAAACTATTTTTCATCAGGGAAGCTTCTGGTGTCTGCGTCGGGTCTGGCAGGATGGGGCAACAGTGATGATATAAGGGTGAAGAAAGTCCATGACAGCTTTTATATGGTAGGGGATTTTGAAACGGAAGCAAGTGGAGCTTTGCCTCCCATATCTCCAAGGGTTAATATTGCTGCTGCAAAGCAGGCGGATATCATACTTGACTATTATATGTCCCGGGTTTAGGAATGTCACAAAGCAACAGAGAAACTGCATTATCAGCATTATCAAGGAAATGGAAAAGGGCAATGATGTAAAGTGCTAGAAGGGATGGAGTTAAATGAATAATGTTTACAGGATACTTGACGCGAATATAAACCGTGCGTCTGAAGGATTGAGAGTCCTTGAGGATCTTGCAAGATTTTATTATAACAATAAGGAGATTTCAGGAAGGCTTAAGGAAATAAGACACGCTATAAGAAAAAAGTGCATGCGTATGCTTAAGGATTTTTTGAATAGCAGGGATTCTATCAATGATGTAGGTTTGTCACTTTCTAAGGAGCTTGGAATTGATAATAAGGAAACCCTTATAGAGCTTGCTTGTGCAAATTTCAAGAGAATTCAGGAAGCTCTAAGGACTATTGAAGAAAATTTGAGGATTATTGGACAGTACGAAATATCCAAGTTTTATGAAGAATGCAGGTTTGAGGCTTATGACATTGAAAAGGCTTTTTTTATTGCTACTTCAAAAGAAAAAAGAAGAGCAAGGTTTGAAACCGACCTTTATTGCATAACTGCTCAGGAACATTCAAAAGGCCGAAATAATATTGAAGTTGTCCATGAGATGATAAAAGCGGGTGTAAAAGTTATTCAATACAGGGAAAAGGATAAGAAGCTTAAAGAGAAATATTATGAATGTATGGAAATAAGAAAAATAACAAAAGATGCGAGAACAACTTTTATAATAAATGACGATATCGACATTGCCATGCTAGTTAAAGCTGATGGTGTGCATATCGGACAGGATGACCTTCCTATTGAAAAGGTAAGGGAGCTTGTGGGGAACAGTATGATAATAGGCTTGTCAACCCACTCTCAAGAACAGGCAAGAGAAGCTGTTGAAAAGGGAGCTGATTATATAGGTGTGGGACCGATATACAGGACTTATACCAAGAAAGATGTATGTGAACCTGTTGGATTGGATTATCTTGATTATGTAGTAAAAAATATTGATATACCTTTTGTTGCTATAGGAGGTATAAAGGAAAACAACATACATGAGGTGATTTCCTGTGGAGCACGGTGCATAGCAATGGTAACAGCTGTTGTGGGTTCGGATAATATAGAGGAGTATATTAAAGGTATAAGAGAAAAGATTTCGAGAGGAGTTATGTAAATGTTTACAACACAGATGGATGCGGCCAAAAAGGGTATTATAACAAATGAAATGAGGATAGTTGCGAACAAGGAAGGCATGGTGGTTGAAGAATTAAGGAGTCTTATTGCGTCAGGGAAAATTGTTATACCTGCCAACAAAAACCATGGGAGTCTGAACCCGGAGGGAATTGGCGAGGGTCTCAGGACAAAAATAAACGTCAATTTGGGAATATCAAAGGATTGTTGTGATTTTGAGCTTGAAATGGTAAAGGTAAAAAAAGCAATAGAGCTTAAAGCGGAAGCTATTATGGATCTCAGCTCTTTTGGGAAGACAAGGGAGTTCAGGCAAGAGCTTGTAAGGATCTCCCCGGCTATGATAGGGACTGTTCCGATTTATGATGCGGTTGGATTTTATGACAAGGAATTGAAAAGTATAACATCTGAGGAATTTTTGGATATAGTTGAAAAACATGCATGCGACGGAGTTGACTTCATGACGATCCACGCAGGAATAAACAGGCAGACAGCAGAGCGTTTCAAGAAGAACGGCAGACTCACAAATATTGTTTCAAGAGGAGGTTCTTTGATATTTGCATGGATGGAGCTTACCGGAAACGAGAACCCATTTTACGAGCATTTTGACAGGGTGCTTGATATATTTGAAAAATATGATGTTACAATTAGTTTAGGGGACGCATTAAGACCGGGAAGCATAAACGATGCTACCGACGCATCACAGATTGAAGAATTGATTGTTTTAGGAGAACTTACCAAAAAGTCATGGGAAAGAAATGTACAGGTTATGATTGAAGGTCCCGGGCATATGGCAATAAATGAAATTGTAGCAAACATGATTCTGGAAAAAAGGCTTTGCCATGGTGCGCCGTTTTATGTACTCGGGCCTATTGTTACAGATGTAGCGCCGGGATACGACCATATAACAAGTGCAATAGGAGGAGCTATCGCGGCTTCGAACGGAGCTGATTTTTTATGCTATGTGACACCGGCAGAGCACTTGAGGTTGCCTGATATCAATGACATGAAAGAAGGAATAATAGCATCAAAGATAGCTGCCCACGCGGCTGATATTGCAAAGGGTATAAAGGGTGCGAGAGAATGGGATTACAGAATGAGTGAGGCGAGAAGAAATCTTGATTGGGATAAAATGTTCGAGCTTTCCATAGACTCTGAAAAGCCAAAAGAATATAGGAAGAGCTCTGTTCCTGAATATGAGGATACATGTACAATGTGCGGTAAAATGTGTGCTGTAAGAAACATGAATAGAGTACTTAAAGGTGAAGGAGTGAGCATATTATAAATCTAATCTGAAATAGAAATTAATAACCATCGAAGGCACTCAATTTTTCTATGGTATTCATTCAGAGAGGAAAAACCAGATAAACAAGGAGCAAGGGGGATAGCCCCTTGTTAAATCAGTATATTTTAAATATCCTTAATTATAAAATAATTAAGATAATTAATATAAAGCTTAATTCAAAAATGTAAGTTGAGCAATTGAAACAAAAAACTGCAGCAAGCTGTAAAATTGCCGCAGAGAATAATATGTATAGAGGAAAAAGCATGTTGAAAATTCAACTTACATACATAGTATACAGTATATTTTCAATAATGTTAATTGTTAAACTGTACAATAAAAATAAAAAAATATGTATGTTTTTTAGTGAAAAATTATAATAAAAGCCTGAAACATTTAAAAACTTGGGATTTAAAAAAGGAAAATTTCGATATGTGATAAAAGTCAAAGTAATTGAGCGTAACATTTATAATTAAGACAAAAAAGCTACGATTATTAATCGCAGCCGACACTAAAATCTATAGTGTTTTGAGGAAAAGTATGAAAAAGTATCAGTGTATAAAATCAGTATATCATATGCCGATATAGATGTTAATTGGTAAAATGTATAATAAAATGTGATATTGAAACATACTTTTTGTTGAAAAACACAATGGAAGCAAGGGGACGGTTCTGCTGCTTCATTTAAAAGGAAGCAGCAGAACCGTCCCCTTGCTTCCATTGTGTTTTATTTACCAGCTAATTGTTGTTCTGCCATCTCGATGAGTTTCTTAGTAATGTTACCGCCAACTTTACCAGCTTCAGAAGCTTTCAAATCACCATTATATCCTTGCTTCAGATTGACTCCTACCTGTGATGCTACTTCATATTTTATTTTGTCCAAAGCACTTTTGGCGCCAGGCACAACTTTTTTATTACTGTTAGGCATGATTCTTCACCTCCTCTTACTGTAGACATAAGCTTTATAGGTTAGCCAAAGTTTTGCTACAACAGGGTTGTAGTAATAAAATACCTAACAGGTAAAGTATAATTTAATATAGGGTTTTTTACCTGATACAAATATTATGTGAACTAATAAAAATTTTATGACAAGAAAGTTATGGTAATTTAAAGGAATTTATAAAAATATAGAGAATTAAATATATAATTGTGTTGAGTCGATAAGTTAAAAAAGGTACGAAGGAGGCTCAATGTTTCAGCTGAATATTGGCAGTGAAATCGCATATTTAAAAGATATTGAGCATTTACAACTACCGGAGTTGCTTAAATGGTATAACAATGCAAATGAGTTTAGATTTGCAACAGGAGTTGATTCTGCTATATCTTTTGAGGCATTATCCGATAAATATAATAAGAGCAGAATTTGCTCCAGGGATTTTTTTGCAGGTATTTATATTACTGAAACGAACGATATTATAGGCTTTCTAAAGGGACAAATTGCTGCAAAAGGTGATATGGCCTGGTTAAGTTCAATAATTATTGACCGGAAATATCAAAGAAAAGGCTATGGAACTTTGGCAATCGATTTGTTAATAAAATGCCTGCGGATGAAGATAAAAGCGGAAAGGCTTTTTCTAGCAGTTGCAGAGGATAATATAGGGGGAAGGATGTTTTGGGGTAAACAGAATTTCAATGAGATAAAAAGGATTGAAAACTGCATAAAGCTTAATAACAAACCTCAGAACGCAATAATTATGGAAAAAAACATATGATTTCATTGCTTTGTAATGTGAAATAGGAAGCAGGTCTTACCTCTATAGGATAGAGGAACTATGCAAACGGTCAAGGAATACGGTGCTTATACATTATGTAAACCGGAACTCTTATGGTATATAATTAATGTATAGTAAAATATATAATTTATACTTGGTCATTTTGCAAATATATCACTGCATTACCTGCTGTTTTACAATTAACCTGCTGATTCGCTGATTTGACAAAGGAAAATATCATAGTATATAATGTTTTTAAAATTGTTGGAGAAGTTGTCCATCATTGTATAGAAAATTATAAATTAATATATGGTTTGTAGAGGATATGTAAGAGATAGTAACAGGAGGAAAAAAGTATGTTAAAGTGTAGTAAGAGAGTATCGTACATAACCGTGTTTACCGTGTTTGTTTTGGTGTTCATTTTCTGTACAACTTTTTCTTTTGCTCAGCAAGGCGGAAAGGGTATTGTGAACGCTACCAACCTGAATATTCGTGAAAATCCAAGCACTTCCGCTACTGTAATTGGTCAGATCCCTGATAAAAATAAGATTGATATTATTGAAGAGTCAAACGGCTGGTATAAAGTTGCATATAACGGTAAGACCGGATGGGTATATGCAAGTTATGTAAAAATAGTCGAAGAACCTAAACAAGAAGTACAAAACACACCGGATAAAACTGTAACTTCACAAGAAGGTGCAAGTAAAATTGGTATTATAAATGCCAGTAGTTTAAACATGCGAGAAAGTGCAAATACTTCTTCAAGGGTTATTGAACAGATACCTGAAGGCGGTAAAGTATCCATAATTATTGAATCCGGTAACTGGTACAAAGCTCAATATAACGGAAAGAACGGATGGTTATACGCAAGTTACGTTTCTATCAGGGAAAATGCACCAGATGCGAAAGCTCCAGAAGTTTGGTCAACACCTATACCAACATCTGCACCAACACCTGTACCAACACCTGTACCCGTGATACAGCCGACTTCCGTACCGGAGGTAAGGACTCCAGAACAGAAAGAACCTTCAGATGGCACAAATACCATTGTTGATAAAACACTTATTGAAGATAAAACGCTTACTGCAAATGAATCAAGCCCAAAATCAGATAGTTCCAGTGGAACAATAGAAGGTAAAGCTTTGACTGAAAACATTCAGCCAAGTGCACAATTGATTAACGAAGGTAAAATAACAGCGTCCGAGTTAAATGTAAGAAATGGAGCAGGAACAGGATATAGAGTGGTTGGTACGTTGAGCTATGGAGATTCAATTGAGATTAAAGGACGTAACGGTGAATGGTTTCAAATAAGTACTTCAGGGGGAACAAAAGGTTGGGTTCACAGCAGGTATGTATTACAGTCCGATGCTATTGCTTCAAGGGGAGAGAAAGTAGTAGACAGGACACTGATAACACCTGAGGACATGGTTGATAACAGTATTTTGGACACTCGCCTTGCCATTGTGGAATATGCCAAAAAGTTTCTGGGTGTGCCGTATGTTTACGGAGGAAGCAGTCCAAATGGGTTTGATTGTTCGGGGTTTGTAATGTATGTATTTAAGCATTCCGGAATAAGTCTGAATCGCGTTGCAGCTGATCAGGCAACACAAGGAAGTAAGATTGCAAAATCTGAATTGAAGCCCGGTGATCTCGTGTTTTTTGACACTAATGGAGGGCATAATTACATAAACCATGTTGGTATATATGTGGGTGACGGTATGTTTATACATTCGTCTTCGGGAAATTCGAACCGTAAAGTGGTTATCAGTAATCTTGTCAGTGGCTTTTATAATGAAAGTTATATGACTGCGAGAAGATTTCTGGACTAATGCTATAGCAATGTTTTACCACTTTATTATTGTGGCACATAAGTATTTTGCTCCTCTTAAAAAAGGGGAGCTTTTTTGTGAGGTGGTATATGAAAAGGCCGCTGGCTTTATTTTGCTTGTCACTTATAACTGGAATAATAGCGGCAAAAGCTTTTAATTCCTATATTTTTATTTTGCTTACATCTGCAACGGTAGGATTGGTATCTTTTATACTTTTAGATGCAACTGGAAAAAAACGATTGTTAAGTGCTGGGATAGTTTTATTCTATTTTATCGGTGCTTTTCATTATCTTTACTCTTATAACAGCAATGTGCAAAAATACGAGGAATATAAAGGAGAGCAGGTTGTTATAAAGGGTTATATTGATTCGGCTCCTGCTATAAAAGGGGCAAGAATATCCTATATAATAAGAACAGAGGAAATCTTTATTAAAGAGAATAAAGAAAAACTCAAAAGTATTAACGGAAAGGTTAGGCTTTCAAAGCTTAAGGGCGACAAAGAGAATCTGCTTGAATATGGGAGAGAAGTAACGGTGTCCGGGAAATTGAATCTTCCGAAAGGGAGTACAAACCCGGGAGGCTTTGATTTCAGAGGTTTTCTTAGCCAATCCGGAGTGTCGGCTACAATTTTTGCCCAAGACAGAAACATAAATCTCGGCAAGGATATAAGGGGCAATGCTTTCGTAAAAGCAGGACTTTTTTTGAGAGAAAGAATTGTAAGAGTCATAGATAAAAGCCTGCCCAGTCAGCAGGCAGGACTTCTGAATGGTATGCTCATTGGTTACAGGGAAGGTCTTAGCGAAGAGGTCCAGAAAGTATTTAGCGATTCGGGATTAACCCATATAATGGCGGTTTCTGGAGCTAATGTAGCTTTTATCGTTTTTCCCCTTGTTTTTGTTTTTAAAAAACTCAGATTAAAAAGAAAAGTTGCCAATATAATAATAATCAATATTTTGCTATTGTTTACTTTTGTTACGGGATTTGAGCCTTCGGTTCTAAGGGCTGTAATTATGGCAATTGTAATTCTCATAGGTCAGGTAATAGAAAGGGAAGCGGAGGTTTTTACAAGCCTGGCCTTTGCGGCAATGCTTATGCTTTTGTATAACCCGTCTACTCTATTTAATATAGGTTTTCAATTGTCCTTTGTAGCTACTATTTCGCTGGTTTTGTTTTACAGCAATATTAAGGAAAAATTGAACTTTAAGTATGCTCCGGAATTTATAACAGATGTTCTGGCGGGAACGCTCGCAGCACAGTTGGGAGTAATTCCGATTACGGTTTTCTATTTTAATAAGCTATCGGTGGTATCAGTTTTGTCAAATCTTATAGTTGCGCCAATGGTGGAGTTTATAACAATACTTGGTTCCATTATGGCAGTACTGGGTCAGATTCATATTGTTTTCTCTAAGCTTATAGGGCTTGTGAATAGTGTGCTTTTAAGCTTTGTACTTTTAATTTCTGATGTTACTGCAGGATTTCCTTTTGCAGTTTTCAGTGTGACAACCCCTTCGTTAATACTTGTTGTCATCTATTATATTGTTGTTATATTCCTGTTTTGGTATAAACCTAAATATAAAGTTAAACTCAAGTTTAAGCATTATTCCATTGCGGTAGCACTTTTAATAATATACATAGCAACAGTTAATTTGATTCCAAAGGGTCTGGAAGTGGTTTTTCTTGATGTAGGGCAGGGAGACAGTGCTTTTATCAGAACTTCTTCCGGAAAAACTGTTTTGATAGATGCCGGTGGGGAAAATATGGGGGAATCTGTGGTTATACCTTTCCTTCTGGATTATGGTGTTGAACGGTTAGACCTTGTTATTGGCACTCATGGGCATGATGACCATATATTAGGGCTTTTACCTGTACTAAAGGATATCAAAGTGTTTAATCTTGTAATACCTGATATTGAACATAAGGATGAATATGCCAATCTTTTGCAACTGGCAGAGAAAAAAGGTGTTAAAATAGAAAGCTGTGGAAAAGGAGATGAAATAAGGTTGGATGATAAAACATATCTTACGGTTATGCACCCTGATAAGGAAAATTTCATTAACAAATCTCCTTTAAACAATAACTCATTAGTGTTAAAATTACAATATAAAAAGGTTGCAATACTTTTTGCGGGAGATATTGAAAAAGAGGCAGAAAGCTTGCTTTTAGAAGGTAAAGCAGATATTAATACGGATTTTTTAAAAATTGCACACCACGGCTCATCAACTTCAAGTACTTTGGATTTCATAGAGAGTGCAAGACCATATGCTGGTGTTATAAGCGTGGGAAACAATAATTTTGGGCATCCTTCAAAGGATATTATAGACCTTTTTTCAAGTGAAAACATTGAGATTTTTAGAACAGATCAAGATGGAGCGATAATATTGAAGACCTATGGAAAGAACATAAATATTAAGACAATGCAGGCTAATTGATGAGTGGCAATATTTTGGAGAGCAGGTGAATCTAATGAGTTTGGAAATTTTGAAGAAAGAAATAAAAAGTAGTACTCTAAGAAACTTATACCTTTTTTACGGTGAAGAGGATTATCTAAAGAAACATTATTGTGAAAGTATTGATAATATTATTTTAAAGGAAGATGTAACCGGCCTTAACAAGATAGCGTTTAAAGGAAAGGTTGAAACGGACAAAATAATTGAAGCCTGTGAAACAATGCCGGTCTTTTTAGACAGAAAACTTGTAGTGGTCAAGAACTCGGGTCTTTTTAAAGCTAAGGGAGTTGAGAGTGAGAAAGAAGATTTTTTAGAATATATTCAGAACTTTCCGGAATATACCTGTATTGTATTTATTGAAAATAATATTGATAAAAGGCTAAAAACAGTGAAATTAATAAGTAAAAAAGGTCTTGTCGTTGAGTTTGCCTACGAAAGTCAAAATAATCTGGTTAAGTGGGCAGTGAATATTTTAAAATCACATGGCAAACTGATAGATACTGATACGGCTTCTTTTCTCATTGATATCAGTGAACCGGGTATGACAGAAATACGTAATGAGATAGATAAGCTTGTCCTTTATTTAGGAGAAAGACAAAAGGTAACGGTTGAAGATATTACCAAGGTTTGTACAAAATCAATAAAAAGCAGGATATTTGACTTAACTGATGCAGTTGTTCAAAGAGATGTCAGCGGGGCTCTGAATCTGTTAAACGAGATGGTTGCATTGAAAGAACCTGTACCTAAGATCCTTTTTATGATTACAAGGCAATTAAGGCATGTATTGGAAATGAAGCTTCTTATGGGTGAAGGATATGATGCCAAGGAAGCTTGTTCGAAAATGGGAATACACCCATATGCAGGGAGGAAGTTACTTAAGCAGGTTGGAGGATTTACACTGGAGAATTTGAAATCTGTAGTTAAGGACGCATTGGATCTTGATCTTGCAATAAAAACCGGAAAGATTAATGACAGAGTTGGTACTGAAATACTTATATGCAAGTTGGCAGAAAAGTGTTAATATATTGTTAACTGAATTTTTTTGTTGTATAATACTTTTAGAATCAATTGGGAGGGGTAAAAGTAATGAAAAAGTTTATTGCAGGGTTTCTTACATGTATTATGCTTATGGGTGTAGTATATGCGGCAGAAACATATGTTGCACAGAAAGCAACATTTAAGGTGGTTGTTGATAATGTTGAACAGACATTCTGGTATGATGTACCACCCTTGGTTGTAGATGGCAGAACAATGATTCCTTTGAGGAGTGTAGCCGAATCTTTGAATCAAACAGTAAGATGGGACGAGCAAACACAAACTGTTTTCGTGGGACAAATGCCTGAGACTAATACTTACGGAGATTTGCAGTTAACTATATTGAACCACGGTTATTATCACGAAGAAAAAAAGTGCATTGCTGTAGATTACAAACTTGAGAATACGGGAAGCAATATAGTAAAGTTTAAATGTGAAAATTTTCTTTTTGAAGGGTTTAAGCCCATAGGATTTGAAAGCAAGGAAATTGTAAGTGGATTTAATGACATTCATCAGTTGAAGCCAGGTATGACATTTAACATTAAAATGCTATACAATTTTAATGATCTGGGTGCGCGGGTATTGGCCAATAAGAGACCTTACAAATTCTCTTGTGATTTGATGGAATATGATAAAATTGTTAAGCGTGTGGAAATTTTATATAATCACTAATAAAGAACAAAAATCTTTGGGACTCGATGTCCCAAAGATTTTTGTTCTTTATGTAGATAAGTCCTGTATTTTAGAACTGAATAGAATTTCACTCTAAGAGGCAAATAAAAAAACGTACGGTTTCGTACGTCTTTTTTTATTTGCCTACAGCGTTTAACGCCTTTGCTAACTTGGATTTTCTTCTCGCAGCGGTGTTTTTATGAAGAACATTTTTTGCTGCTGATTTATCAATAGTTTTAAAAGCAATTTTTAATATATCTGCGGCTTTAGCATCATTATTAGCTATAGATTCTTTACATTTCTTTATTGCTTTTTTCAAAGCTGATTTTCTCATGCTGTTTTTTAATGTTTTGTACTTATTTATACGAACTCTCTTTATAGCAGATTTAATATTTGGCAACTCATTCACCTCCTGCGAGTTAATTAACAAGTTGTAGTTTAACATAAAAAAAGTTAAAATGCAAGGCTAAATAATAATAAAACTAAATAAAATATACAAAAAATATACAAGGTGTTTAAAAAAAGTTATATAAGAAAATACTATAGACAATGATAAGGCTTAGTGTAACATCACGAAAATTAATTTTTTCAATGTAGAATCATTTTCGTGATTGATATAAATTTAAATATTTTAGAAAGGAAGTGTATACTCCAGTGATAAGGAATAAAATAACAGACCTTGCTATTGAGGCTAATGAGCTTGTAAAAGAACAAGAGCAGAGCAGAAGTGCAGAGCAGTTTAATTCGCCTGGTGTTGATGTGGAAAATGCAGGAGGGCAAGATATTAAAATTACAAGAGTAAAAGTGACATCTCCAACTGGTGAGGCTACAATAGGAAAACCGATGGGAAATTATATAACTCTTGAAGTTCCAAGACTTAAAGAAAATGACCAAATTTTATATGAAGATACATGCAAAGCTTTAGCAAAGGAACTTGTCAATGTACTTAGCTTAAACAAAAATTCCACAATTCTTGTTGTCGGGCTGGGGAACTGGAACGTTACTCCCGACGCATTAGGACCAAAAGCTGTTTCAGGGCTTATGGTTACAAGGCATTTGATTGAATATGTACCCGATCAGATTCAGAAGGGTGTACGTCCTGTATGTGCAGTTGCGCCTGGTGTGTTAGGTATTACAGGAATTGAAACGGGAGAAATAGTAAGAGGAATAGTTGACAAGGTAAAGCCGGATGTAGTTATAGCTATTGATGCATTGGCATCCAGAAAAATGTCACGTGTAAACACAACAATTCAAATAGCGGATACCGGCATTTCACCGGGATCGGGTGTGGGAAATAAAAGAATGGGACTTTCAAAGGACACGCTTGGAGTACCTGTAATAGCAATTGGCGTTCCAACGGTTGTTGATGCGGCAACTATGGCAAACGATACAATTGACCTAGTTATCGACAATTTGATAAATGAAGCATCAAGAGAGAAAGATTTTTACAATATGTTAAAAAATATAGACAGAAGCAAAAAGTATCAATTGATACAGGAGGTTTTACAGCCATATATAGGAAACCTTATAGTTACTCCAAAGGAAGTGGATGAAGTTGTAGACAGAATAGCAAAGGTTATAGCAAATGGGTTGAACATTGCTCTTCATCAGGGAATAACACTTAACGATGTAAATAAATATATTCAATAAAATTATCAAGATGAAAATTAACAAATATATTTTTATATTCGTTAATTTTTTCAATGTAGAATTATTTTTGTAATTAATATAATATTAAATTCTTATGGCAAAAAGACTGCTTTTATAATAAAATTATTATAAAACGGTTTTTTTGTTCTGCCATTTTATTAGGCCTCTTGGAATGAAATGAAAGAGGCAAAACTTCCGTACCCTCAATGTCCATAAGCTTTTTATTAAGTAAATATGGCAGAAAGAAAAGCAACTATTATACCGATATAATTATATACATAACATTTTATGTTTAGTTTGGAGATACTATATGAATAAAAAGAATAAAAAAAATAAAAAACCTTTGAGGTTATATAAGGGGTTATATAAAAAGATACCTGCAAGAATAAGGCTATTGCTGACAATAGCAGTTTTCATTTTACTTGCGCTACTACTAAAAGGTATGAGCGGTTATTTTTTTCATGACGGTTCAGATACCAAAGCTCATTTGAAAGACAATGGCAGTAAAAATTTTAGCGATGGTATTGAGGATAATGAAGAGGAACAAATAAAACCGGAACCAAAGGAAGTTATTATCGTAATTGACCCCGGGCACGGAGGTGAAGATTACGGTGCTATTTATGGAGAGATTTGTGAAAAGGATATAAATATCGATATTTCTAAAAGATTTGGCAAACTTCTTGAAGAAAAAGGTCTAAAAGTAGTATATACAAGGGAAACGGATGTTTTTGTTGACTTAGACCCAAGGGTTGATATTGCTAACAGTCTTGATGCCACACTTTTTATAAGTGTACACAATAATTATATGCCTGGAAATTCTCAATACAGGGGTACAGAGACGCTTTATTGTCCTCCTGTGAATGCAAGATACAGCAATATGGATGGGGAAAAGCTTGCCCTGATAGTACAGGAAGAACTAGTAAAGACTTTAGGCACTATAGACAATGGTATAATATACAGACCGAATCTTGCTGTAATCAGAAAAACGAATATGCCGGCTGTTATAGCTGAAATTGCATATATGTCCAATGCGTCAGACAGAGCAAATCTTATGAAGGATGGTTTCAGGCAAAAATCTGCTGAAGCTCTGTTAAGAGCTGTAATGAAGGCACTCGAAAAGATGGAGGCCGTCAGGGATGAGGATGGTGTCTGGAAGGTAACTGAAGAGTAATTATAGCTTGTTTACTTCATGTATAAAATGTATAATCGGGGTATATCAGATTTTTCCGGGGGGGTATTTATGAAACAAATATGGAGATACATTTTGATTCTGATAGGGGTAATACTGTTATGGAATCAGGTAGTGTTATTGCCGGTGAGGATTATTTCCGTTATTTTTCACAAACTTGGTCATGCCTTAACAGCATTTTTTTCAGGGTACGGTTATGAAGCGTTCACCGTTACTTTCGGAAGTACGTCAGACTCTGTTCTTCAGTCAAATGGCTGGTTTTCCAGTTTTATGATTTCAAACGGAGGGTATATAGGTACTCTGTTGTTTTCAGTGCTAATTATGTTTTTGAAAAGAACATCTGCAAAAAGATATATACTTGGAGTACTTGCAATAATTTACCTTGCAATTGCAATAAGTTTTCCTGCATTTAAAGATATAATTCTTTATCCTGTAATTTTTGCTTCAATAATAATTGTTTTATACATGATCCAAAACGATGCTATTAATGAATTTGTGATTGAAGTCATAGGCATTTCAACTCTGGCATATATTATATATGATACATTTGTCAACACATTGCTTTTGTTATTGAATCAGCAATTCTCAATAATTAAAAGCTGGCAGGAGTATCCGGCTGACGATATAGTCAGACTCAGCAGATTGACACACTTTCCATATATTGTTTGGGGTCTTATATGGCTTGCAATGGCAATACTTGTATTCAATGCAATCATTCTAAAGGGTTCAAAGGGCAAGCGATACAGATAGGAAAAATATTTATAAAATGTACATATTGAAAAAAACGGAGGTATGAGTTCTGTGGATATTGAAAAAAGAATAGGGGAGCTTAGGGAGATAGTAAACTTTCACAGCCACAAGTATTATGTAGAGGATACCCCTGAAATAAGTGATCATGAGTATGACGCCCTTTACAGGGAGCTTGAAAAGCTTGAGGAGGAGAGACCTGATCTTGTTGTGCCCGATTCACCGACTCAAAGAGTTGGAGGCAAGCCATTAGAGGGATTTGATAAAGTGGCTCATGCGGTTCAGATGCAGAGCTTGGCTGATGTGTTTAGTCAAGAAGAGCTATATGCTTTTGACAGAAGAGTAAAGGAAACGATTAAGGATGAGTTTGAGTACGTTGTAGAAAAAAAGATTGACGGTCTTTCGGTATCACTTTTATATGAAAATGGTAAGTTTGTTAGAGGTGCAACCCGTGGTGACGGTTTGGTCGGTGAAGATGTTACGCTTAATTTGAAAACTGTCAAGTCGATACCTCTGTTGTTAAAAGAAAGAATACCTCTTCTTGAAGTAAGAGGTGAAGTATTTATTTCAAGAAATAATTTTGCAAAGATTAACGAAGAGCAGGAGATGGCAGGACAGCAATTATTTGCGAATCCAAGAAATGCGGCTGCAGGATCATTGAGACAATTGGATCCTAAAATCGCCAATCTTAGAAAACTTGATATCTTTGTTTTTAATATACAAAGGATAGAAGGAGTAAGTTTTACAAGTCATTCTGAAACCCTGAACTTTTTGAAAGAGCTAGGGTTTAAGATTAGCCCAGCCTTCAAAGTATGCAAAGATATAAATGAAGTGAGGGAAAAAATCAACCATATTGGAGAGAATAGGGATAAACTATCCTTCGAAATAGACGGAGCGGTTGTGAAAATTAACTCCTTAAGACAAAGAGAACTTTTAGGTAGTACCACGAAAACACCGAGATGGGCTGTGGCCTATAAATACCCTGCCGAAATAAAAGAAACAGTTATAAAAGATATTTGGGTAAATGTGGGAAGAACCGGAGTTTTAACTCCAAATGCGGTTTTGGAGCCTGTGAGAATTGCGGGGAGTACAGTAAGTCGTGCGACATTACACAATATGGATTACGTTGAGGAAAAGGATATAAGGATTGGAGATACGGTAAAGATAAAGAAAGCAGGAGATATAATACCTGAAGTGGAAGAAGTGGTTTTAGAGAAGAGAACCGGCAGTGAGACAAAGTTTGTGATGCCTGAAAAATGTCCTGTCTGTGCTGCTGATGTCCTGAGGGAAGAAGGCGAGGTTGCTTACAGGTGCAAAGGTATTGAGTGTCCTGCCCAGCTTTACAGGAGCATTGTGCATTTTGCCTCAAGAGATGCCATGAATATAGAGGGATTAGGTCCTGCTATAATAGAAGCTCTTCTTAACAAGGGATTTATTAAGGGAATCGCTGATATTTACCACATTGACCAAATAAAAGATGAGCTCTTGAATATGGAAAGAATGGGGAAGAAGTCTGTTGAAAACCTTTTGGCATCAATTGAAAAATCAAAAGAAAATAATATTGATAGGTTGATATTCGGATTTGGAATAAGGCATATTGGTTTAAGGGCTGCACAGCTTTTGAGCGAAAGGTTCGAGTCAATTGAAGCAATAGTAAATGCGGATTTGGAAGATATAATGAATATACCTGAATTTGGAGAAAAAATGGCTCAGAGCGTTGTGGTGTTTTTTAACCAAGAGCAAACTGCCGATACAATAAACAAACTGGATCAAGCAGGGGTAAATTTAAAATCCCTGGGAAAAAGAAAAATAAAAGATAATAGATTTGAAGGTCTCACCTTTGTACTTACCGGAACACTTGCATCATTTGCCAGAAGTGAAGCCGGTGAGATTATACAAGGATTTGGAGGAAAGACTTCCGGAAGCGTATCAAAAAAGACCAATTATGTACTGGCGGGTGAAGATGCAGGGAGCAAGCTACAAAAGGCCAAAGAGCTGGGCGTAAAAATTATTGATGAGGAAGAATTTAAAAATATGATAAATGAAAAGTAAATAATAGCTGGAGAAATTATGGATGAAATATTACCGAATAATGAATAAATAAAAATTTAAGGGGGTTGGATGTATGTTGAGAAAGTATGCTAAAAAACACCTGGACCCTGGAAAACTTTGCAGCTTTATAACCTTAAGAAGCAGAATATAAGGTGAATTCTATGCAAAGTGACGTTTATTCCAATAACACTTTTATATTTTACTTGGTGTTTGTTGCCACCATGATTGTTCTTTTTTTACTGTTGTTTATTTTATACATATCCGGGAAGAAAAAGACAAAAGCAGAAACGGTAAATGTAATTGACTTTGGAAGTGTAAGCGTTTTCTTTGATAAAAAAGGAAATGTTACTGTTATTCCTTACAGAAAAGATAAATATGGCACTGGGAGGGCTGTTGGCAGTCCAAGATTTTTATCTGTTCCATATAGACCCTTTGAATTAGGTGAGGTTGTAAGAAATTCATTTGTAGTGTGCAGAAAAGAAGCTGTTTGCCCAAGTCAGCAGTTAATGTCATTTTTGCAATGCAAAGACTGGAAAGAGTTTTCTTACGGCAGAAGAAACATATCTGCGTATTATAAGGAGGAACTCGGACTGGTGTTTAATACCACCAAAAGGATGCCTGACGGTTCATACCGATTTAATTTCAAAGGTTATGAGAAAGTCCTTGCAGCAAGTGCATCTAATGATGAATTGGGAACAACGCTACTGAACATGCTTGAAAGGTGCAGATAAAATACACAAAGTCACAAAGTCGGGGACTGTTCTTTACCCGACTTTGTGCATTGACTTGAGCATTATACGTTTTATATAATAGTCAATATGACAGGAGGAAGTATCATGAAGATTACAAAAGATACAATAGAGCATATTGCAAATCTTGCAAGACTCAAACTTACTGAGAGTGAAAAGAATAGGCTTACATTAGATATGGAGAAGATACTGTCATATGTTGATAAGCTTAATGAACTTGATACATCAGATGTAAAACCGACTAATCATGTTAGCCCTGTAAATAATGTGTTTCGTGAAGATCAATCCGTACCGTCATATGACAGGGACAAAATACTTATGAATGCCCCTTCTAAAGAAGACGGTTGTTTCAAGGTTCCAAGAATTGTAGAATAATATTTACTATGTTAATTTAATAACTCAACTTTCCCACTTATAGTATTTTGAGGCTCTGGTTGCTCACAAGTTAAGGTCAAAAAGTTTACTTTTTGACCGCGGTGAGCAATGCTACGTTAGTGGCAAAGAGCCCATAAATACTGTGGGAAAGTTAATTTAATAAGAATAGGAGGATAAGCAGTGAAACTTTACGGACTGACAGCTCATGAGATGAGTGATTTATTGAGAAGCAGGAAAGTCAGTGCTGTTGAGCTAACAAAATCAATACTTGACAGAATAGATAAAGTAGACCCGAAGGTGGGAAGCTATATAACAGTTTTAGGTGATGAGGCGGTTAAGCGAGCGGAAGAAGTTCAGAAGAAGATAGATAATGGAGAGGCAAAATCGCCTCTTGCAGGAGTTCCCTTTGCTTTAAAAGATAATATCTGTACGGAAAATATTAGGACAACCTGTGCTTCAAAGATGCTTCACAATTATATACCGCCTTATAATGCAACCGTTTACAGCAAGCTTATGGCAGAAGATGCCGTTTTAATAGGGAAGCTTAATATGGACGAGTTTGGCATGTGCGGGTCTACAGAAAATTCACATTTTAAGATTACTAGAAATCCATGGGATACACAAAGGGTTTCAGGAGGTTCGGGCGGCGGGTCTGCGGCTGCGGTAGCAGCTGAACTTGCGGGCTTTTCGTTAGGCTCCGATACAGGAGGTTCAATAAGACAGTCTGCTGCCTTTTGTGGGGTTGTAGGTATAAAACCAACATATGGAGCAGTATCCAGGTACGGATTGGTTGCGTCGGCATCTTCGTTAGACCAGATCGGACCAATTACTAAAGATGTTACCGACTGTGCACTTGTATTAAATGCAATAACCGGTTATGACCAAATGGACTCCACTTCAATCAGGACAGATTACCCGGACTACACAAAAGCATTGGTAAATCATGTTAAAGGACTTAAAGTTGGGATACCAAAAGAGTATATTGGTGAAGACCTCAATGGTGAGGTAAGAAAAGCAGTATTGGATGTAATAGAGATATTAAAGAAGCTTGGGGCGGAATGTGAAGAGTTTCAATTGCCTGTAACAGAATATGCAATTCCGGCTTACTGCATTATTTCGTCTGCAGAAGCAAGCTCTAATCTTGCAAGATATGATGGAATAAAATATGGATACAGAACTGAGAAGTTTACTAATCTTATGGATATGTATAAACAGTCGAGGGGTGAAGGTTTTGGTACAGAGGTTAAGAGAAGAATAATATTAGGTACATATGCATTAAGTTCAGGATGTTATCATGCATATTACGAGAAAGCACTCCGGGTGAGAACATTTATCAAAAACGGTTTTGACGAAGCGTTTAAGAAATACGATGTGGTTTTAGGACCTACGGCGCCTACAACTGCCTATAAAGTAGGAGAAAAAGTGGACAACCCGCTGGAAATGCATTTAGAAGACATATACACTGTGTCTGCAAACATGGCCGGGCTTCCCGGATTGGCAGTGCCGTGCGGATTGGACTCTGCTGGTCTTCCGGTCGGTATTCAGCTTATAGGAAAACCTCTTGATGAAAGTATACTTATACGGATTGCTTATACAATAGAACAGAATATCGGATTTGACAAAAATAAGGCAAGGGTTTAAGGTGATAGGGTATGGAATACGAAATGGTTATCGGGCTTGAAGTTCATGTTGAACTTTCAACAAAATCGAAAATATATTGCTCTTGTACAACTGAGTTTGGTGGTGAGGCCAATACTCACACTTGTCCTATCTGTACAGGTATGCCTGGGGTGCTTCCGGTACTTAATAAAAAAGTTGTTGAGTATGCTGTTAAGGCAGGACTTGCTACAAATTGCACAATTTCAGAATACAGCAAACAGGACAGAAAAAATTATTTTTATCCGGATCTTCCGAAGGCATACCAGACATCACAATACGATCTTCCGCTTTGTGAAAAGGGTTATGTGGATATTGACTTTGACGGAAATCAAAAAAGGATAGGTATTACAAGAATTCATATAGAGGAAGATGCGGGAAAGCTTATACATGACGAAAGTAATAGCGGTTCCTTGATTGACTACAATAGATCTGGTGTTCCTCTCATAGAGATTGTTACAGAACCTGACATACGGTCAGCGGAGGAGGCAAGAGTATTCCTTGAGAGTCTTAAGGCTATACTTCAGTATATTGATGTATCAGACTGTAAAATGCAGGAGGGCTCATTAAGGGCTGATGTAAACCTTTCAGTAAGGCCGAAAGGACAGAAACAATTTGGTACAAGAACCGAAATGAAGAATCTCAACTCCTTTAGAAGCGTTATAAGAGCAATTGAAGGGGAAAGGACAAGACAGATAGAAGTTATAGAAGATGGCGGAAACATAGCTCAGGAAACCCGACGCTGGGATGATAGTAAAGGCGTGAGTTATTCAATGAGAAGCAAGGAAGAAGCTCATGACTACAGATATTTTCCTGAACCGGATCTTATGCCTATAGTAGTGGATGAAAAATGGAAGGAAGAGATAAGGGCAAGCTTGCCGGAGCTTCCTTGTGCAAGAAAAAAAAGATATATTGAGCAATTTGGTCTTCCGGAATATGATGCTTCTATGCTTACAGGCTCAAAGGCTCTTGCTGATTTTTTTGAACAGTCGGTAATGAAAAACAATAATGCAAAAGCGGTAAGCAACTGGATAATGGGAGACTTATTAAGGATATTGAAGGAGAAGGGAATGGATGTTGAAGATATCCCCTTCCCAGGAGAGTATCTTGCCGATCTGGTATCACTAATTGAAAAGGGTACCATCAGCGGAACCATAGCTAAAATGGTTTTTGAGAAGATGTTTGATACCCGAAAAGATCCTCAGACAATAGTCAAAGAGGAAGGTCTTGAGGTTGTGAGCGATGAAGGATTACTTGCGGACGTTGTAAAAAAAATACTTGAGAACAATCCTCAGTCTGTTGCAGATTATAGAAACGGCAAGAATAAGGCTTTTGGATTTTTAGTGGGGCAGTCTATGAAAGAAACAAGGGGAAAGGCTGACCCACAGCTTATAAACAAGTTGTTAAAAGAAAAACTTGACAAATGAAAGGAGAAAAAGCGTGAAGAAGTTTGGTTTTATTTTATACATTGCATTTGCTTTTGTTTTGATGTTTGCGTTTTCTTACAATAAAATTTTGGGCGTGTTAGTTGTGCTTGCGGCAGGGATATTCTTTTTCATGAGACACAAAGTTGATTTTTACGAAATTATGTCAAACATCGCTTATAAAAAAGGTGATATGGATAAGTGCCTTGAATGGCTGAAGAAAGCATATATGACCAAGGGAGCAAAAACAAGAGTGAAAGTGCTTTACGGCTATTTGCTGCTTAAAACTGAAAAGGTTGAGGAATCAGAAGCAATACTGAAGCCTTTAACCGAGTTGGAACAATCATCAGACGATGTTTTGGCGGCAAAATCCAATTATGCATTGGTTTTATGGAAAAAAGGAAAACTTGATGAGGCTGTTGAGTTATTGGAGGAAGTCTTTGCCCATGAAAAGACCACAATTGTCTATGGGAGTCTGGGATACCTGCTTATTTTAAAAGGCGATCTTGATAGAGCTTTAGAGATCAATAATGAGGCTTACGAGTATAACAGCAGTGACTCCATTATACTGGATAATCTTGCCCATACTTATTACTTGCTCGGAAACATGGAAAGATCAGATGAGCTATATAAAGAACTGATAGGTATGAAACCTTCCTTTCCTGAAGCCTACTATAACTATAGTTTGGTGTTGGTAAAAGAGGAAAAATATAATGAAGCTTTGGAAACGGTAAAAAAGGCATTGGATTATAAGCTATCATATCTTAGTAATCTTAACTGCGAGGATATAGACCGACATATAAAAGAAATAGAGGAGATTATATCCACGTCATAATAATAATCCGAAAAACCGATATATAATGCAATATTTATCAATTAACTGAGATTTAAACAGAAGAATTCGTGAACTCAATCTTGTATACAATAAACATTTCTTATATAATTGTATTGCTTATTAAAGTCAGTAGTACGATGGTTAAGAGGGATTTTTTATCTTATTACTTGGTGATAATATAAGCTACTAGTTATTAATACAGATTATAACTATAATATTTCCATAGCGTGAAATAGCGTGAAAGGGGCAGAGAAATGAGTTTTTTGGAACAAATTGTGAGTAGAGCTAAGGCGGAAGTGAAGACTATTGTACTTCCTGAAAGCACGGATGAAAGGGTTGTTAGGGCAGCTTCAATGATTCAGAAGCAGGGGGTAGCCAATGTAGTTCTTATAGGTAATGAAAATGATATTAAAAAGATTGCAGGTGACAATGATCTCTCAGGAGTACAAATAAAAGATCCTCTAAACTATGACGGAATTGAGCATTATGCAAATATGCTGTATGAGCTAAGAAAATCAAAAGGAATGACTATTGAGAAGGCAAGGGAGACTATGAAGGATCCTCTCTATTTCGGTGTCATGATGGTGAAAAATGGTGAGGCAGACGGAATGGTTGCGGGTGCAGTCAATTCAACTGCCAATACATTAAGACCTGCTCTCCAGATACTGAAAACAGCACCGGGAACTAAGCTGGTCTCAGCGTTTTTTGTAATGGTTGTTCCGGACTGTGAATACGGACAAAAGGGTACATTTATATATGCAGACTGCGGTCTTGTTGAAAATCCTAATGCAGATGAGTTGTCTGAAATAGCACTGGCTTCGGCAAAATCTTTTAAATCGCTTGTGCAGGCTGAGCCGCAAGTTGCAATGCTATCATATTCGACATGTGGAAGTGCAAATAGTGAACTTACACAAAAGGTGATAAAAGCTACACAGCTGGCAAAGGAAAAAGCACCGAATCTGGCATTAGACGGTGAAATGCAGGGAGATGCAGCTTTAGTTCCTTCTGTAGGCAAGTTTAAAGCTCCTGGAAGCAAGGTTGCCGGTAATGCAAATGTATTGGTGTTCCCGGATTTGAATTGCGGAAACATAGCATACAAGCTTACTGAAAGACTGGCCAAGGCGGAAGCATATGGTCCTATAACCCAGGGAATAGCAAGACCGGTAAATGATTTGTCAAGAGGATGCAGTGCCGAGGATATAGTTGGTGTTGTAGCTATAACCTGTGTTCAGGCACAAAATGTATAGCAATGTTGTAAGTATAATATATTATTTAGGGAGCTGAGATGGTAATGAAGATATTGGTAATTAATACAGGCAGTTCATCCTTGAAATACCAGTTGATAGATATGGTGAATGAGTCGGTACTTGCAAAAGGGGTATGTGACAGGATAGGTCTTGAGCAATCTTTTTTGAAGCATTCTAAGGTTGGTGCAGACCCTGTTGTTATTGATAAGGATTTGTACAGTCATAAGGTAGCAATGAAGGAAGTGCTCGCGGCTTTAACCGATGAGAAGATTGGTGTAATTGGTAGTATGTCGGAGATATCTGCCTTTGGACATCGTGTTGTTCACGGCGGCGAAACTTTTCATGATTCCGTTATTATTGATGATAAAGTGATGGAAGTTATAAACAAGTGTGTAGAACTGGCTCCGCTTCATAATCCATCCAATATTGTTGGTATAGAGGCCTGTAGGCAAATAATGCCCGATACGCCAATGGTGGCAGTTTTTGACACGGCATTCCATCAGACTATGCCAAAGCATGCTTATATTTATGCTCTTCCATATGAAATATATGAAAAATACGGATTGAGGAAATATGGTTTTCACGGAACATCCCACAAATATGTGGCTAACAGGGCGGCAAAATTTCTCGGAAAGCCTATTGAAAGCTTAAAGCTCATAACATGCCATCTCGGAAATGGTGCTAGCATATGTGCAGTAAAGCATGGTGAGTCAATTGAAACATCCATGGGATTTACACCACTTCAAGGATTATGTATGGGAACAAGAAGCGGTACTATAGATCCAGCAGTTATTTCATTCCTTATGGAGAAGGAGAAAATGACTGTTAACGATATCAGTGATTTTCTAAATAAAAAGTCGGGAGTTTTAGGAATTTCAGGGGTAAGCAGTGATTTCAGAGATGTTGAGGAAGCAGCCGAATCAGGAAACGACCGTGCCAAGCTAGCTCTCGATATATTCTGTTATAAGGTGAAAAGGTTTATAGGTGACTATGCCGGAATAATGAATGGTGTTGATGCAGTTATATTTACAGCAGGTATAGGTGAAAACAATGGATATGTCAGAAGAGAGATATTAAAAGACCTTGACTTTATAGGAATAAAAATTGATGGGGAAAAGAACAAGGTCATGGGTAAAGAAATTGATATAAGTGCTACCGATGCAACTGTAAAAGCTCTTGTAATTCCGACAAATGAGGAATTGGCTATTGCACGTGAAGCTTTAAAACTTTTAAAATAATTTGAAGAGAGCTCTTCTCGATGGAAGGAAAAGATAGTATCTTTTTGTCTGAAAATAAATAAGAAAACTAGGAGGCATACCAAATTCTGAATTTGGTATGCCGAATTTTATGAAATAAAATCCTGTAATTATTACAGTTAAAATCTTTGATAACAGCACTAAAAAGCAGATTTAATAAGAGTTGCTTTGTATTTCTTACACCAGTTCGAATCTTACCTGAAAATATAGATAAATAAAGTTTTTTACCAATAATTTGTGATTGAGTTCTTAAATTAATGGGAGTAACATTAAATATATAAACAACAGAATAAATTATATTTGAGGTGTCGTATGGAAACTAAAAGCCAAAGCAATGATGATGGCAGTGATGGGGATAGTAGCAGTTGTAGCAATTCTATTTTAAGGTTATCCGACTTTAAGAAAGAGATTCTTATCAGTATTACCGATAATAGTGAAAAAATTGGTTATATCAAGGGCGTCTTGCTGAATGTGGATACCATTCTTAAAGAGTTGAAATCTGATGGGGTTCTCAAGATTCTTGAATTCACAGATAAGGAAGAGGAAGAAGAAATTAGAAGTTTTTATATCCAAGTTTTATCAAAGGGTAATTGTAAAGACAATGCTCTTTATATTACTGAACTTTTTATTGAAAAAGAGCATAGGGGAAAAGGGTTTGGAGGCAAGATTTTTAGGCAATTACCTTGTTTTTTACTTAAGAATATTGTTCAACCTGTTTCTTGTATATATTTGATGCCCGGTCCTTTGGAAAAGATAGGAGGTGAAGTTAAGTATATCATGAACCCAAATGATGACCAAATGGTACTTCTTAAAAAGAAGCTTGTTAAGTTTTATGAATCCGTAGGGTTTGAAAGAATAGGCGAAACGGAGTTTTATTGCAAATATGGTGTGGGTTAGTGCTACAAAATAATTATTTAGATTTAATTTTGCTTGTCAGAATTAAACATGTTATAATTTATTAGGGTCATTTCCTGAAAGGAAATCTGGCGAAATTTTCATTATCTTTATAATTAGGAGGTCGTATATTGGAAGAGTTTAATCTATCTAATACTTTCTATGACAAAAATTCCGAACCAATGTCAGTTAAGGACTGGTTAATAACAATGTTACTCATGATGATTCCATTAGCTAACATTGTTCTCATGTTTATTTGGGCTTTTGGAAGTGATGTAAATATCAGCAAAAAGAATTTCTTCAGAGCAAATTTAATACTTTCAGCAATAATTCTGAGACTGTATTTAGTTATTTTTATTTTTATAGTTGTAATAAGTTTAATTGCTACAAGTTCATTATTGAGGATATAACAAAAACCTGTGCCATGAAGATTAAATGTATCTTTCATGGCAAGAATTATAAACAAAAAGACGGGCACCGTCAATATGGGTACCCGTTTTTTAAAGAACATATCAATCAACAACAACATGTTCTTTAAACTCTTCCCGGAACTTCATCCATTTGTTTTGGTCCCATGAAAGGTCTTTGTCCAAACATTCACTTGCCCTATAGCCCATTTCAAGCGTATGATGCGCGTTATCATGTACAAAAAGACCCTGCCTGCCAAGAAGAACAAAGTTCGGTAGCTTGCTGAAGTACTCATCAACAATTTCAAAATTCTGTTCAAAGACCAAATCATAAACTGGATATACTGTAGGAAGTTTTCTTACAAAGGAGTCTGCTACTGGCATATCTATGGCTAAACCACATTTATTAAGGTCGGATATGACCCTTTTCGTCAGTTCATTTTCCGAAAGGTTCCATATTTTATCGTCAACCATGCAGGGAATTTCGTTGCATATACCTGTAATTCCTTGAGGTTCCTTGCTATTGTAATAATTCTTGGTTTCAGATATACGCGAAAAAAGAAATTCTGTTTCGGGGAAATAGTGGGCATCAAAACTTGTAAACTGGTCTGTTTTTAATATCAAATAGTGGAACAACATACCACGGTAGCGTAGGGCAGAGGCGGCAGAACTGACTTCTTGAGAAACTTTTGGTTCAATTATTTTGGTTAAAAAATTCAACGGAATGGTCGAGAAAACAAAGTCAAACTCTAAGTTTTGTTTTACTCTGCTTCCTGATTCATTGTTTTGTTCAGTTTCGATTTTAAAGCG
Organism: uncultured Oscillospiraceae bacterium; assembly: GCA_964409165.1. Taxonomy (GTDB): domain Bacteria; phylum Bacillota; class Clostridia; order Acetivibrionales; family Acetivibrionaceae; genus CAYPCH01. The sequence goes on along the minus strand of CAYPCH010000004.1, from coordinate 807 downwards.
GGAATCCTTAAGCAGAGTTATTTTTTGTATTTCACTTTTTAGAATAATAGTTCCGCCCATTTTTTCTATTTCATGTCCGTAGGCATCTGGAATGCTTCCAAAACCCTTATCTGGGTAATAGAAAATTGCTCCGCTTTTCGTATTTTTACCTGCAATAGAAGAAAAGGCCTTTTTAATTATTTTAACTATGCTGTTTGACGATACTCGTTTCCTGGCCTGCTCTGCAGCCAATAATTCAGGCTTAAGCCCCCAGAGTTTTTCGCCATAGGGGAAATAAAACTTATTGCAGATTGTTTCTCCGAGACATTCCAACAGTACTTCCTTAAAAGAATCTGCATTTATGTTTTTCTTTTTAAAACGTTTGGTGACTGAATCTTTCATTACACCCAGCATAAAGTGAGGCGGTAGATGTAATGTTGCATCAACAGGATTCAAAGGAAACTTCACAAACCTATTGAGAAGCCTGATTCTTCCGTTACGAGGTCTTGTAAGAAGCCTTTCTCCAAGCATACCTTTTATATCACTGTATAATTGCGGACTGACAGAGGGATGAAGTCTATGACTTCCATAGTCAAAATACAACCCATGTTCTGAAAAACTGGCTGATATTCCGCCTACTCTGTTTTCCCTGTCAATTATTACTATTTCTAAATCATTACCGTATTTGTGTAAAAGATTGAACCCAAGACTCAAACCTGCAGGTCCGGCTCCTAAAATAGCTATTTTTTTCTTCATATGCCCTCCTTATTACCTTATTACTCAACTTTCCCACAGTATTTATGGGCTCTTTGCCACTAACGTAGCATT